>JADGOJ010000052.1 GCA_017883045.1 Acidimicrobiales bacterium
AATGGACTCATAGCCCGCGGCCAGCGCCTCGACGGCGCCGCCCCAGGTGCCGCCCGGCAACGACGCGTCCAGCACGTCGCGGTTGACGGCGTCGAGTTCCTCCACGAGGGCGACGATCGGGTCATCGGGTTGACGGACCGCGATGCGGGTCGCCGCCGCGTGCAGTCCGCCTCGGCGAGCGACCACGACCGCCATCGCGGCGTCGTGCAACGTCTCGCCGATCGCGAGGGGGTGGCGCAGCTTGCGCAGGCGATCGTCGCCCCCGACGATCAGGCAGACGGCCTTCGCGCCGTGTCGTTCGAGCTCGGCTCCGACGACGGCCGCCACGTCGAAGTCGGTCGAGACCCCCGGTCGCCAGGCGTCGACGCCGGCCCCGAGGGCGTGGCCGACGAGTGCGCCGAGCAGGCGCAGGTCGTCGCACTCGGGGGCCGTGAGCGCCATTCGCGCGGCCATCAGGTCCTCGGAGATGTCGAGTCCGATGTCGGCGCGGTCGCTGAGGAGGTCCTCTGGAGACTCGCCGCTGAAGGCCAACGCCGCTTCGAGGGGCGCGTCGGCGTCGAACCACGGTACGCCGATGATGTTCCATCCGAGGCGGGCGAGGTCGAAGTCGTTCGCCAGCCGGGGCGCCTCGATCTGATTTGTGATCAACGCCCTCCCGCTCTCGGTCTCGACGACCCAGACCGGATCGCTCGACGCGGTCAGGTCGAGCGGATCGGAGAGCCCGCCGGTGATCCAGTTCACGCCCGCCGGCCTCGTGAGCAGCAGCGCACGGCCGTCAAATCTCGAACGCAGTGCCATCGTGCGTGGGCGTACCGCGTCCGTACGCTCGCCGATACGTAACTGTCTGTTCGGCACAACAAAACGCTTGTCGGTATTGATTACGACATACAAGCAGGTATCGCACTAGTGGTCAAGTCAAATGTTGAAAATAAGACGGCTGGACCGTATTGTGTTGTACTGTGCCGAACACTCACGACCAAGACAAGCGCTACGAAGTTCAGTCGGTGGCCCGCGCCGCCCACCTGTTGGACCTGGTGGGCGGCGCCGGGGCCGGTGGACTCGGGGTGACCGAGATTGCCGGGCAATTGAAGGTGGCCAAGAGCACCGCCCTGTCCCTCGCGCGAACCCTGGGCGCCGCGGGGCTCTTGCGGGCCGTCGATCCCGGTCCGCGCTACGTGCTGGGACTGAACCTCCTGCGACTCGGTGACCTCGTCGCCCAGCAGACCTCCATCGCCGAACTCGGCCTGCCCACCCTTCGCGACCTCTCGAGCGTGACGGGCATGACCGCGCGGCTCGCCATGAACGAGGACGGCTATCCGGTCTTTCTCGAGCGCATCGATGGCGAGGGCTCGATCAGGTTCCACGCGCCACTCGGACAGCGCGAAGAGCCCCACGCCACCGCGGCCGGCAAGGCCATTCTCGCCCAGATGAGCGAGGCCGACGTGCGAAGCCTCATCGCCGACGCCGGCATGGCCGTGCACACCTCCAAGACGTTGACGAGCGAGGCGGCGCTGTTGGACGATCTCGAGCGGGTCCGCCGAGAGGGTTTCGCCACCGATGACGAGGAGGAGGCCGAGGGCGTCTTCTGCGTGGGCGCCCCGTTCTTCGACCACCAGGGTCGCTGCGCCGGGGCGCTCAGCATCACCGGCCTGAAGGTCGACGTGCCGCTTCGCGAGGTGCAGCGGCTCGGCCTCATCGTCAGGGCCCACGCCGACCGGGTGACGGCCCTGCTCGGCGGTGCGCGCCAGAGGAAGGCGTGATGAAGGCTCTCGTGGTCGAGTCTCCGGGGAACCTCCTGCTCGTCGAGCGAGAGGAGCCGGTCGCGAACGCCGACGAGGCGTTGGTGGCTCCGCTGATGGCTGGCATGTGCGGCACCGACCTCGAACTGATCGACGGGAGCGTCGACCCCGCGTACGTCCGCTATCCGCTGGTGCTGGGCCACGAATGGGTGGGTGAGCTGCAGCGTGACGTCGCGGGCGTGGCATCGCGCGGTGAGCGCGTGGTGGTCGAGGGCGTCATCGTGTGCGGGGTCTGTGACGAGTGCCGACGAGGCGACACGAATCGCTGTGTCACCTACGACGAGATCGGTTTCACCCGACCCGGGGCGATCGCCGAGCGCATCGCCGTGCCGGCGAACCTCGTGCATCGCCTGGCCCCCTCGGTCGAGCTCTCCGACGCCGTGCTCGTCGAACCGATGGCCGTGGTGTGGCGGGCGCTGACGAGGCTTCCCCTGCGAGACGGACTGCGAGTCGCCGTCATCGGCGACGGCACGATTGCGCTGCTGGCCGCGCACATGGTGCGCCTCTTCAATCCGTCGAGCGTCGTGGTCATCGGCCGACGCGAGGCGCAGGCGTCACTCGCGCGACGAGCGGGCGCCGACGAGTTCACGACCATCACGCCCGAGGTCCGTTTCGACCTGGTGATTGAGGCCGCGGGCAATGGGGCGGCGTCGACGTCCGCGATCGCGATTGCCGACCGGGGCGCGATGGTCATCATGCTGGGTCTCGCGCCGCACGGCACCGTCATCGAGTTGGCCCCCGACGACCTGGTGAACAACGACCTGATCATCCAGGGGAGCTTCTCCTACACCCGCAAGTCCTGGGCGCAGGTGGTCGAGCGCGTCAACGCCGGCGAGTTGAGGCCCTCGTTCTTGATCACCCATCGTTTCAGCCTGGACCGGGCGTTCGAGGCCGTCCACGCACTTCGCTCGGGGACCGACGCGCTCGAGCCGCGCGGCAAGGTCGTCGTCACCCTCTAGGGACCGTTCGTCGGCGACCTTCGACCGACCCAAGTGACAAGACAGCCCGGGCGCGAGGCCCGGGCTGCTGTTTTGGGGGGAACCAAACTTGTTAGACGATGTCGGCTGGGTCCGTCTGCTTGTAGTGGCGCACGCCGAACAGCGTCAGGACCAACATGAGCAGGGCGGCGATGAACATGCCGATGCCACCGTACAGCGCGATGACGCCGATGAATCCGAAGGCGTAGGCGTTGAGCAGCAGTCCGCGCAGGGTGTCACCACGGAAGACGAGCTCCACCTGGTTCGCCAGCCCCTTGTTCGACGGAGCGGCCAAGGAGGCGGCGCTCAGCTCGGCGTAGGTCTTGCCGCCGCTGATCGCCAAGGTGTCCACGGCGATGATCTTGTCGGCGAAGATCTGGGCCTCGGAGCCGGTGAGGACCTGCTTGCCCGCGTACTGGGTGAGGTTGGCCTTCACGAGGTCCTGGTAGTCACGTTCGCCCGACTTGGGAAAGAACACCTTCTGTTCGACCAGCTGGGACTTCACCTGGTTGCTCGTGAAGCTGTAGCCAATGAGCATTCCGATTCCGCCGACGATGAACGAGACGGTCAGCACCACGCCGACCCAGTTCAGTAGTAGGTCCAATGTCTTTCGTCGCATGCATTCTCCTGTATTCCATTTCGGGTACATCAACAGACTGTCACCCGTCGTCGAAACGCCCCTAGGGCAGAAGGTCCCTTTTGCATTGCACGATGTCGACTTCGTGCGCATTCGCGCTCAACGCGACTGTTGCCGGTACGTGACAAGGGACTTAGGTCCCTAGTCACGTGCGAGAACGCGCGAGTGTTACTGATCGAGTGAGAGTCCGAGCCGTGCGAGATAGCCGAGGCCCATCACCGCGGCCTCGCAACCCGCGCGCTCGAGCGCGGCGACGTCGTCGTCATCACGAACACCCCCGGCCGCAACGACCGCGATGCCGCTCGCACAGACCTTTTCGTAGAGCGCGAGGTCGGGTCCGCGCATCGTGCCGTCTCGCTCGATCGCGGTCACGTGGAGCCGGGTGACGCCTTCGCGTAAGCAGCGCTCGAGCGCTTCGTCGACGCCGAGACCGGTGGACTCGACCCATCCCCGAACGGCTAACTGGCCATCCTTCACGTCGAAGGCCACGACGAGTCGTTCGCCGAGCGACCGAACGAATCGTGCGAGGGAGGCCTCGTCGACCCAGACGGCGGTTCCGACGATGACCCTCGACGCCCCGGCGTCGAGGGCCTCGTGGGCGGCCTCGGTGGAGCGGATCCCTCCCGAGACCTGCAGGGGGATGCCATGCGATACGTTGACGCAACGACGTACGACGTCGGTGCGCAGCGCCCCGTCGCGAGCGCCCTGGAGGTCGACGATGTGGATCAGCGGGGGGTTCGTGGCGACGATGCGGCCCATGAACTCTTCGATGGGCTGGCGAAAGAGGACCCGGTCGTAGTCGCCCTGTTCAAGGCGTACGGCGTCATTGCCGAGCAGGTCGAGGGCGGGGATGATTTGCATAGCAGCGTGTTAGCACGTTAGCATAGTGAAATGACAAGTGGCAAAGTAGTGTCCGCCGGGGCCAACCCCGAGACCAAGACCCGTTTCGACGAGCTCGTGGCGGCGTTCGTGCGTCTGCGCGATCCCGAAGTGGTGGCCGCCTTCCTTCGCGACCTCTGCACCGCGACCGAACTCGACGCCATGGGCCAACGACTCCAGGTGGCGCGCCTCGTCGACGACGGTATTCCGTACCAGGAGATCTCGCGGCGCACCGGGGCATCGACCGCGACCGTGACGCGCGTGGCGCAGTGGCTGCACCACGGCGAGGGCGGTTACCGGGCCGTCTTGAAGCGAGGCCGTCGATGAACCGCCGACTCACGCTGGCCCTGCCCTCGAAGGGACGACTGCGCGAACCGTCGTGGTCGCTGCTCGAGGCGAGCGGCGTCTCGCCACAGGAGCCGGGCGAGCGGGTCCTCCAGGCCCACTGCCGCAACGCCGACATCGACCTGCTCTTCGTTCGCGCCGATGATGTGCCCGAGTACGTCCAGGACGGCGTGGTCGACTGCGGCATCACCGGACTCGACCTGATCCACGAACGCGGTTGCGACGTCGAGGTGCTGCTGCGCCTCGGCTACGGAACCTGCTCTCTGCAGGCCGCGGTGTCGATGGAGGACACCGCGACAGGCATCGAAGACCTCGAGGGTCGTCGCATCGCCACGTCACACCCGAACATCGCCGCCAAGGTGCTGGCCGACCGGGGCATCAATGCCGAGATCGTCCGCGTCGCCGGTTCGGTGGAGATCTCGCCGCGCCTCGGCCTGGCCGACGCCATCATCGACCTCGTCTCGACGGGCAGCACCCTTCGCACCAACGGGCTGCGCTCCATCGGCGTCTTGTTCGAGTCCGAGGCGGTCTTGGTCGGTCGTGTCGGATCGACGGACCACGAGGCTCGTCGGATCCTCACCATGGTGCTCGGCTCGGTGGTCAACGCCCGGGCGAACCGCTACCTCTTGTGCAACGTCGCCAAGGATCGCTTGGCCGACGTCACTGCTCTCTTGCCGACCTCGGGTTCGCCCACGGTGATGGACCTGGCGACGCCCGGTGTCGTGGCGGTCCACGCCCTGGTCCCCGCCGCCGAGATCTGGTCGCTGCTGCCCAAACTGGAGGCCGCGGGAGCATATTCCATTCTCACGCTGCCCGTTGAACGGATGGTCCCATGAGCAAGCCCGTCAAGACCGACCGCCCCATCGCGATCGAGGACATCGTGAACGACGTTCGCGAGCGGGGCGACGAAGCCCTTGTCGAATGGTCCCAGCGCTTCGACGCCACGACGGCGACCAAGCCCGAGCGCGCGGTCGCCTACGGGGACATCCCGACGGCCGCGGTGCTCGCCGCCGCCGAATCGGTGCGCACGTGGCACGCCGCGCAGCGTCCCGCCGATCTCATGCTCGAAGTCTCACCGGGCGTGACGCTCGAGCGTCGCTGGACGCCCTTGCGGTCGGTGGGTATCTACGTCCCCAAGGGCCTGGTGTCGTCGCTCATCATGACCGCCGTGCCGGCGCAGGTTGCCGGCGTCGAGCGGATCGTCGTCTGCACCCCGCCGAGCGGCTCGGCCGCCGTCGCGGCCGCCGCCGCGCTGCTCGGCATCGACGAGGTGTGGGCGGTCGGCGGCGCGCAGGCGATCGCGGCCATGGCCTACGGCACCGAGTCGATCGCCCCGGTGGACAAGATCTTCGGTCCCGGCGGCGGAGCGGTGAACACCGCCAAGCTGCTGGTGAGCCGCGACGTCGCCATCGACCTGCCAGCCGGGCCCAGTGAGGTGGTGGTCGTCGCCGACGAGGGGTTCGACGAGACCATCATCCAGCAAGAGCTGGCCGCTCAGATGGAACACGGTCCCGACTCTCGTGCCTACGTCGTGCGAGTCGGCGACGACCTCGACGCCGCGCTCGCCGAGGTCGAGGGCTACGCCGCCGAGCACGTGGCGCTGTTGGGCGACCGGGCCGAGTCACTGGCCGGGAGGATCCGCAACGCCGGAGCGGTGTTCGTGGGTCCGTACTCTCCGGTGCCCGCGGGCGACTACGCGACCGGCGGCAACCACGTGCTGCCGACCGGCGGGTGGGCCAAGTCCACCGGCGGCCTCGGACTCGAGGCGTTCATGAAGACAGTCACCGTGCAACGCGTCACCAAAGAGGGGCTCGAACGCCTGGCCCCGACCATCGAGGCGCTGGCCGAACTCGAGGGCATGACCGCGCACAAGGCAACGGCGCGCCGATGAGCAAGCCCGTCGCTCTCGAGGCCTACCAGTGGCCACCGTCGAACGAGGTCATCGCCGCCAAGGTGGGACTCGACCCGAGGTCGATCCTGCGCTTCGACGGGAACGTCGCGGCCACGCCGCCAGCTAGCGCCCGCCCGGCGGCGCTGGCCCGAGCGCTCGCCGACGTCAACGAGTACGACCGGAGCCGTTACTTCACGCTGCGCGAGGCCATCGCCGCGCGCCACGGCGTCGGTGTCGACCAGGTGGCCCTCGGCGCGGGCAGTGACGAGTTCATCGTCCTGCTCGCACGGATCTTCGCCGAGGGCGGCACCATCGCCACGGTGCCCGCCTTCTCGTATTCCATGTACCGCTACGCCGCCATCATGGCCGAGGCGACCATCATCGACGACCCCCAACGGGCGGACCTCGTGTTCGTCTGTCGTCCGAACAACCCCACCGGAGAGCTGCCCGACATCCCCGACGTTCCCGGGCAGTTGATCATCGACGAGGCCTACGCCGACTACGCCGGGGTCGACGCGCTTGATCGCGTCGACGGCGGGGCAATCGTGCTGCGCACGTTCTCCAAGGCCTATGGTCTGGCCGGCGCGCGCGTCGGCTACTCGATCGCGAGCCCCGAACTGACCGCGGTCATCACCTCGCGCCAAGCGCCGCTCTCGGTCTCTTCGCTCTCGGCGTCGCTGGCCCTCGCCGCCCTCGCGACGCCCATCGACGTGTCGGCCCAGATCGCCGAACGCGAGCGTCTGGCGACTGAGTTGGAGAGCCTTGGACTCACGCCACTGAAGTCCTACACGAACTTCCTCTTCATGCCAATGGAGAAGCCCGAGCAACTCGTCGACCAACTCATGGTCCACGGCGTCGTCGTTCGCGCCTACGAGGGTGGACTACGCATCAGCGTGAAGGACCAGATCGACGACGACACGCTGCTCGATGCGCTTCGTGCGGTTCTGCGCGGCGAGGCGATGCCGAGCCAGCCGGTGCGCCACCGTCGCGCCACCGCCGAGACGCTGCTCAGCGTCCGCCTGCGCGTGCCCGGCGAAGGACGCGTCTACGTAAATACCGGATCGGGCTTCTACGACCACATGCTCACGCAGTTGGCGTTCCACGGGGGCATGGACCTGCGACTCGAGGGCGTGGGCGACCTCGAGACCGGCGATCACCACACGGTCGAGGACATGATGCGCACCTTCGGCGAGGCGCTCGACCAGGCGCTGGGGGACCGGCGCGGACTGACCCGCTACGGCGAGGCCCGAGTCCCGATGGACGAAGCCCTGGCCCACGCCGTGGTCGACCTCTCGGGACGGGCCACGGCCAACATCGCGATCAATCCCGATCCGGGCATGGCGGCGCACGCATTCGAGTCACTGGCCCAGACCGCGCGGATCACCCTGCACGTCACGGCCACTGGTGAGAACGCCCACCACGTCGCCGAAGCGGCGTTCAAGGCGGTCGGTCGGGCCCTCGCCCAGGCGTTGACCCGCGACGGATCGCTCGTGCGCTCCACCAAGGGCTCGCTGTGAACGACGTCGTCGTCGTCGACTACGGGGCGGGCAACACCCGCTCGGTGCGCGCTGCCCTGGGCCACCTCGGGCACCCGAGCGTCGTGACGAGCGACCCTGCGCTGATCACCAGCGGCGACTTCGTCGTGCTGCCCGGCGTCGGGTCGGCGCGCAGCGCCATGGAGCACCTCGACGCCACCGGCGCTTCGCGGGCATTGCGCGAGCGTCACGCCAGCGGCGGGGCGACGCTCGGGATCTGCCTCGGGATGCAGCTTGCTCTCGAGACCAGCGAAGAGGACGGCGGGGTCACGGGCCTCGGACTACTGCCCGGCTACGTGCGACGGCTCCACGAGCGTCGGGTGCCGCGCCTGGGCTGGGCGATCGTCGATCCGTGGGGCGACGCGTACTACTTCGCCCACTCCTACGCCGTGGAGTCGGCCGACGCCGTCGCCACCTCCGAAGGCATCACCGCGGCCGTGCAGCGCGGCTCGTTCCTCGGTGTGCAGTTCCACCCGGAGAAGAGCGCCGACGCCGGACTGACCTTTCTCGAGCAATGCCTCTCCCGCGCCTGATCCCCTGTCTCGACGTCGCCCACGGCCGTGTGGTGAAGGGCGTGAGCTTCGTCGGCCTGCGCGACGTCGGCGATCCCGTGGAACTGGCGAAGTTCTACAGTGACGGCGGCGCCGACGAGCTCGTGTTCCTCGATATCGCCGCGACCCCCGAAGAGGGCGCGACGATGACGTCCGTCGTGGCGCGCGTGGCCGACGTGCTCGAGATCCCCTTCACGGTCGGCGGCGGGGTGCGCAGCGTCGAGGACGCCACGCGCATCATCGAGTCGGGGGCCGACCGCGTCTCGTTGAACTCAGCAGCCCTGGCCGACCCCTCGCTCATCACCGCGATTGCGCACCGCTACGGCAGCCAGGCGGTCGTGGTCGCCATCGACGCCGGCGAAGGCGTGGTGCACACTCACGGCGGGCGAGTGGCGACCACCACCCACACCGTCCCGTGGGCCGTCGAAGCGGCCGAACGCGGAGCGGGAGAGATCCTGCTGACGTCGATCCGTTGCGACGGACAGCGCACTGGCTACGACCTCGAACTAACCGCGGCGGTGCGCAGCGCCGTCTCGGTGCCGGTGATCGCGTCGGGAGGCGCCGGATCGGCCGAGCACGTCGCGGCGGCCCTGCGCGTCGCCGACGCCGCGCTTGTGGCGTCGATCGTGCACGAGAACCCCGCGGGGCTGGCGGGACTTCGCCGTGAGATCGAACGCCTGGGGATTCAACTTCGACCATTTAAGGAACCAAGATGAGCGGACAACTTCGTGCGGCGATAGTCCAAGACGACGCCACCGGGCGCGTGCTGATGCTGGGCTGGATGGATGAGGAGGCGCTGGCGCTGACGCGTTCGTCGGGGCTCGTGCACTTCTACTCGCGATCGCGCCAGAAGCTGTGGCAGAAGGGCGAGACTTCGGGCAACACGCTGCGAGTCGTCGAGGTCATCCTCGACTGCGACGACGACGCGGTGCTCGTTCGCGCCAATCCCGATGGCCCGACCTGTCACGACGGGTCGACGTCGTGCTTCACGCCCTGGTTGTGGCGCAAGATCCTCCAACGCGAACAGGACGCGACCGAGGGTTCGTACGTCGTGTCACTCCTGGATGACGGAACGCCCCAGATTGCGCGCAAGGTCGGCGAAGAGGCCGTGGAACTGGCGGTTGCCGCGCTCAGCGAGAGCGACGAGCGTGTGGTGAGCGAAGCCGCCGACCTCTGGTTTCACATCCTGGTGCTGCTGCGCAGTCGCGGCCTCGATCCCGCCGCGCTCGAAGACGAACTGCGCCGGCGCGACCGTTGACGCCCCGGTTCACTGCGGCGTGACCCGAGCCGCACCGGGAGCACCGACGTTGCTCGAGGTCGGGGCCGCGTTCGCGCCGAGTTCGCGGACTCTGAGGCGACTACGCTGACGATGCCGCACGAAGGACTCGATGCGGGGCTGGTGGTCGACCAGAGAGATTCGAGAGGGTGCAGGGCGTGTTCGTTGCCACCACAGTCTCATCGGGTGTCGTGGTCCTCGTCGGGGCGGTGTTCCTCGCGTGCGCCGTGGAGATGGTCGAAGCGCTGACCATCGTGCTCGCCGTCGGCCATACGCGCGGCTGGCGCTCCGCCTTTGAAGGCACCGGGGCCGCCCTCGCCGCCCTCGCCGCCCTCGTCGCAGTGTTCGGTCCGGCGCTCGTGCGAATCCCGCTCAGCGACCTTCGACTCGTGGTCGGAGGAGTGCTCCTGATCTTCGGAATGCAGTGGCTGCGCAAGGCGATCCTTCGCTCGAGCGGACTGAAGGCGAAGCACGACGAGGACGCGATCTACCAAGAGGTGGTCGCCGAGTTGCGCGCGGCCGGCTCCAGCCCCGACCGCGACCGCATCGCCTTTGTCATGGCGTTCAAGGGCGTCTTTCTCGAGGGTCTCGAGGTCGTCATCACGGTCCTGACCCTGGGCACGTCCGCTCACCGGCTGGGCCTCGCCGCGACCGTGGCCGCGATCGCGGTGGCGCTGGTGGGCCTCGTCGGGGCCGTTGTGGCGAAGCAGCTGTCGAGCGTTCCCGAGAACGCGATGAAGATGTCCGTCGGGATCTTGCTGATGAGCTACGGCACGTTCTGGACCGGGGAGGGACTGAACGTCCGCTGGCCCGGCAACGACACCATGCTGGTCGTGCTGATCGGGGTCTACGCGGCGGCCACCTGGCTGCTCGTCGTCACGCTCCGGCGTGAATTCCCGGCGCTGAGCGAGGAGGTGGCGTCGTGAGCGACGAGCAGCCAGTGCCGATCCGCCTGCTGAGGTCCTTCGCGATGTTCTGGTGGGACTTCCTCGTGGGCGACACGCCAGAGATCTTCGTCGCGGCGCTGGTGATCATCGGCGCTGTGGCGCTGATGCGCGACGTCGGGCAGTTCAACGCGGCCGCGGTCGTGGCGCTGCCGTTGCTCGCGGTCGGCGCCCTGGCGGTCACCATCCGCCGGGCCCAGCGAGCCGCCCGGCGCAAGTAGAGCGTCAGGCGGCGCGCAGTTCGTAGGCCGTCATGGACAGTGATCCCATCTCGTAGCCGTCGACGAGCGTGCGGGTGGGCGTGTTCGCCGCTGCCGAGAGTCCGGCAATGTAGGCCAGGGGTAAGAAGTGGTCGGGTGTCGGCACGGCCAGTTCGAAGTCGCGGTGATCGCCCGCGCGCTCGAGTCCGCTGGCGTCAGAGGTCATGATCGCGCGCACGTCGTGGTCGAAGCGCTGGGCCCAGTCGGTGCCCTGACCGGGGGAGTTCCAGTCGATGAGACGCAGGTTGTGCACGACGTTGCCACTACCGAGGATCAAGACCCCCTCGCTGCGCAGCGCGTGCAGTCGGGCACCGAGGTTGAAGTGGTACTCGAAAGGCAGCGTCGAGTTGATCGAGAGCTGCAGGACCGGCACGTCGGCCTTGGGGAACATGTGCACCAACACCGACCAGGTCCCGTGGTCGATGCCCCAGCTGTCCTCGTCGAGTCCCACGTACGTGGGCTGGACGGCATCGACGATCCGTTGGGCGAGCAAAGGATCGCCGGGCGCCGGGTACTGGACGTCGAAGAGCGACTGGGGGAAGCCGTAGAAGTCGTGGATGGTGCGCGGCACGTGCATGGCGGTGACGGCGGTGATGTTGACGAACCAGTGCGCCGAGACCACGAGGATGGCCTTGGGCTTGGTCATCGACGCCGCGAAACTCGACCAGGCGTCGGTGTAGCGATTGTGTTCGAGGGCGTTCATCGGGTTGCCGTGGCCGACGAACGCTGCGGGCATCAAGTGCGACATGGAAACCTCGTTTCGACTGCCGCCAGCGTAGCGGCCGACAATCGTCATAGGTTCGCCGTAGCCTTGCGGCATGCGTACCTGGAGGTTGCTCGCCGGCTCGTTGCTCGCCGTTTCGTCTTCCGTCGCGGCGAGTGGCGACGCAAACGGCACCACCGACGCCACCAACCTCGCGTGCGCGACGCAGGTGGTCAGTTCGTGGCCGCTCAGCCAGATCGCCAACGAGACGATCGTGGTGCCAGTGAACGCGATGAACATCGGGGCCATGGCGCCGGCGGCGCGCGCCGGCTACGGGGGGATGCTGCTCTTCGGTTCGACGGCGCCGGCTTCGATGCCTACGGTCATCGCCACGCTGCAGCGAGAGCGGCCCGCGCGCTACCCGATGATGGTGATGACCGACGAGGAGGGTGGGGGCGTCATGCGACTCACCAACGTCGTGCGGCCGTTCCCCTGGGCCCAGACGATGGGCAAGAACGCGACCGCCGAGCAGATCGGCAGGATCGCGCTTCGCGTTGGTCGAGAGCTCAGTGCCGCCGGCGTCAACACCGACCTCGCACCGGTGCTCGATGTGGATGGCCGAGCGGACTTCCCGGGGGCGGCGAATCCCGACGGATTGCGTTCCTTCAGCGGCGCACCCGCGATTGCGGCGGCCGACGGCACCGCCTTCATGGACGGCCTGTCCAAGAGCGTCACGGCGGTGGTGAAGCACTTCCCGGGTCTCGGCTACGCGACCCGCAACACCGACTACGGGCCGGCGGCCACGCTGTCGTGGTCGAAGCTCCAACGCACCGGACTCGTTCCGTTCAAGCAGGCGATCGCCGATGGAGCGCAGGCCGTCATGCTCTCCAACGCCCACGTGCCAGGTCTCTCGCCGCTTCCGTCGAGCTTGTCGCCGGCCGTTGTCAAGGTGCTGCGCCAGACGCTGGGGTTCCAGGGTCTGATCGTGACCGACTCGCTCTCGTCGGGCGCGATCAGCGCCCTGCACCTGGCCGAACCAGCGGCCTCGGTCGAGGCCCTCCAGGCCGGCGCCGACCTCATCCTCTTCGGCTCACCGACCAGTGTCGCCAAGTCGCTCGCCTTGGCCGGACGGATCTCGAACGCCATCGTGGCTGCGGTGAACGATGGCTCGCTCGATCAGTCCACGCTCATCGAGGCTGCGGCCCAGGTGCTGGCGACCAATGCCACCGTGTCTTGTCCCGTCCCCGCGGGGTAGTTGCAGTCAGAGGTAGTGGGGCGGTACCTCGTGGGTTTCGCGACGAATTCTGCGAATCTCGTCTTTCAGCCGATCAACCTCTTCGCGAAGTTTGGCGATGATCTCCTGCAATTCCTGGCGGGTGGGCTCAGCAGCGGTCACGTCCCAATGTTCGCACACGGCCAAAGTCACATCGAAGGCGCGTCACGGCATCACGTGAATGCTTGACCAAAGCGGACTCGGACGGTCGTGGAAGGCCACATCCATGAAATATCGACTGAATATAGTTATCGTAAGGCCATGTCGGCACGGTGACGTGTCGCGCCAAAGGGGGACGTAATGTCTACGAATGATACGGGCACACATGATAGTGATCGCCTAGCCGCACTGGGTTACAAGCAGGAGTTGTCGCGAGTCCTCTCGCTCTTTGACAACTTCTCGGTGGCCTTCGCCTACTTGAGTCCGATGGTGGGTATCTACTCGCTCTACACCCTCGGGCTCGGCATGGGAGGTCCGCGTTACATCTGGACCATGCCGGTCGTCGTCGGGTTGATGATGCTGGTGGCCCTGGTGTTCGGAGAGCTCGCGAGCGAGTACCCGCTCTCGGGGGCCCTCTACCAGTACGGCAAGTACAACGTCGGGGCGCGCTACGGCTGGTTCGTCGGCTGGATCTACGGCTTCGCCCTCCTGGCCACCGTGGCGTCGGTGGACTCTGGCATCGTGGGCTACGTCACGAGCCTCTCGAACATCTGGTTCAGCACTCACCTGGATCCGGCGAATCACCTCACGATCTTCGCCATTGTGGCAGTCATCATCGTCCTCTCGGCGATCCTGAACTCGGTCGGCGCCAAGATCATGGGTCGGGTCGCAGGACTCGGTGTGTACGTCGAGACCATCGGAACGTTCGGTGTGGCGATCGCACTGGCGATCCACGGATTCAACCACGGGTTCGGCTACACCTTCACGACCCAGGGCGTTCAGAACGCCGCAACCAACCCCTTTGCGGTGAACTTCGGCGGCCACTGGTTGACCGGCGCCGCCCTGGTCGCGGTCTTGGCCAACGTCTACATCTTCTACGGGTTCGAATCGGCCGGTGACATCGCCGAAGAGACGAAGGAAGCCGGGCGTCAGGTTCCCCGGGCCATGCGCAACGCTCTGCTCTACGGTGGCATCGCCTCGTTCGTGCTGGTGCTCGGACTCTTGCTCGCGACGCCGAAGTCGGGTATCGGCAGCGTCATCACGGGCGGCATCCCGTCGCTGCTCGCGGTGCTGCCGAGCTGGCTCCAGGACTTCTTCCTGGTGATGGTGATTATCGCGTTCTTCAGTTGCGGAACAGCGGTGCAGGGTGCGGGCGCTCGAGTGGCCTTTGGCCTGGCCCGCGACGGGGCGGTACCCTTCGCGGAGAAGTTGAGGAAGGTCCACCCGAAGCACAAGACCCCGGTCAACGCGATCATCGTCGGCACGATCGTCCCGTTCGCGTTCTTGCTGCTCGTGCTCGTCAACCCGTCGCACAACGTACACATCTTGTGGTTCGAGTACCCCGCCCACGTGAACGCCCTGTACGCGTTGGTCTCCTTCGGTGTCTCGGGCATCTACCTCTCCTTCCTGCTGACCGTCGTCGGGGCGCTCATCGCCCGCAGCCGTGGCTGGGTGCCGAGCGGTTCGTTCACCCTTGGCAAGTGGGGCATGCCGGTCACCGTCGGAGGCGCGTTGTACCTGTTCATCATGCTGTTGAACGTCGTGTGGCCGAGTTCGCTGAGCAGCGGTCGAGGAGGGTTCTTCAACTACGGATGGGTCACTCTGCTGGTGATGCTGATCATCGTCATCGTCGGGGCCCTCTACGAAGGATTCGCGCGACCGGACAAGAACATCGCGAGGCACCGTATCGAGGAGTAACTGCGGAGAATGCCCCGGAGCCACGTTGTGGCTCCGGGGCATTCTTTACGCCTAAGCGTCGATGGTCGTCAAGTAGGTGTTGATCAGGTTGAGGGCCTCGTCGAAGAAGGCGCCGGCCTGGGGACCCTCGGCGAGCGCACTGTCCATGATGGCGTTGGTGGTCTCGACCAGGAGCCGAGACGCGAAGTGGGCCCGCTCGTCGTCGAGCGCCGGGAACCTCTGGCCCAAGAGCCCGGCCACGTAGTCCGTCGTCATCGCGGTATCGATGTCGTCGATGGCCACGAGTTCGGGAACCGAGCGGAACGCTCGGTGCATCAGCGCGGTGTTCGGATGGGCGCTGCGCAGCCGCCGGAGCTGTTGGAAGAGCTGCCTACTCCAGACCGAAAGGTCCGGAGTGCTCGCGAGCTCGTTCAACTTCTCTCGCAGGTAGTTCGAGCGCAGCCGTTGATCGAGTCGCAAGAGCTCGACGAGGATTGCGGTCTTGTCCGGGAAGTAGTGGTACACGGTGCCGATATTGACGCCGGCGCGCTCGGCCACGAGGTTGGTGTTGAGC
>JADGOJ010000053.1 GCA_017883045.1 Acidimicrobiales bacterium
CTCGCGCGGCAGGGTGGCCGGGGAGGTGAACTGGGCGGCCAGCACGCCGTCGCCGCGACGAACGGTCGCCACCGGTGTGGCGAAGGCGTGCGCGATGTCCGTGGTCGTGCCGCGCAGGTGTAGCACGATCCGTCCGCGGCTCAACGAGCCCACGTGCAGTCCGAAGCCGGTGAAGTAGTCGCGCAGTGCGGCGACCGTCGGTTTCGACGCGCCGAATCGGCGGGCGAACTGGGCGGGCGTGAGGAAGTGGCGGTAGTTCGGCGACGTGGCGTCGGACAGACCCGCGATGAACGACGCGAGACCGGCCGGGTCCGCACCGCGCAGCGTCACGTCGAACGACGTCGTGATCGCCCGCTGCACGATCGTGTCACTCGAAGGGATCGGTGACGCGCTGGCGACCGCGACCCTCGCCTCGAGTGCGACGGCCGAGGTCGTGGGCAGCGCGAGGCCGACGAGGACGAGAGAGAGGGCGAGCGCTGGCCAGCGTGAGGGTGAGGGGAGCCGCATTGACTCAGCCTACGAAAGAGGCCGCCCGACCCGCAGCGCAGGCGCCAGAGTCGTTGATCTCGGGTGGGATCGTCTACTTCTGGGGGTAGCCGGCGGCGGCGTAGCGCGCCGACAGGTCACCGCACTCGAGGCAGATCGCCTCGGGCACGAGTCCCGCGCGGATCGCCAGACCGAAGATGGTGCAGCCCAGGCAGTAGCCGAGGAAGCCCTCCAACGACGCCGCGGCGATGAGCGGGAGCAGGATCCAGCGTGCCGCCGACCACCCGACGCCGAGCCACACGATGGTGGCCGTCGAGGTCATGACCGCACCGAGGGCCTGGGCGAAGCGCTTCGGGGGGCCGGGCACGAGCTTCTGCCACGAGGTGAGGCGCGGACCGCTCACGCGCACGGCGAACTGTCCGAGGGGCGAGAGCCTGGGGCCGGCCGCCACACGTGCCAGGAATCCGTAGGTCAGCGGGATCAGCAGCCACGCCGTGTTGGTGGTGAAGGCGAGGACCGAGATCGTCACCACGCCCAGCGCAACGCTGCGGGCCGCCGCGTCGTTGACCGGGTTGGGGAATGAGAAGAACTTTTCCATTCGACAAACCTTATCGGAATAGTCGTGATTCCGCCACCACTAGGAGACCGCCAAGCGGACGGTGGTGAAGGCACCGATGGCGACGATCAGCCCCCTAACCACGTTGGGCGCGAGCCGACGGACGAGCATCGTGCCGAGCCAGCCCCCGATCAGGGTCCCGATCATGAACATGTAGACGGCCTCCCAGGCGAGGTGGCCGCGGATGAGGAAGATGACGGCCGCCAGCGAGCTGATCACCATCGACAGCACGATGCGCAGGCCCTGGATCTCGTGGATGTCGAGGGGCAAGGTCACCGCCATCACCGCGAGGAGCAGGATGCCCAGTCCCGCGCCGAAGTAGCCGCCGTAGACCGAGACGAGGAAGACGCCGGCGAAGAGCGCCCAGCGTCGAGCGGGGTGCGAGTCATGAATGTGGGCGAGGCGCCTCGTGATCAGGGGCGCGAACGCGAACAGGAGGGTGCCCGCGCCGATCAGCCACGGCACCACCGCACGGAACGTCGAGGGCGATCCCCCGAGGAGCAGCGCGCAGCCCGCCGCCGTGCCGAACAGGCACGACGGCAACAGCGAGCGGATCAGCGTGGCGTGCTTGGCGAGTTGGTGGCGGAAGCTGCGCATTCCACCGAAGAAACTGGGCACCACCCCCACCGACGACGAGACGTTGGCCTGCAGCGCCGGGATGCCCATGGCGAGCATCGTGGGAAAGACGATGAACGTGCCGCCGCCGGCGATGCCGTTGGAGATGCCCCCCGCCACGCCCGCGACGAGGAACACGGTGAGGCGCAGCACCAGGGGAATCGTCGCGACGGACATTGAAAGTAGCCTAATTAGGTGAAATCTTGGCGAACTCCGCGCGGCAATCCCTGTGCTTCGCGAATCGCTCATCTACCGTTGGCATCGTGTACCTCATGACCGGCGAACTGATCATCCCGAGGGACGCGCCGAACGACCTCATTCGAGCGGCGGGGGGGATCGTCACCCGGTTCGTCGCGGGAGGTCGCGTCGAGGTCGCCTGCATCTACCGAGAGTCCCGTGGCGACTGGACGTTCCCCAAGGGGAAGCTCGACCCGGGCGAGACCTTCGAGCAGGCCGCGCTGCGCGAGGTGTGGGAGGAGACGGGCATGACCTGTCGGGTGGAGCGCTTCGTCGGCACGACGAACTACACGCACCGCAAGGGCAAGCCCAAGATCGTGGCGTACTACCTCATGTCGGTCGACGTGGGTGAGTTCGCCCCGACCGAGGAAGTCGACGAGCTGGTCTGGATGGCGCTCGAGCAGGTGCGTTCGCACCTGACGTGGGACCGCGACCAGGAGCTGTTCGACCTCGTCGTCCAGTTGCCCGAACTGCGCGCGCAGGCCTCCTAGCGCACCCGCTCCAAGAAGGCGCGGGTCGACTCGTGCTGGGGGTTGGTGAAGACCTGCTCGGGGGTGCCCTGCTCGACGAGCACGCCGTTGTCGAGATAGGCCACCTGGTGGGCGACGTCGCGCGCGAAGTTCATCTCGTGAGTGGCGATCAGCATCGTCGTGCCGTGGCGCGCGAGGTCGCGCAGAAGGTCGAGCACCTCACCGACGAGCGTCGGATCGAGGGCGCTCGTCACCTCGTCGAGCAACAGCAGCGACGGTTGCATGGCCAGGGATCGGACGATGGCCACACGTTGCTGCTGGCCTCCGGAGAGCCGGTCGGGGAAGTCGTCGGCGCGCTCGCGAAGCCCGATGCGCTCCAGCAGGGAGAGCGCTTCGTCGCGGACCTCGCTGCGTCGGCGCTTCAGCGCGTGGACCGGGCCGACGAGGATGTTCTCGAGGACGCTGAGATGGGGGAAGAGGTTGAAGGACTGAAAGACCATGCCGATGTGGCGTCGCACGAGGTCGGGGTCAATTCGCTCGTCGAGCAGCGACTGTCCGAAGAGCGAGATCGTCCCGCCGTCGATCGTCTCGAGCAGGTTGGCGCATCGCAGCAGCGTCGACTTGCCCGAACCCGAGGCGCCGATCAGGCACACCACCTCGTGCCTCTCCAGCGTCAGCGAGACGCCGCGCAGCACCACGGTCTCACCGAAGCGCTTGACGACCGAGTCGAGTTCGAGAACCTTCTCCACTAGGCACCGGCCAGTCGGCGATTGCGGTCACGCGCGATCAGGTGGTCCGTGAAGCGGGTCATCGGGATCGTCATGATCAAGAAGAGCAGTGAGGCGACGACGTAGCCGCTCGAGTTGAAGTTGGCCGACTGGAAGATGTTGGCAGCCTGGGTCGCCTCGACTGCGCCCAAGACCGAGACCAGCGCGGTGTCCTTCTGCAACGAGATGAAGTCGTTCAGCAGTGGCGGGATGACGGTCCGCACCGCCTGGGGGAGGATCACGCGGCGCATGGTGGTCGCGTAGGTCAGGCCTAGGGAGCGCGCGGCCAGGAGCTGCCCGTTCGGCACTGAGTAGATGCCCGCTCGAAAGACCTCGGCGACGTAGGCGCTGTAGGTGACGACCAGCGCGACGCAGCCGTAGACGGCCAGCGACTGGTTGGAGATGAAGCCGAGCCTCAGTCCGGGCAGCCCGAAGCCGACCATGAACACGACGAGCAGGATCGGAATCCCTCGAAAGATGTCGGTGTAGAGGGTCGCCAGCAACCGAAAGGGGAACAGCACCGGCGACCGGCTGATGCGCGTCCACGCGATGAGCAGCCCGAAGACCAGTACCAGCGCCTCGGCGACGAGGAACATCCAGATGTTGGTGAGCAGGCCGAGGCCCACCGAACTGATCCCGTTGGCCGGGTCGCCGATGAAGGCCAGCCACATCATGTGGGGGTTGAAGAAGAAGTACCTCACCGAGGCGCCTCCCGGCGCCACGTAGAAGACGGCCACGAGGCCGCCCAGGATCAGGGCGCTCGAGAGCGCGCTCGCCCACAGGGCGCGACGTCCGACGAGGAGGCGTCGAAGCGGCGGGGCGAACAGGCTGGGTGGTGGTTCGAACGAACCCCCGTCGGTCTCCAGCGACACGATTCCTACGGCTTAATGAGGGGCACGCTGGTGTAGATGCCCAGCCACTTGCTCTGCAGCTTCGCGAGGGTCCCGTCCGCCTTCAGTGCGGAGAGTGCTGCGTTGACGCAGCCGACGAGCGGGGCGTTCTTCTGGAACAAGAGGCCGTAGTGCTCGCCGACGCTCGGGAACTGGCCGACCTGGGTGGCGACGAGTTTCTTGTTCTTGTCGGTGATCTGGGCCGACGCCATGTACTGGCCCGTCGGCGTATCGATCACGAGCGCGTCGATCTGGCCGTTCTGCAGCGCGGAGATCGCGTTGGCCAACGTGGAGTACACGCGGGTCGACTTCGAGGGCTTGATGAACTTGTTGATGTAGGCGAGTCCCGTCGTGCCGATCTGGTCACCGTACTGGTACGTCTTCAACTGCGCCGGCGAGTGGTTGGTCACGATCTTGCTGGTCTTCAGGGCCACGATCGACTGCTGGACGTCGTAGTAGCTGTTCGAGAACGTGACGACCTTGGCCCGGGCGGCGGTGTAGGAGATCTCGTTGATGTCGAAGTCGAACTTCTTGTTGCCCGGGGTGTAGCTGGCGTCGAAGGGTTCGGTGACCCACCGGACGTTCTTCTTGGACACGCCGAGCACGTTGGCGAGGGCGTAGACCAGCGCCGACTCGTAGCCCTGGCCGTTGGAGGGCTTGTTGTCGACGAACCAGGGGGTGTACACGGGGTTGTCGGTGGCGACCGTCAACTTCCCCTTGGCGTACTCCTGGGACGAGATGGTGGTCTTGCAAGAGGCGAGTGACGGCGACGCGTTGGCGGCGCTCGCGGCGACACCCGAGCCCAGCGAGGCGACGCCGAGCACGGCGACGCCCAGGAGACCGGCCAGGTCGAGTCGGAGGTTGCGCATGTGAATCCCTTCTGAATGAGTTGCCACGTCGTGGTGAAGGTCAGTGTAACGCTCGCTTTTGAGAGGACTCGGGGTCATGGCGGGCGGACCACGAGACGACCCGTCGCTCCGCTCGGGAAAAGCGAAGATTTGTTCACGACCGAGCGACGTTTACTAGGATGGAGCGGCTGGGAGAGGTGGGTGAGTTCGGTTTAAACCACATTCCTGCTAAGAATGCGGCTTGCGAAAGTGGGCCCGAGGGTTCGAATCCCTCCCTCTCCGCCATTGGCACCGAGCGCAGTGCGCTCGGTGTTGCCGTTCATGAGGAGTTGTTCTTGAGGTACTGGATCGAGACACTCGGGTGCCCCAAGAATCACGTGGACTCCGACAAGCTGGCGGGGCTCTTGGTGTCCCAGGGCTACTCGGTGGCCGGCTCGCCCGAAGAGGCCGATCTCGTCGTCGCCAACACCTGTGCGTTCATCGAGGCCGCCCGTGAGGAGTCGATCGAGACCGTGCTCGAGCTCGCCGATCGCAAGGGCGAGCGCGCCCGACTGGTCGTCACCGGTTGCATGGCCGAGCGCTACGGCGACGAGCTCGCCACGGCGTTGCCCGAGGTCGACCTCGTCGCGGGCTTCGGCGAGAGTCTGACCGAGGTCCCCTCGACGCCGGTCGCGCTGCGGCGACGCCCGACCCCTGCCTTCGACCTCTTGAACCTTCCTCGACCCGCGTCCGCCACCCCGTGGGCCTACGTGAAGATCGCCGAAGGTTGCGACCGCCGTTGCGGCTTCTGCGCGATCCCGACCTTTCGCGGCGACCAGCGCTCGCGTTCGACCGGGGAGATCCTGAGCGAAGCCCGGTCCCTCGTCGAGGGCGGCGCCCGCGAGATCGTGTTGATCGCCCAGGACCTCGCGAGTTGGGGACACGACCGGCGCCGGGCCGGACGCGGCGAGCCGGTCGAAGTCCTCGACGAGGGCGGCACCCAGCCGCTGATCGAACTGACCAGACGGCTGAGTCGCGAGGTCGACCGCGTGCGCCTGCTCTACCTCTACCCGTCGGGCCTGACCAGTGGCCTCATCGAGACGATCCTCGAGACCGGCGTTCCCTACTTCGACCTCTCGCTGCAGCACGCGTCACGTTCGATGCTGCGCGCGATGCGCCGCTGGGGCGATGGTGAGCGCTTCCTCGAGCGCATCGGCGCGATCCGCGCCGCCGACCCGGACGCGACCTTCCGCTCGTCGTTCATCCTCGGCTACCCCGGCGAGACCGAGGACGATCAGCGCGAGTTGCTCGAGTTCATCGAGGCGGCCCAACTCGACTGGGCTGGCTTCTTCACGTTCTCCCCCGAGGAGGGAACGCCCGCCAACGCCATGGACCGCCAGGTGCCCCATGAATTGGCCCTCGAGCGCCTGCGCGAGGTGAGCGAGGTCCAAGACTCGATCACGGCCCGGCGTCGCGACGCCCTCGTGGGCACCCGCCAGCGGCTGTTGATCGATGCACCCGGCGTCGGCCGCAGTGTCCGTGAATGCCCCGAGATTGATGGCATTGTGATGGTTGAGCATTCACTCGCGGTGGGGACATTCGTGGACTGTGAGATTGTGGCGAGTCACGGAACGGATCTGGAGGCAGTGCGGGTATGACGTCCGAGCCCACCTACGGTGAGACCGCTCTGCTGACCCCGGCGAACATGCTCACGGCCTTTCGGCTGCTGATCGCGCCGGTCTTCATCTACATGATCATTGCGAACCGGATCTCGTGGTGGACCGCACTCGTCGGATTCCTGGCGGCGATGTCGGACTACTTCGACGGCGTCGTCGCGCGTCGCCACGGCACGACGACGTCGGGCGCGTTCCTCGACCCGCTGGCGGACAAGGTGATCGTGCTCGGGAGCCTCTACGCCCTCATCCTGTCGCGCACCCCCGGCCTCGGCGGCTTCATCGTGCCCTCGATCATCATCACGCTGCGCGAGATCTGGATGAGCGTCGTGCGCTCTCGGGCGTCGAAGAAGGGCATCTCGATCCCGGCGAGCAAGATAGCCAAGTGGAAGACCTTCACCCAGGACTGGGCCATCGCCTTGTGCGTGCTGCCGGTCACCGCGCACCACGCCTGGATCGGCGTCACGACGATCTGGATCGCGACGGTCTTGACCGTCTACACCGGCTGGCGGTACTACGTCGACGGCCAGAAGGTTGGCCTGAGTGAGAGTTGAGATCGTCGCGGTGGGCACCGAGTTGCTGCTCGGACAGATCCCCGACACCAACTCCCAGTGGTTGGGTGAGCACCTCGCGGCCAACGGCATCAGCTCGCACTTCCACCAGCACGTCGGCGACAACCACGAGCGCATCGTGCTCGCCTTTCGAACGGCACTCGCGCGCAGCGACGCGATGATCGTCTGCGGGGGCCTCGGTCCGACCCAGGACGACATCACCCGAGCCGCACTCGCCGAGGTGTTGAACGTGCCACTCGTGCGCGACGAGCAGATCGTCGCGACCATCCGCGCGATGTTCGTCTCGCGCGGGCGCACGATGCCCGACAACAACCTCCTGCAGGCCGACGTGCCCCTCGGTGCGACGATCATCCCCCAGACGCGCGGCACCGCGCCCGGGCTGGTCTGCTCCGTGGGCCAGAAGGTGGTCTACGCCGTTCCGGGCGTGCCCTACGAGATGACCGACATGTTCGAGCGCGCGATCCTGCCCGACCTCCTGGCGCGCCAGCGGCTCGCGGGCGAGACGTCGGTGATCACGAGTCGGGTGCTGCGCACGTGGGGCGCCAGCGAGTCCGCCCTCGCCGAGGCGCTGGGCGAGCGCTTCGACGAGCTCGCCGGTGACGGGCGCGTCACTATTGCCTTCCTCGCTTCGGGCATCGAGGGCATCAAGGTCCGCCTCACGGCACGCGGCGACGACGCCGAGCACGCGACGAGGCTGCTGGCCGGTGAAGAGGTCGTCATCCGAGCTCTCATCAGCGAGAAGCTCGGTGACATCATCTTCGGGGCCGACCAGGAGACGATGGAGGACGCGATCGCCACGCGGCTGGGCCGGCGTGGCGTCACGCTGGCGGTCGCCGAGTCGATCACCGGCGGGCTGATCGCCAGCCGACTCGTCAGCATCGCGGGTGCCTCGAAGTGGTTTCGCGGCGGCGTCGTCAGCTACGCCTCCGAAGTGAAGTTCGACCTCTTGAAGGTGCCGCGTGGCCCGGTCGTCAGTCCCGAGGCCGCCGAGGCGATGGCCGTGGGCGTTCGCTCGCTGCTGAGCTCGGACATCGGACTCAGCGTCACTGGGGTCGCCGGGCCCGAGGAGCAGGACGGCCAGCCCGCCGGCACGGTGTTCGTGGGGCTGGCGATGGGCGAGACCGTCGAGCACGTCGCGCTGCGGCTCCCGGGCGACCGGCCACGGATCCGTGCCTACAGCGCGATCAGCGCGCTCGACGCCCTTCGCCGGGCCCTCGACCGCGCGGACTAGGGGCTGGTTGTCACGTAGCCTCGCCCTAGAGCATCGGAGGAGACCATGACGCAGCTGGAGATTCGTGTCGACCCGACGGCCATGGGCGTCGACCCCGAGCGGCTGGCCCGCATCAAGCCCCACTTCGACCGGTACGTCGCCGACCGTCGCCTACCGGGCTGGCTCGCCACCGTCTCGCGGGGTGGCGAACTGGTGTGGAGCGCCAAGGGCGGCTACCGCGACCGTGAGAAGGAGTTGGAGGTCACCGACGACACGATCTGGCGCATCTATTCGATGACCAAGCCGATCACCGCCATCGCGGCGATGATGCTCTACGAAGAGGGCCGCTTCGACCTGAACGACGACGTCGGCCGGTGGATCGAGGCGCTTCGCGAACCTCGGATCTGGACCGGGGGAACGCCCGAGGCGCCCGAGACCGCGGCGGCCACGGAGCCGGTTCGCGTCCATCACCTGCTCTCGCACACGAGCGGTCTCACCTACGGCTTCCAGCGCGCGCATCCGGTCGACGAGATCTACCGGGCCAAGGGCTACGACTTCGCGGGCTACCCCGACGTCGATCTCGCCACGGCGGTGCACGACTGGTGCTCGAGTCCGTTGCTCTTCGAGCCCGGCACCCGGTGGAACTACTCCGAGTCGACGTCGGTCCTGGGCCACCTGATCGAGATCTGGAGCGGTCAGACGCTCGACGCCTTCTTCCAGGAGCGGATCCTCGGACCGCTCGGCATGCAGGACACCAGTTGGTGGTGTCCGCCCGAGAAGCTCGAGCGCCTCGCGATGCTGTACGTCACCTCGAACGGCGACTCCCTCGCCTACGAGGATCTGGGCAAGCACGCGCATCGGCCGCCGCGGATCCTCGACGGCGGCGGGGGGCTGCAATCGACGGCTCACGACTACAACCGGTTCATGACCATGCTGCTGCACGGCGGCGAACTCGAAGGCGTCCGACTCGTCTCGAACCGGACGCTCGAGTTGATGACCCAGAACCATCTCCCCGACGACGGCGACCTCGAGGAGCTGGCGTTCGACTCGTACTCCGAGATCGACTACGCGGGGGTCGGCTTCGGCCTCGGATTCGCGGTCGCGATCGACAGCCGCAAGAACAAGAGCCTGATCTCCGAGGGCTCCTACTTCTGGGGCGGTGCCGCCTCGACCGCCTTCTGGGTGGACCCGGTCGAGGACCTGACCGTGAGCTTCTTCACCCAGCTCCTGCCCAGTGGGACCTACCCCATCCGTCGCGAACTCCAGCAGCTGGTCTATCAAGCGCTCGTTGACTAGGTGCGGATTCGTCAGAGATTGTCTGGTTTTTCGCACCGTCGGGGGGCATGATTAGGGGGTCGTCGGAAAATCCTCTTTACGAACACTTGTTCGTAGTACCGTGAAGGCGGGTGGAGACCGACCGATGTCACATGAGGTCCATAGCGTCCCTCATGGCGAAGAACAAGGAGATAGCAATGGCAACCGATGACCGCGCGAAGGCTCTCGAAGCCGCACTCGGCCAGATCGAGAAGCAGTTCGGCAAGGGCTCGATCATGCGCATGGGCGAGAACCTGCACATGAACATCGAATCCATCCCGACCGGCGCGCTCGCCCTCGACATGGCCCTCGGCATCGGCGGGCTGCCCCGGGGCCGGATCGTCGAACTCTACGGTCCCGAGTCGTCGGGCAAGTCGACCCTCGCCATGCACGTGGTCGCCGAGGCCCAGCGCAACGGGGGCGTCTGCGCGTACATCGACGCCGAGCACGCGATGGACCCGGTCTACGCACGCGCCATCGGCGTGAACGTCGATGACCTCCTGATCAGCCAGCCCGACACCGGTGAGCAGGCCCTCGAGATCTGCGACATGCTGATCCGCTCGGGAGCGCTCGACGTGATCATCATCGACTCGGTCGCGGCGCTGACCCCGCGCGCCGAGATCGAAGGCGACATGGGCGATACCCACGTCGGCCTGCAGGCGAGACTGATGAGCCAGGCCCTGCGCAAGTTGACCGGCGGCCTCTCCAAGTCCAACACCGTCGCGGTATTCATCAACCAGCTGCGCGAGAAGATCGGCGTGATTTACGGATCGCCCGAAGTGACGCCTGGTGGACGAGCACTCAAGTTCTACGCGTCGGTCCGCCTCGACATCCGTCGCATCGAGTCCATCAAGGACGGCACCGACGTTGTCGGGAACCGTACGCGCGTGAAGGTAGTGAAGAACAAGTGCGCCGCTCCGTTCAAGCAGGCCGAGTTCGACATCATGTACGGCCAGGGCATCAGCCGCGAGGGTTCGGTGCTCGACGTCGCGGTCGAGCTGGGCTTCGTGAAGAAGGCTGGCGCCTGGTTCACCTACGAGGGCGAGCAGATGGGCCAGGGGCGCGAGAACGTGAAGGGGTTCCTGCGCGAGAACCCCCAGACCATGGCCGAGATCGACGGGCGAGTCCGTGAGCACATGGCCAACGCCCTCTTGCCTGACGTGGTCGGCACCGGCAGCGAGATCGACATCGACACACCGATCTCACTGGACTAGTCATCGCAGTTCCACGAACGCCCGGCGCTCTCGAGCGTCGGGCGTTCGCCGCTTGGTCGGACCCTGGCTGGTCGGGGCGGCTGGTGAGGTCGCGGGCTGCGTCGAATCGATTCGGAACCGCGGTGACGTGGCGGTAGCGTGACCCAGGTGAATCTTCGACTTCGTTTCCGCCGGTCCCTGGGGGCCTGGGTGCGCAAGTCGCGGCGGTACCTCAACGAGGTCGCCACCGTTGGGCCGGCCGACCCCTACGCCCGCGAGTTCCACTACTTCGGGGAGCACGCCGCGCTGATGGCGCCCCAGGGGGTCATCTACAACGAGCGGTACCTCTCGATCGGCGACGAGACGCTCATCGGGCCCAACGTCTGTCTCACGGCCGGGATCAGCGCCGAGCAGACGATGCTGAGCTCGCCGGTCGTGAGCATTGGACGAAAATGCATCATCGGGCGCGGTTCGCACATCATCGGACACTGGTCGATCGAATTGGGCGACGAGATCCAGACCGGGCCGTACGTGTACATCACGGACCAGAACCACTCGTACGAGGACCCCGACGCGCCCGTGGGCTGGCAGACCCCTGACGAGGCCGCCGTACGCATCGGCTCGGGCAGCTGGCTCGGGGCCAACGTGGTGATTCTGCCCGGCACCGTCCTCGGGCGCAACACCGTCGTCGCGGCCGGCGCGGTCGTGCGCGGCACGTTCCCCGACCACGTCGTGCTCGGCGGGGTTCCCGCCAAGGTGCTTCGTCACTACACGAGGGAGAACGGGTGGCGGCCGGGACCGGCGGCGTGAGTCGGCGCCGCCTGGGCGTCGACCTTGCGCCACTGCGGGCGTCCAAGCAGTACCGGCGCCTCTACGTCGCGGGGTTCATCACCGCCCTCGGCAGCCAGGCGACGTACGTCACGGTGCCGTACCAGCTGAAGAACCTCACCCACTCGACCCTCGCGGTCGGTTCTCTGGGCCTGGCCGAGCTGCTCCCGTTGGTGGCCTTCGGCCTCTACGGCGGCGTGCTCGCCGACCGCCTCAACCGGCGACGGCTCATCATCTCGATGGAGTTCGTCCTGATGCTCTCGACGGTGGTGCTCGTGGTCAACGCGCTGCTCGTCCACCCGATGGCGTGGATCCTCTACGTGGACGCCTTCGTCGTCGCGGGGGCGTCGAGCCTGCAGCGACCGAGCATCGAGGCGCTCAATCAGGTCTTCGTCCCTCACGACCTGCAGCGAGAGGCCGCCGCGCTCGCCAACATCCGCTACACGACCGCGTCGATCATCGGCCCCGCCCTGGGGGGACTCGCCGCGGTGGCGCTCGGCCCCGCCACCGTCTACGTCGCGAACCTGGTGACCTTCACCGTCTCCTTGTTGCTGCTCTACACGTTGCGCGCGACGCTGCCCGGCGGCTCGAACGAAGAGAGTCACGCGGCGGCCCTGGCGTCGGGCCTGCGCTACGCGATGTCGCGCCCCGACATCGTCGGCACCTACGTGATTGACATGCTGGCCATGGTGCTGGCCTTCCCCGTCGTGATGCTGCCCTTCGTGGCGGAGCGGTTCCACGATACGTACGCGCTCTCGCTGCTCTACTGCGGCCTGCCGGCCGGGGCGTTGGTGGCGACGCTGACCTCGGCGTGGACGAGGAAGGTCCACCGGTACGGGCGCGCCGTTGTCGTCGCGGCGGCGGCGTGGGGCCTCGGGATCGCCCTGTTCGGTTACTCGTCGTCGCTCGGGCTCGTGCTGCTCGGACTGGCGATCGGCGGCGGGGCCGACGCCATCAGCGGGATCTTCCGCGCCACGATGTGGAACGAGTCGATCCCGCCTCTGGTGCGTGGGCGCATGGCCGGCATCGAGATGATCTCGTACTCGCTCGGACCGACGGCCGGGCAGTTCCGCGCCGGGGTGATGGCGGCGTGGACGACGCTGAGGTTCTCGCTCACCTTCGGCGGGCTGGCCTGCACCGGATCGGTCGCCGGCGTCGCGGTGGCGCTGCCCAGGCTCTGGAGCTTCGACGCGCGCACCGACGTCCACGTCGCCGAAGTGCGCGCGCTGCGCGCCGCCGAGGACGAATCGCAACCATAGGGGAACCCGTCGACGGCCTACTCTCTTGGGATGGCTTCGACGACCTACCTCGTGACCGTGAGCGGTCCGGACCGGATCGGCGTCGGGGCCGAACTGTTCGCGGCTCTGTCCTCGCTCAGCGCCAGTGACCTCGAGATCACCGACGTGGCCCAGATCACCATCCGCGGCTCGCTGGTGCTGTGCGCCGAGGTGAGCGCCAATCGGTCGGTCGCGGCCTCGGTCGTCGAAGAGGCGCTGGCCAAGCGGGACATCGCCGGCCAGGGCATCACGGCGACCGTCGAGGAGGTGAGCCCGAGCGACGTCGGTGACGGACGGCGGCTCCTCGTGACCTTCCTCGCCCCACGGATCAGCGCCGCCCAGTTGGAGGGCGTGTTCCGCGCGATCGCCGCCAGCGGGTCGACCTGCGAGCGGATCGTGCACCTCGCGAGCTACCCGGTCGACTGCTACGAGCTGGTCGTGCGCGGGACGGACCACTCCTCACTGCGCGAGGGGTTGACCACGGTCGCCAAGTCGAGCGGGCTCGACCTCGCCGTGCAGCGCGCCGGACTGCACCGGCGCTCGAAGCACCTCGTCGTCATGGACGCCGACTCGACGCTGCTGCAGGACGAGGTGATCGACCTGCTGGCCGACGAGTGCGGGTGCGCGGGCGAGGTATCCAAGATCACCGAGCTCGCGATGGCCGGCGAGATCGACTTCGCCGAGTCGCTGCGTCGGCGCGTCGCGCTGCTCGAGGGGCTGCCCGCGACGGTGCTCGACGACGTGCGCGCGAAGTTGCGCCTCACCCCGGGCGCGCGCACGCTGCTGCGGACGCTCCGTCGACTCGGGTACGTGCCGGCCGTCGTGTCCGGGGGCTTCGTCGAGGTGCTCGCGCCGCTGATGGACGAGCTCGACGTCCAGTACCTCGAGGCCAATCGCCTCGAGATCGTCGACGGCAAGCTCACCGGACGGGTCGTCGGCGAGATCGTCGACCGCGCGGGAAAGGCGAGGGCGCTGCAGCGCTTCGCCGACGAGGTCGGGGTCCCGCTCGAGCAGACCGTGGCGGTGGGCGACGGCGCCAACGACATCGACATGCTGTCGGTGGCGGGGCTGGGCATCGCCTTCAACGCCAAGCCCGTCGTGCGCGAGCACGCCGACGCGGCGCTCTCGGTGCCGTACCTCGACGCGGTGCTCTACTTCCTCGGCATAAGCCGCGAGGAGATCGAGACGGAGTAGTGCCCGGGTCGGGGGATCCCGGATGCCACGCCGACGGCCAGGAGGTCTCCTACGATCTTGGCTTTACTGGGTAGTAGGGTCACCAGAAGTAATCCGTGGGGGGAACCATGAAAGTAAGGATTGATCCCGAACTCTGTCAGGGGCAGGGCCGTTGTTTCTCGATCGCGCCGAGCCTCTTCGATTTCGACGACCTCGGCAACGGCGTCGTGATCGGTGACGGGACGCTCAGCGACGAGACGATCGACCTGGCGCGCCTCGCCCAGGCCAACTGCCCCGAGCACGCGATCTTCATCGAGGAGTAGTCATGACCGACCAGCCCCTCGTCAAGGACTTCGCCACGGACTGGGATCACGCCGACCCGCAGTGGGCGGCCGACCCGTACCCGATCTGGGAGGACCTGCGCCAGCGCTGCCCCGTCGCGCACACCAATCGCTACGGCGGCGGGTGGTTCCCCGCGACCCACGCCGGCGTGACCGCCATCGCGAAGGACACGAAGGACTTCACGAGCCGGACGGTCATCATCGGCAACGGCCGTCCCACCGAACTGGACCTGCCCGCCCCGATCGGGGTCGCCCCTCCGATCACGTCGGACCCGCCCTTCCACGCCATCGCGCGCAAGCTCATCCTGCCGGCGTTCGCCCCGGGGCCGATCAATGCCCTCGAGCCGATGATCCGCGAGCTGTGCGCCAAGCTCATCGACGGGCTCGACGGCGACGTCGTCAACGCCGGCATGAGCTACGCGAAGTACATCCCGCCCAGCGTGATCCGCTTGATGCTGGGCTTCCCGCCCGAGGACATCGAGAGGTTCATCGAGTTCATCAACATCGTGCTCGAGGGCATCGACCACCCGGTGGAGCAGCGTATCGAGGAGTTCGCTCCGGTCGAGGAGTACTTCCGCGCCCAGATGGACGACCACCTGGCCAACCCGCGCGACGACCTCACGACCTATCTCTTGAACGTCGAGATCGACGGCCAGAAGCTGGCCCCCGAGCACGTCTTTGGCACGATGGTGCTGGTGCTGATCGCGGGCATCGACACCACGTGGTCGGCGATCGGCGCCTCGCTGTGGCACCTCGCGAGGAACCCGAAGGACCTGGAGCGCCTCGTCAACGAGCCCGAGCTGATGCCGATCGCCATCGAGGAGTTCCTGCGCTTCTACGCACCGGTGACGATGGCTCGACTGGTGAAGCACGACATGGAGTACCTCGGCTGTCCGATGAAGCAGGACGACTGGATCCTGCTGGGCTTCCCCGCGGCCAACCGCGACCCC
>JADGOJ010000054.1 GCA_017883045.1 Acidimicrobiales bacterium
CGGCTTGGACCGGGGCGGTTCGTTCGCACGCCTGGCCCGACGCAGCGAGAACTTCGACCTCGTGGCCTACGACCGGCGCGGTTACCAAGGATCGAGAGCGCTGCAGCCCCTGAGCCTCGAACTGCACATCGAGGATCTGGTCGCCATTGCGCGCTCGGAGTCCGAGCGCGGACCCGTCATTCTCTTCGGCCACAGCTACGGCGGCGTCGTCGTACTCGGGGCGGCGTTGGCCGAACCGTCGCTCGCCCATCTCGTGATCGTCTACGAGTCGCCCCTGCCGTGGATACTGCATCGTGACAGCTCGCGCCCACCTCTCAGCGGCGACCCCAGGGCCGAGGCCGAGCGGTTCTTCCGTCGCATGGTCTCGAACAGCGCGTGGGAACGACTCAGCGAATCCGAACGCGAGTCGCGCCTGCTCGACGGGCCGGCGCTGCTGAACGACCTCTCGAGCCTGCACGGCGACGGCCAGCTCTTCGACCTCTCCCGGTTGACGGTGCCCACTGTCTACGTCTACGGCGACGGGATCATCCGTGACTACTACCGCGCGCTCTGCGCCGAACTGGCCAAGGTCAACCCGACCATCCAGTGCCGCGAGTTCGAGGACGCCGGGCACGGCGCGCATCTGTCGAGGCCCGACCAACTCGCGGCTCTCATCGAAGAACTCTGGAGCCAGGTATGCGCGTCGGCGTAACGGGCTCGTCAGGGTTCATCGGTTCGGCACTGGTGGAGGCGCTGAACGAACGCGGCGACGAAGTCGTCCGGTTCGTCCGTCCGACGTCGGGTGAGCACGGCGGCCACGTCATCCGGTGGGATCCGTCGACCGGCGTCGTCGACGACGACGACCTGCGCCGAGCGGGAGGATTCGACGCAGTGGTGAACCTGGCCGGCACGGGCATCGCCGATCGTCGCTGGACGACGGCGCGCAAGCAAGAGATCCTGACGTCGCGGATCGCCTCGACCTCTCTCCTGGTCCAGGCGATCACCTCGACTGACGCCGGCACGCCCGTGCTCGCCAGTGGCTCGGCGATCGGCTACTACGGGTCGCGCGGCGACGAGGTCCTCGATGAATCGTCGACGCGTGGCGAGGACTTCCTCGCCGAGGCCTGCGTCCTATGGGAGCAGGCCGCGCGGCCGCTCGAGGCCCAAGGTGCGTCGGTTTCGTACCTGCGGACGGGCATCGTCATGAGTGCGAGAGGTGGCGCTTTGAAGAAGCAGCTGCCGCTCTTTCGCCTGGGCTTGGGTGGCCGACTGTCCTCCGGGCGCCAGTGGTTGAGTCCGATCTCGCTGCTCGACGAGGTGCGAGCGATCCTGTGGGTCATCGACCACAAGGTGCGCGGACCGGTCAATGTCGTCGCCCCCAGTCCGCTGACCAACGCCGCATTCACCAAGGCACTCGCCCGACAGCTGCGCCGACCGGCCCTCGCACCGGTGCCCGCCCTCGCGCTAGAGCTCGTGCTGGGTCGCGAACTGGCGCGCGGCGCCGTGCTCGCCAGCCAGAGGATCAAACCGACGGCGCTGGCCAATAGCGGCTTCGCGTTCGATCACCCCGACGCTTCCTCGATGCTGCGCTGGGCGCTCTCGACGAACCGCTAGACCGTCAGCGCTTCGCCGACCCCGAAGGGTGCGATTGACGAGCCACGATGCCTCGAAATGGCCTCGTCCATCCGCTTCCACGGAACTCGGTGCCGGAACTTTGCGCTTCAGATGTCGTAGGTTGGCACGTAACTCCCTTCACGGTCGTACAAGTAACTTCGGTGATGGGCGGGGATAATTGTTGAGTGCACTTCGGTGGCACGGGAAAGCGCTGCACCATGCAAATAGGACGCAAACTGCGATACGTCATCTCGATCGGCGTGATGACGAGCGCCCTTGCGAGCGCCGTGCCCTCCCCCGCCCTGGCTGGCGCCACCGCACGCACGGGAACCATCACGTTCGCCGAGGCCGCCGGCGCCAACCCCAACTACATCTTTCCGTACATGAACTGCGCCTATTTCTCGACCAACAACATCAACCAGTTCCAGCAGCTGATGTTCCGCCCCCTGTACTGGTTCGGCCTCGCCGGGTCCAGCGCCTACGTGCCCTCACTCTCGCCCGCTTACGCGCCGGTCTTCTCCCACGCCAACAAGACCCTCACGATCAGGCTCAAGGGCTGGAAGTTCGCCGACGGTCAGACGGTCAACGCCAGGTCAGTGATGTTCTTCTTGAACTTGTACAGCGCCGACCCGACCTCCTACTGCGGCTACACCGCGAAGAGCGGAATCCCTGATCAGGTGAAGAGTGCCGCGGGCCACGGCAACACCGTGAAGATCAACTTCACCACGTCGGTGAACCCGAACTGGATCCTGTACAACTACCTGTCCGAGATCACCCCGATGCCCGACTCCTGGGATAACGCCGGCCACGCCAGCAGGGCCAAGTGCGCCACCGGGAAGTACGGCGCGAGTTCGACGAAGGCGGCCTGCTTGAACGTCGAGCATCGCCTCGACGCCCTGTCGGCGCGCACCAGCAGCTACACGGGCGCCATGTGGCAAGGCGGCGTCGACGGCCCGTGGCGCCTGACCAGCTTCGACGGCGCCGGCAACGCCACTTTCCGGCCCAACCCTCGCTACTCGGGGCCCCAGAAGGCCATGGTTCGTGTGGTGAGGGAGGTCGCGTTCACCTCGATCCCCGCCGAGGAGAACCAGCTCCAGGAGGGAACCATCGACATCGGCTACGTCGACCTCTCGACCCTGACCTCGCCAGCGCCCCGGCCCGGTGTCGCCGGCCCCAACTGGGGCCAGCTCTCGGGGCGCTACGACTTGTACTCGGGATCGACGTGGGCGTTCAACTACGCGCCGTTCAACTTCAGTGCCGCCGACCCCAAGGCAGCGGCGATCGCGCAGTTGTACATCCGCCAGGCCCTGCAGATGTCGGTGGACCAATCGGGCATCATCGCCAGCGTGGACAAGGGGTACGGCTTCCCGATCTACAGTCCCCAGCCGCCCAACACCCCGCGCTCGATCGGGGGGAACGTCGCCAATCCCTACCCGTACAGTCTGACGGCCGCGAAGGCCCTGTTGACCTCGCACGGCTGGACGATGCAGAGCGGCGTCATGACCTGCACCTCGCCGGGCACCGGCGCCAATCAGTGCGGCGCGAACATCGCCCTCGGTTACACCCTGAACCTGAAGATGGTGTGGACGAGCGGCTCGGCAACGCTCGACGCAGTCTTCAACAAGGAGATTGCCGACTGGGCGTCGATCGGCGTCGTGGTCACCCACACGACCGACACCACCAACAACGTGATCTCCGACTGCGGTGGTGGCGCGGGCTACGAGATCTGCTCATGGGGCAACGGTTGGAACTATTCGCCCGCGTACTACCCGTCGGGCGAGAGGCTCTTCACGCCCGCGGGCGACTTCAACGTCGGATCGTACGTTGACCCCAAGATGACGTCCCTGATCGACGGTACTATCCACGGCGGCACCCACTTGCTTTTGTATGCGACCTACGCAGCCCAGCAACTCCCGGTGCTCTTTCAGCCCTTGCAGGCCAACGCCGTCGAGATCGTCAAGACCCTCAAGAGCAGCGTCGGCTTCACGCCCAATCCTCTCGGGAATTTCATGCCTGAGTACCTCCACTTCTAAAACGTCCGGCGGACCCCTTGGAGGCAGGGCCGATCACGTCGGTCGCTCATGGGGCCCAGACGACGCACCGGTCGTGCATCGCAACTGGATTAGCGTCGTCGTTCTCACCATCATTCGTCTCGACCCTTCACCCTTCACGCACGGGTCTCGAACGTCGCAGAATGCCGCCAGGACGACTTATTGGATTTTTCGACATTTCTTACATTCACAACGTCGCCACAGGGGTCAGGAGGCAAGAAATCTTGAGATTCTACCAATTTTCGGCCGGGGTGAACTTGTTCACCTTCTTATCTGGAGTTACAGTTGCCACTAATCCATCGGTGATGGTTGAAAGCAAAGCAATTGTGACCACTTGAGTGGCACTGGGAGGCAATTCATTATGCAATTTGGACGCAAACTTCGGCTTGCGATAACTATTGGCGCGGCAGCCAGTGCGTTATCGATGGGCCTCATTGCTCCTACCGTGAGTGGCGCGAGCGCCCCTTCGGGGACCATTACCTATGCGGAGGGTGCGGGTGCGAACCCCAATTACATATTCCCTTACATGGGCTGTAAGTACTTCTCGGTCAGCAATATCAACCAATTCCAGGAGTTGATGTACCGACCGCTCTACTGGTTCGGCCTCGGCAACTCGGCTGCGGTGTCCTACAAGGTGTCGCCGGCCAAGGCACCGGTCTTCAGCAACGCGAACAAGACGGTAAAGATCCAGATGAAGGCCTGGAAGTTCGCTTCCGGCCAGGTCGTCAACGCCCAGTCCGTGATGTTCTACTTGAACATGTTGAAGGCGGACCCCACCGCCTACTGCGGGTACAACGGCTCGTTCACCATCCCGGACCTGATCAAGTCGGCCTCGGGACACGGCAACACAGTGGTGATCAACTTCACGAAGTCGATCAACCCTGGTTACCTCATCTACAACAACCTGTCGTTCCTCACCCCGATGCCCAATACGTGGGACACCACCGGCAACGGCGTTCACGGCAAGTGTGCAACGGGTGCCTATGGAGCCCCGTCCACGAACGTGGCCTGCAAGAACGTCGAGGCATACCTGGCGTCGCAATCCAAGATTTCCAGCACGTACACGGGCAAGATGTGGCAGAGCGGTGTCGATGGTCCATGGCGTCTGACCAGCTTCGACAATCTCGGCAACGCCACTTTCCGGCCCAACAACAAGTACTCCGGTCCCCAGAAGGCCCAGGTACAGCAAGTGAAGCTGGTCGCCTACACCACCGCCCAGGCTGAAGAGAATGACCTGCAGGCCGGGAAGCTCACAATGGGCTACGTTGACACGTCGATCTTGACTTCTCCGGCTCCCAAGCCCGGTTCGGCGGGACCGAACTGGGGCCAGTTGTCGACCCGATACAACTTGGTATCGGGCGTGCCGTGGAGCTTCAACTACGCGCCGATCAACTTCGCCCCAACCAGCGCAAAGGCGGCGGTGGTTTCTCAGCTGTACTTCCGCCAAGCTCTGCAGATGGGGGTAGACCAGGCCGGCATCATCAAGAACGTGTTCAAGAACTACGCGTACCCGCAGTACAGCCCGCTACCGCCCAACACCTCGGCGGCGATCAGCGGTCCTGTCCCGGAGCAGTACCCCTTTGACCTGAACAAGGCCAAGGGCCTGCTGACCTCACACGGTTGGACCATGCAGAACGGCGTCATGACCTGCACCAGCCCCGGTACCGGGGCCAGCCAGTGTGGCGCGGGCATCACTCAGGGCTACACGTTGAACTTCAAGTTGGTCTACGCCAGCGGCTCCCCATCGCTGGACCAGGAATGGGCGGCGATCATCGCCGACTGGGCCACCATCGGCATCGTGTTCACCCACACGACGGAGACGTTCAACCAAGTCATTGGTGACTGCAACAGTGGTTCGGACTTCCAGCTCTGCATGTGGGGCGGAGGATGGATCTACGCACCTGACTACTACCCGTCAGGTGAGACCTTCTTCATTCCACAGGGTGGCTTCAACATCGGTGCGTACAGTGACTCGCAGATGACGTCGCTGGTGACCGCGACGGACTTCGGGACGGCCAAGTTGACCGCCTACGAGCTCTACGCAGCCCAGCAGCTTCCGGTTCTGTACCTGCCGAACCCGGCGGCCACCACCGAGGTGCTCAAGACCCTGCACAGCTCCGTCGGTTGGCAGAGCCCGTTGCAGAACCTCATGCCGGAGTACATGCACTACTAGAAGTGTCTCGAACTTCGCAACTGAAGCAACAAGAAGGAGGCCTCCAGGATGGGGGCCTCCTTCTTGTTGCCCGGCAGTTCTCCTACGACGTGGCAAGGGTTGGACCAATGTCTCCTGTTAGGCTTTTCAAGTGCTGAACTACATTCTTCGACGGATTGCCCAGTCATTCGTCGTCTTGTTGATGGTCATGCTCTTGACATTCACCCTGCCCTATTTTCAGGCCCATGGGATCCTGGCACCGGCCTACACCGTGCTCGGAACCCACTCCACTCCGCGGAACATAGCGATCTGGGCCTCGCAGAACGGGATGAATCATCCCTACTTGGTCCGATTCTGGAATTACATCAGCCAGGTCTTCTTCCACTTCAACCTCGGCGAGTCCTACAAGCAGAACTTGTCCGTCTGGGGAATCATCTCGCTCTACGTGCCGCGCACCATATGGTTGGCGCTTTCGTCACTCATATTCACCGTGATCATCGCCATCCCGTTGGGCATATTCCAGGCGTCGAGGCGAAACACGGTCTTCGACTACGCGGCGACGGGATCGGCGTTCATCCTCTACGCGATGCCATCGTTCCTGCTTTGCATGCTGGTGCTCGACGCCTTCAGCTTCCACTGGCCCCACCTTCCAAGCTCGCCTCCCCCGGGAATATCTCCGTGGGCGATGTTCACCGATCCGGCGGGCTTCATACTTCCGGTGGCGTGTCTCACGATGCTGTCGGTCGCCGCAATCAGCCGGTTCATGCGGGGAACCGTCCTTGAGGTGATGGTCCAGGACTACATCCGCACCGCCCGCGCCAAAGGCTGCAGCAACCGCCGGACCCTGTTCCGTCACGCCTTTCGAAACGCGCTCGGCCCGATTGTCACCATCCTCGGCCTCTCGATCCCCGGACTGTTGGGAGGAGCCCTCATCATCGAGAGCGTCTTCAACTACGGCGGACTCGGCATCCAAACCGTCAGCGCCGCGACCAACGTCGATATTCCGACCGTGCTCGGCATCACGCTACTGGTGTCAATCTTGACCCTCGTCGGCAACCTCCTCGCCGACGTGACCCTCGGCATCGTGAACCCGAGGATCCGAATCGAAGGGACCAGCCGATGACGAGGTTGCCCCAGGACCTTGACCAGGTGCCGGCGCAAGACGCCCAGCGAGTCCACGGGACCGACACCAGCGATGTCATCGTGCCGATGTGGCGTCAACGCCTGCGGATCTTCACCCACAACAAGCTGGCCATCGCGTCGGTCCTCTTTCTGCTTCTGATCTCGGCCGCCTGCTACCTCGTGCCCTGGCTCCACCCGACGAATCAGACCAACCAGGCAATCACCTTTGGCACGCAGTGGAACGCCCCTCCTTCGAGCCACCATTGGCTGGGCACAGACAGCTCGGGCTTCGACGAGCTGGGCCGGATCTTCTACGGCGGGGAGTATTCGCTCTCTCTCGGATTCCTGGCCGGAACCATCACGATCTTCGTCGGGACGATGTACGGGATGATCTCGGGCTTCGTGGGTGGGCTGACCGACACGTTGATGATGCGTCTGCTGGACGCCTTCCTCTCGATCCCCTACATCTTCCTGCTGCTGACCCTGATCACGATCTTCGGGCGAACCACGGGCTTCCTCATCACCGTGATCGGTTTGACGGGCTGGTGGGGCAACGCCCGCATCATCCGCGGCGACGCATTGCTCATAAGAAACCTCGAGTACTCTCAGGCCTCGACTTCCATGGGCGCGAGGAAGCTGCATATCATCCGACGCCACGTCTTCCCGAACTCGATCAGCAACATCGTGACGGTCGCCACCTTCTCGGTGGCCGACGCCATCCTCTTTCTTTCGGCGCTCGGATTCCTGGGCCTCGGGATTCAGACTCCCCAGACCGACTGGGGCACGATGCTCCAGGCCGGTACCTCCCAGGTCCAGAACGGCTTCTGGTGGGAGATCTTCCCGCTCGCCACGATCTTCATCTTGGTGGTGGTCTCCATCAACTACATCGGCGACGCGCTTCGCGACTCCTTCGAGGTCAGACTGATCGAGCGCTAGACGGTTCGACGGGGCGAGCCCGTCTGGACTAGGCGGTGCGAGACGCGAGTGTTACCGGCGTCTTCAGGGGGAAGTGGCACGCCGCTTCTTGGGACGGTCCGAAGCTATCGAACATCGGCTCGACATTGGCGCAGATGTCCTCGGCGCGCGGACAGCGCGTGCGGAACCGACACCCCGACGGCGGGTTGACGGGCGAAGGCAGCTCGCCTCTGACCTGACGTCCACGGCGGCCGCGAGCCTCGCGGGGATCGGGCACCGGAACGGCGTCGAGCAGGCCCTGCGTGTAGGGATGCGCAGGCGAGCGGAACACGGACTCGGCGTCACCGATCTCCACGATCTTGCCCAGGTACATCACGCCGATGGTGTCGGCCATGTAGTACACGACCGCGAGGTCGTGGCTCACCATGATGTACGAGAGGTTGTGCTCCTTCTGGAGCTCTTTCATCAGGTTGAGGATCTGCGCCTGAATCGACACGTCGAGCGCCGACACCGGCTCGTCCGCGACGATGAGCCGAGGGTTGAGAGCGAGCGCCCTGGCGAAACCAATGCGCTGGCGCTGACCACCCGAGAACTCGTGGGGGTAGCGGTCGGCGGCCGAAGGCTCGAGGCCGACCGAAAGCAGGAGCTCGTTCACTCGGGCCATCTGTTGGGCCTTGGTGCCCTCGCGCTGAACCATGAGCGGCTCTTGGAGGATCTGGCCCACCTTCATGCGGGGGTTGAGCGACGAGTAGGGGTCCTGGAACATCATCTGACGTTGTCGGCGGTCCTGGCGTGACGGCTGGTGGCTCTTCGACGAGACGACCTTGTCCTCGAAGGAGATCTGGCCCGCCGTCGGCGTCTCGAGTCCCACCACCATCCGTCCGATGGTCGTCTTGCCACACCCCGACTCGCCCACCAGGCCGAAGGTCTCGCCCTCGTTGATGGAGAAGCTGACGTTCGACACCGCGTTGATCGAGCCCACCTTGTGGCGAATCAGCCCGGCCTTGATTGGAAACTCCTTCACGAGGCCCTCGACTCGCAGGATCTCCTTGCGTTCGGTCGTTGACGCCACGGCGGCCGCGCTCGAGCGCACCACGATGGGCAGGGGTCCAGCGACCGGGTGGAAGCAGGCGTAGGAGCGCTCTCCATCGAACACGAGCGGCGGCTCGTCGACGTGGCAACGGTCGGTGGCGTACGAGCAGCGCGGCGCGAAGCGACAGCCGACGATCTCGCGGCTCAGGTCCGGCGGCAGTCCGGCGATCGAGGCCAGCTCGTGCTTCGAGGTGTTCTCGAGATTGGGCATGGACGCGAGCAGCGCCTGGGCGTAGGGGTGGCGCATCGACCCGAACAACTCGTCGGTCGTGGCCTCCTCGGCCTTCATACCGCCGTACATCACGACCACGCGGTCGGTCCGCCCGGCGATGACGCCCATGTCGTGGGTGATCAACAGCACGCCCATGTTCAACTGGGAGCGGAGGCTGTCGATGATGTCGAGGATCTGGGCCTGGATCGTCACGTCGAGCGCCGTCGTGGGCTCGTCGGCGATCAGCAGCTTCGGCTCGCAGACCAGGCCCATCGCGATGATCACGCGCTGGCGCAGACCGCCGGAGAGTTCGAAGGGGTACTGGTCCAGACGCTCCGAGGGCCTCGGCATCTCTACCATCTCGAGTACCTCGAGAGCGCGCTTGCGAGCGTCGGCCTCGGTGACACCCCTGTGGATCCGCAGACCCTCGCCGATCTGTCGACCGATCTTCATCGTCGGGTTGAGCGAGGCCATCGGGTCCTGCGGGATCAGGGCCACCGTGCGACCCCGCTGATCCTGCATCTCCTGTTCGGAGAGCGTCGACAGGTCCACGCCGTCGAGCACGATGTCGCCCGAGGCGATCTTGCCGTTGCTCGGCAGCAGGCGCATGATCGCGAGGGCGGTGGTGGTCTTGCCGCAGCCCGATTCGCCGACGAGCCCGACGCATTCTCCCGGTTTGATCTCCAGCGAGAAGTCATCGACGGCGGTGACAAAAGACTTTCGAGTCGAGAACTGGACCTGCAGATTGTTTACGGAGAGCAGCAAAGACATAGTTGTCCAATCCTACTCTTCGAGGGCTAATTCAAGGCTTCTCAAGGCTTCGCTTTGCCCTTGGATCAGGCCACTTGCGAGGAGGTGCGCTCGGGGAGCCGCCAGGAAGTGCGGTGATGTGTCGTGGGCCCGAGCCGTCGGATGGCCTCGAGGTGCACTTCGGCTCCGTATCCCTTGTTGCTCGCCCATCCGTAGTCCTCGAATCCTTGGCTCAGTGCCACCATCGAACGGTCCCGCAGCACCTTGGCGAGCACTGAGGCGGCGGCGATCGAGGCGCAGGCGCTGTCGCCCTTCACGACGGTCGTCACGGGCAGCGTGTCGTAAGCGAGTCTCGGCGGCGCTGCGACGCCGAAGCCGACGTCGAGGGGTGCGCGCAGCAGATTGAACGAGCCGTCGACCAGCGCGTGGGTCGGACGCACTGTCAGCACATCGATTGCGCGCGTCGCCGCAACGGCCAGCGCGAGCCGAAGCCCCCATGCGTCGATCTCCGCGGCGCTGGTCCAGCCAATCGACCAGTCCGCGGCCCACTGCTCGAGCGGCCCGACGAGCGCCTCGCGTCGCGTCACGCTGAGCAATTTCGAATCGTCGAGTCCTTCGGGTGGTGGCGTCGTGCCGGTGAGAACGACTGCGCCAACGGCCATGGGGCCGGCGAGCGCGCCGCGGCCGACCTCGTCGATGCCGACCACGACGTCGCCGCCTTCGAGCAGAGGTCGCTCGAAGGCGAGCAGGTCCGGTCGGTGGGTCACCCCCTCAGGGTACCGACAGTGTCACCACGTAGCATTCATCCCCATGACCAGTGAGGCCTTCGTCGTGCCGCTCAAAGCATTCGACGTCGCCAAAGAGCGGCTCCGTCTCGCGGGCACCGAGTCGGTGAGCGACTTGGCGAAGAAGCTGGCGATCGGAGTGCTCGAGAGCTGCCGGCCACGCCACGTGATCGTGCTCGGCGAGAGTGACGAGATCACCGCGTTCGCCGCTGAACACGGTGTCGAGGTGTGGTCCTCGAACGCGACGAACCTGAACGGGGCCGTCCAGGGCGCCTACGGCGCGCTCGCAGACCGCTTCGCGCGGCTCATCATCGTCCACGGCGACCTGCGCAACCCCACCGGCCTCGGACGCTTCGAGCCCGGCGCCGGCGTCACGATCGTGACCGACCACCATGGGCGCGGCACCAACGTGCTCTGCGTCCCGACCGGCCTGGGCTTCCACTTCGCCTACGGGCCGAACTCGGCCCACCTCCACCGGCTCGAGGCCCAGCGCCTGGGGCTTCCCTGTCGGGTCGTGGTGGACAGTCCGTGGCGCTTCGACGTCGACGAACCAGAAGACCTCGACTGAGCCCGGACAGCATCGAGGGGGGCCCGAAGGCCCCCCTCGATCCAGGCTCCCCGAGGGGAACTGGCTACTTCTTCCTTGCGACAGCCTTCTTCGCAGCAGGACGCTTGGCGGCCTTCTTCGCAGCAGGACGCTTCTTCGCGGCAGCCTTCTTGGCCGGACGCTTCGCAGCAGCCTTCTTCGCAGCAGGACGCTTCTTCGCAGCCTTCTTCGCTGGGGCCTTCTTCGCAGGAGCCTTCCTGGCTACCTTCTTAGCAGCGGCCTTCTTCGCAGGGGCCTTCTTCTTTGCAGGGGCCTTCTTGGCTGGAGCCTTCTTGGCTGGAGCCTTCTTCTTCGCGGCTGTTGCCACTTTCCCTCCTTGGGACTCAACGTTGAATCAATTTGGGACCTCGAGGGCACCACCGTGGTGATCTCGAAATCGGGTACCGCATTGACTTGCGTGAACTCGCTCATGTACCACCCAGCATCCCGGCTGTGTGGCGACTGATCGCAGTGCACGGTCCTACGCAAACGAGCGCTTCAGTGAAACGTTGCAAGCAACGTTTCACTCCACGTTCACCTCCTCCGCAGAAGGACATTCAAAAGTTCACTCGCTTTGCACACCAATGTCAAGCATTTCGAAGTTTTTTACAACAGATGTCTTTGGTGACGAACTGCGCCGGCATCTATCTCGGCAGAGGTGTCGATGGTGATGCGATGAGTGGAGCGGAGCGATCGACACTCGTGTTGGGTCCGAGTCGCAGTGGAAAGACCTCTTCACTCGTTGTTCCAAATCTCCTGATGACAACCTCTTCCTGTGTAGTGACGTCGACGAAGAACGACGTCGTCTCACTGATGGCGCGAGCACGTCGAGATGGTGCGACGTTGTTGTTCGATCCTTCGGGAACGGTGCCGACACCACCCGGCGTGCAGCGGATCGGCTACTCGCCGATTCGACAATCTTTTGACTGGGATGGTGCAGTTTTGGCGTCGCGCACTCTGATTGACGTCGCTCGCCGTGGTCGACCGGAACGGAGTGACGATCATTGGACCGAGCGTGCGGGTGCACTCGTCGCTCCACTTCTGCACGCCGCCGCACTTCGCGGCGAGTCACTCGGACGACTCGCGTCGCGAGTTGATGAACGCCGTTGCGACGACGTCGTGCACGAACTTCTCGAACGTCACGGCGAGCACCACCCCTCGGTGACGTCGCTTCGCGGAGTGCTGGCGACCGAGGAACGCGAGCGCTCGAGCATCTGGTCCACGGCGTCGGGGCTCTTCGCCGGAGTGCGAACCGACGCCGCGCGAGCTTCGGCGCGTGAGGCCCCACTCGACGTGGACGCGTTCCTGTCGGGCCCCCACCAGTTGCACATCGTCGCTCCCAGCCGCCACCAAGCCGTGTCCACCCCTCTCGTGGTCGGACTGATCGAGGAACTGGTCCACGCCACCTACGACCGCCACGGCCAGGGGGCCCGCCTCTTGCTGGCCCTGGACGAACTCGCGAATGTCGCCCCGCTGCCCCGCCTGGCCGGGATCGTCTCCGAAGGCGGCGGCCAGGGGGTCCTGACGCTGGCCTGCCTCCAGGACCTCAGTCAGGCCCGCCACCGATGGGGAGCCGCGGCCGACGGATTCCTCTCACTCTTCCCGACAACTGTCGTGCTGCCCGGGATCGCCGACCGGACGACCCTCGAGATGCTGCGCCACCTCGCCGGTCGAACAATGGTGGCCTCGCCCACCTTCCAGCTCGGCCCCCGCGGTCGGATCGCCGGTCGCTCGACGAGTTGGGTGGAGCGTGACCGCGCCTCGTTCGCCGAACTCGCACACGGTCGTCCCGGTTACGCGATGGGCCTCGATGCGAGCAAGAGGATGAGGTGGGTCGAGTTGACACCCGCCTACCGAGATCGTCGCTTTCGCGATCACCTCGATCGCTCGGACCTCGAGCGTGGGGCGCGCGAGCGCTGACGCCACTCGTCGAACAGCCGTTCATCGAGGGGGCGTGGCCCGTGCTCTCGAACCAGCGGCACCATTCGCGCGTCGCGCACGCTGATCGGGGGCTCGTGGACACCCCGCGAGCCGTTCAAGTCCGGATAGAGAGCGTCGATCGCCCTCGCGATCGAGCGGGGATCCTGACCGAAGCGCGCGGCGTTGGCCCAGGCGGCCACCACGTGGCGCCGGGAAACGTCGTGGCGGCCCTCGAACGCGCCCGCGAAGGCGTGCTCGTCGAGCGAGCGTCGCTCGTGCGGCTCGGCCATCACGCCTTGTGACTCGAAGCGCCCGAGATCCTTCGCCCAGGAAGCCACGGTCTCGGCGCGCCCCCACCGCAGCTTCTCCCCGCGCTGTTGGTGGTGCCCACTCCACAACGCGCGGTACCCCTCGTCGAGTCCGACCACATGCTCGACGCCTTCGAACGACCGCCACGACGACCATGGCGTGCGCTCGGCGAGCTCGTGACGAAGCGAGGCCCGGTAGAGAGCGTCGGCCGCCTGGGTGTGCGCGAAGAGTGCGCGGCTGTCGAGCACGGTTCGCGCTGCGTCGGGTCGGGCTCCGACCAACACGTGGTCGTGCAGGTGCGGCTCGCCATGACGGTTGATCCCGTGGGTGTAGCTGATGATGCTTCGCCAACGTCCAGACTCGTCGCGGTCGACACCAAGTCGCCGGTCGCGAACCACCAGGGCGTGATCCTCGAGGTAGTCCATCGCCGCGTGGACCGACTGGCGATGGGCTTCGACCACGCCCGGTGCGCTGACGGCGTCCACCCCGAGCAGCACGGAGACCGGCCGGGGCGCGGCGATGACGATGTCGTAGCCGTGCACCGTCGATCGCTCGGTCGTTTGGAGAACGTCGGACACTTCGCGGGCCTCGGCCGGGTCGCCCGACCCGCGCAGCCACCAGCCCGGTCCGCCCGAGCGCAGTCCGTCGATCTCGCGCGCGTCGTCGTTCGTGAAGTAGCTGACGTCGTTCGAACGCCGTACGTAGATCCGCACCACTGGACACCTCCCGCGGTGCCCAACGGTCGCCTAGAGCTGCGCGGCGATCCTCTTCGCCAGTTCGTGGCCCGCCTTGGCGAACCTGGGCGTCGCCACGACGGCCCCCGAGCCCGCTCGCAGCAGCAGGTGGTCGAGGAAGGCACCGTCGGCCACGCGGAACCTCACCGCGTGGCGCCCGTCGGGCAGGGCCAGCCACTGCGCGTTGGGCAGAGGCTCGAAGAGCCAGCGTAGGTGCGGCTCGATGATGATGACGACCTCGTCACCCTCTTCGCCGACCTGGGTCAGCCAGTTCGCCGCGGTGTCAGCGGGACGGGGCTCGGTCGCCGGCGACGTCGCGACGATGGCGTTGATCCGGTCGACTCGGAACGTGCGCCACGCCTCACGCGTCGTGCAGTAGGCGCGAACGTAGGTGTGGCCGTTCAACACCTTGACCTCACGCGGCTCGATCGATCGGGCCTGGGCCACTTCGGCGGTGCCCGAGGTGTAGAGGATCTTGATCTGTTGATGCTGCTCCACCGCCGTCGTGACGTCGGCGAGCAGGGTCTCGTTGGTCGTCATCTCCACCTGCACGTGCGAACTCGTCGCCTCCTCGATCTTCTCGATCGCCGAGAAGATCGCGGGGTCTTGGTAGACCCGCGAAGCCTCCCGCAGGGCGATGTTCAACTCGAAAAGGTCGCGCCACATGTAGGGCGAGGGCTCGTCAGCACCTTCCGGCAGGTCGCTGAAGTCGGCCCGGTACGTCGAATCGTCGTTCTCCTCGTCGTCCCAGTCGTCACACTCCTTGATCAGGTGGGCCGGGAACGCGCCGGTGCCGTCGGTGGCGCCGACCATCGGCTCGAGCGACACGAGGCGGTCCATGATCAAGCGCACGTGGCGAGGGTCGAGCGAGAAACGGGTGGCGAGCTCACTGATGCGCAGGCCGTCCTCGGCGACGTAGACCGCGTGGATCAGCTGCAGGGTCTGGCCCAGCACGTCGTTGGTCGGCGGACCTTCGAACTTCAACGTGGCCAGGTTGTCGGCCTTGCCGCGGTTGACGCCCTTCAACCAGTCCGCCAGCTCCGCCTTCAGCGACTTGGGCGCCTCCAGTCGGATCCGGTCGGCGGCGTCGAGCACGAAGCGCAACGCCGCGCGAGGG
>JADGOJ010000055.1 GCA_017883045.1 Acidimicrobiales bacterium
TCTGCGACCATTCGAAGAAATCTCCGGTCTTCGATTTCGTCAAGGTGGGTGCGGCCGGGCTCTCGAACTCCAGGACCGCGCCGCCCGGCGGCCGCGCACCGTCCTCGGGCGCGGGTGTCACGAGCGCGTCCAGCGCCAGCGTCGCCCCCGCGGGCAGCTTCGCCGTGTACGTCACCACGACGCGGTCTCCGAGGTTGCAGTCATCGGCGTGCCCGATGAGCGGATGGGCGAAGTCGGTCAGGCCTACGTCGTTCTTCGCCAGCGCGATGGGGCGAGCGAGCGGGAGCTGCTCGACTACTGCCGGAGTCAATTGGCCAACTACAAGGTGCCGCGGACCGTAAAGATTGTGGAGTCACTCCCGCGCAACGGGAGTGGCAAGGTTGACAAGCTCGTCCTCCGCCAAGCGGCAGCCGAAGCTGCACCCAGTCCAGAACCGGCCGACGGCCCGGACCGCTGAGAGCGGTCGAACGTGAGCCTGGGACCGATGCGAATCGGGTCCGGCGCTCCCCTCGTGACACGGACTGGTCCGAGCTGCACGCAACGTCCGCGCGGCCCAAGGGCCTCGAGGGGAGAGGAAGGGCCCGCATGGGACTCTTGAACGGACGAGTGGCATTGGTCACCGGTGGCGCCCGAGGACAGGGCCGGGCCCACTCGATCGCCCTGGCGCGCGAGGGTGCCGTCGTGGTCGTCTGCGACACCGACACCCAGATTGCGAGCGTCCCCTACCCGATGGCCACGCGTCGAGATCTCGATGAGACCGTCAGCTCGATCAGCGCGGCAGGTGGGCAGGCGTACGCCGCCGTCGTCGATGTGCGCAACGCCGAGGCGGTGACCGACCTCGTCGACGGCATCGTCGCCGACCACGGTCGACTCGACATCTTGATCGCCAACGCCGGCATTTGCAGCTTCTCACCGGTCGCCGAACTCAGCGACGACCGGTGGCACGACACCATTGAGACCAACCTCAGCGGCGCCTTCTACTGCATACGCGCGGCCGTGCCGCACATGGCTCGTGCGGGCTATGGCCGCATCATTGCGACGTCGTCGGGTGCGGGTCGCTCCGGCATGGCGAACCTGGGCCACTACGCGGCCTCGAAGTGGGGCCTGATTGGACTGGTCAAGTCGGTGGCCCTGGAGACCGCGAAGCTCGGCATCACCGCCAACGTCGTCTGCCCGACGTCGGTCGGGACACCGATGATCCTCAACGATTCGACCTTCCGGCTCTTCTGCCCCGAGATCGACCAACCCACCGAAGCTGACGCCCGACCCCGGTTCGAGAACCTCAATCCGATGGGCGTGGCGTGGCTCGAGCCCGAGGACGTCACCCGCGCGGTCATCTACCTCGTCGAGGACCCCGGCTTCACGAGCGGAACCGTGCTCGAAGTCAACCTGGCCAGTTCCGCGAACCGGCAGTAGCCACCCCGCGCCCGTCGCACCACGCCGGGAGACCACGATGACGGCCTGGCGTCGTGACGGGCGCCGCGTGGACCTCCCCAACCTTCCCGATCACGCTGCTCCCCAGGAGCCGCGGCGAGGGCGGCTCAGGGAGCCGTCGGCAGGTTGGTCCAGCCCTTGCCGTCCGCCCGTTGATACCAGCCGCTTGCCGCCGTCGTCCCCCCGTCCACGGGTATGACGTGGCCGGTGACGAAACTGGACAGTTCGCTGCAGAGGAAGACGACGACATCCGCGCAGTCCTCCGGACGCCCGAAGCGGCCGAGCGGAACCCATTGACGCACCAGTGAGGGGTCGCGGCCCGACAGCATCGCCTCGACCGGCGTCTGCAGCGTGTCCATCAGATCCGGGGCGATCGCGTTCACGCGCACCCCGTCGCGCCCGAGTTCGACCGCGAGGCTCCTCGTGAACGCGTTCACGCCGGCATTGAACGCCGAATACACCGCATTGGCCGGAATGCCCCGAAATGCCTCAACGGTCGAGACGTTGACGATGCTGCCCGAGCCCTGACTGACCATCGCGGGCGCAATGGCCCGGGTGCAGGCGAACACGTGCTCGAGGTTCATCGCGTAACTCGCCGTCCATCGCTCCCGGGAGGTCTTGAGGAACCGTCCCGCGGGACGGTAGTCCCCTACGTTGTTGACGAGTATGTCGACCCGTCCGTTCGCGACGGCCATCGCCGCGTCCGCGAGCGCGTCCACGGCCTCGGGCAACCGGATATCGCCCCGCACGGCCGTCACAACGCCGCCGGCGGCCTCGATGTCGCTCACGGTCGCGTCCAGCAACGATTGGTCGATTTCGTTAAACACGACCTTCGCGCCCTCTGCGGCCAGGCGTCGCGCAATCGCCCCGCCAATGCCACCGCCACCACCCGTCACCACAGCGACCTTGTCGGTGAGCAGACCGCGAGTCACTGCTGCACCTTCAGGCCCATGGATGACGAGAATGCCGAGATCTCCTCCAGGGCCCGATCGAGCTCGGTGGTGGGCGAGGCCTGGAGGATCATCCGGTCGACGCCGGCCTCCTCGGCGATTCGCACGGCGTCGTCGTTGGTCTTGGACAACAACCCGCTGGCGGTGAGCTCGAGGAGATCGGGGTCCCTCCCCGCCCCCTCGGCGCTACGGCGCATGAGTACCGCCAGTTCGGCGAATCGCGCCGGGTCGAGTCCGAGGGGTTGGAGGCCGTCGCCCCTTCGGCCCGCGCGCCGCGCTGCGGCGTTACTGTGCCCCCCGATGTGGATGGGGACCCCTCCCGAGCGGGGCTTCGGAAACGAGTGCGCACCCTTGAAGGAGAAGAACTCGCCCTCGAACGCAGCCCCCTCGGGACCACCCTCGGCCCACAGGGTCCGCATCACATCAATCGCCTCATCAGCGCGGCGCCCGCGCGTCGCGAAGTCGGTGCCGCACGCCTCGATCTCCTCGCGCATCCAGCCCACCCCGACGCAGAGTCGTACGCGTCCCTTCGAGAGGACGTCGAGCGTGGCAACGCGCTTGGCGAGCTCCACGGGGTGATGGTTGGAGATGACGAGCACGCCCGTCGCCAGCCCGATGCGTTCGGTCTTGGCCGCGAGGAAGCTCAAGAGGTCGAGCGGGTCGGGAATCGGGCACTCGTCGGCCAGCGGCATGCGACCAGAGCGAGCGTACGGATACGTGCTCTTGGTGCCCGTGACCACGACCGTGTGCTCGACGACGACCAGCGACTCGAATCCGCTGCGTTCGGAGTGCGCAGCGAACTCCGCCATCCACTCCGGATCGGCACAGACACCGGCAACGACCGGTGGGAATATCCCGAATTTCATGACGGCACCTCCCCCTGTCCCGTCGAGCCCGACACGCCGCGGCGTCGAGCGGATGCAGCTGCCGCTAGTGTACCAAGCGCTTGCTATGTAGATTGGGCCAACCGTCCCAACCGAGAAAGGCCCCCATGAGTGATACCGATGGGCGGCTGGCGGCGCTCGAAGCTCGCGAGGAGATCCGCCAACTCGCCGCACGCTACGCGCTCGCACTCGACAGTCGCGATGTCGCCGCGCTCGTCGACCTCTTCGTCGAGGACGTGCGGAGCGCCGATAGTGGAGTCGGCCGCGAAGCCTTGGCCGAGTGGTTCGATCCGGTCCTTCGTCCGTACTCGACGACGTTCCACTTGATCGGCAACCACGTCATCGATCTGGTGGATGACGACCACGCCACGGGCGTTGTCTACTGCCGGCCCGAGCACGAGGTTGGGAACCAATGGATCGTCATGCCGATGCAGTACTGGGACCGCTACGAACGTCGTGCCGGTCGCTGGTACTTTCGCAGTCGGAGCGTGCACGCCCTCTATGCCGCCGACGTACTCGAGCGGCCCTCCGACGTGCCGGGTCGCTTCCACTTTCCGGGAAACCCGATGCTCCACTCGGCCGACCTGCCTGAACGGTGGGCGAGCTGGCAGGCGTTCTGGCGCGAAGGGCCCACCTCGTGAGCGCTGGGGTCGCCCGGGGGGTTCTGGTCGCGCAGATCGGGGCGAGGGTCCTCGCGACAGCGAAACCCGACGGGGATCCCCAGGCGCCCACTGGTTCGGCGTCGCGCCATGCGACGAGCCCGACCATCGCACCCACCGATCGCCGACCGCTAGATTCCTCGACAACGGATCGGCAGCGCCGATCACTCCTGAGCTGCGAAGGACATCAGATGGCCAAGCGAACTGCGGCGGCGGCGTGTGGCGCCTGCGCAACGCCGCAGGCGAATGACGCCGGCGGGCTTCGATGAGTCCCGACCTCATCGCACCGCCGGTGATTGTGCACGACGTCGACATCACCGCCCATGAGCTGCTCGAGACGGCGGCCGCCGAGTTCGGTCAGCGCGACGCCTACGTGGAGGCGAACGGAGACCGACTGACCTTCGGCCAGTGGAATGACGCCGCCGACGGCACGGCGGCGGCATTTCTCGAACTCGGCGTGGGAGTGGGCGACGTGGTGGCGCTCATTCTGCCGTCGTGCATCGACTACGCCGTCTGCTACCAGGCGGCGATGAGACTGGGGGCCATCACCTCAGGCATCAATCCCCGGCTGGGGCCCGACGAGGTGGCGAGCATCTTGCACCGGAGCCGACCGTATATCGTGATCAGCGAGGATGACCGGCTCGTACCCGAGGGCGAGCACGTCCACCTCACGCGCTCCGAGTTGGCGCCGCTGCGCACCCTCGGCCGTCCAGCCCGGCTCCCTGCCCCGGACCTTGATCGCCCGGTGGCCGTGGTCTGGACCAGTGGCACGACCGGCGCGCCCAAGGGTGCAGTCTTCGACCACCGCAGTCTCGCCGCCGTGTCACTCGGGGCCGGACCGCTCCGCGCGCCGTTCGACCGACGCATCTCCTCGACGCCGTTCGCTCACGTCGCCTACATGGTGCACCTCAGCGAGGAGATCGAGTACGCCATCACCACAGTGATCCCGCCAACACCGTGGAAGGCGAGTACCGTCCTCTCGTTGATGGCACAAGAGCGGGTGACCGTCGGCCAGGGAGTTCCGTCCCAGTGGCGACTGCTCCTCGACGCCCCCGACTTCGATGCCACCGATCTCTCCCACTTACGAATCTGCGGTACCGGCGCCGCCCCGGCTTCGCCAAGCCTCATCCAGGAGATGCAGGAGCGGCTGGGTTGTCCCGTGGTGATCGGCTACGCGAGCACCGAATCCGCCCTCGCAACCGGCTCTTTGCCCGGCGACCGTCCCGAGCTCATCGCACGTACCGTGGGACGGGCTCGCGCGAACGTCCGTATTCGAGTGGTGGGTGACGATGGCCTCGACGTGCCGTCAGGGACACTCGGCAGCGTCCTGTGCCAGTCGGCGGCGATGATGCGCGGCTACTGGGAGGACCCCGAAGCGACGGCTTCGGTCCTGCACGCTGACGGCTGGCTTGACACCGGTGACGTCGGTTCGTTGGACCAGGAGGGGTATCTCACCCTGATCGGCCGACGGACCGAGATGTACCTGCGCGGCGGGTACAACGTGTACCCGGCCGAGGTCGAGCGAGTGGTGTCCGGCCACCCGTCTGTGTCCCAGGTGGCGATCGTCGCCAAGGCCGACCCCGTGCTCGGGCAGGTCGGCGTCGCCTTCGTCGTTCCCACCAAGGGCGAGAACGAACCCACGCTGGCGCAGATCCGCGAGTGGGCCCAGAAGTCGATTGCCAACTACAAGGCTCCCGACATTGTGGAACTCGTGACCGAACTGCCACTCACGTCCGTCGGCAAGGTCGACAAACGTGCCCTGACCGAACGAGCTCGCGACCTCACACGGGCGCGCTGACGAAGAACCCGGCGCCAAGATGCGGGCCGGTCACATGTAGAGCACTTGCATGGCGTACAACACCGCCGGCCGGTCGTCACCGACCACGCCAATTTCGATCTCCCGAGTGATCAGCGTGCCCCGCGGCTTGGCCTCGACCCGAACCACTCGGTTCCTCGCATGAATTGCGGAGCCGGCGGGCACGGGTGCAATGAACCGCAACTTCTCCGCCCCGTAGTTGGCAGCACTCGCGAATCCGACAATCCGCAGTTCACTGGCCGGCACCAAGTGCGGGATCAGACTCAGCGTGAGGAATCCGTGCGCTATCGGGCCGCCGAACGGGCTCTCCTGGCGCGCTCGCTCGACATCGACGTGGATCCATTGATGGTCGCCGGTCAACTCGGCGAACTGATTGATCATCTCTTGGGTGAGCGTGAACGGCTCGCTCCAGTCGCTGAACTCCCCTATGTGGCCGTTCAGGCCCTCGTAGTCGTCGAAGCGAATCTCAACCATGCGTCGTCTCATCTCTTTCATGGCCCCGGTGGCCGACCACGTCACGGACCGGCCACCTCGAAGACCTCACCATACTGCGACACGTCCGGCGAACCGAACCGCCGCAGCCGTCGCGCGCCGGTCAACGCAGGGGCCCCACGTCGACCACCGGTGGCCGACGAGCGCCACCGAAGGGTCAACCAATCGTGCCCTCGGCGCGAAGCGTCTCGATGCGCTGCGCGTCGTAGCCCGCCACGTCGCGCAACACCGCCTCCGAGTCCTGACCCGGCGACGGCGCCCGTGCGGGCACCGGCAGATCGGCGCCCTCGATCTTCACCGGATAGGCCAGCATGTCCGCATCGACCTGTTCCTTCGGCTGCCAGGTGAACCGGTTCTGAAACTGCGGATCGTCCGCAATCGACTTGGGCGTGTTCACCGGCGCGATCGTGGTGTTGTGCTCGTTCGCGAAGGTGATCCACTGTTGCGTGGTTCGAGTGGCGAAGATCCCGGTGAGGATCCCCTGCAGTTCGATGTTACCCCGGGCATGGTCGCCGAACGTCGTTCCGGGCCACCGTTCGAAGAGGTCGAGCCGACCAACGCCCTCGCAGAAGTTCTTCCAGAACTCCTGCTCGCTCGCCATGAAGAGCACCAACCCGTCGCTCGACGGGTAGATCTGGTATCGGACCCCGCCCCGCATCCCACTCACGCCCGGCGCCCTTCGCTCACCGTTATCGGCGGCGTTGCCGAATACCTCGTCCTCGGGTCGTTCGTAACTGCGCCACGTCTCGATGCGGTACCAGTCGAAGTACGCCGCCGCGTCGGACTGGGCCACCTCCATGACGCACCCCTCGCCGGTCTCGCGCGCCTGGATCACGGCCGCCAAGATGGCGAGTGCACCGTACAGTGGTCCGGCGTGGATGCCCACGCTGGTGTGCTCACCCATGACCCTGAAGCCGTTCTCGTCCACTTCGACGGGCACCTGGCCAGCCCACGTGTCGAATGCAATGCCGTGTGCCGGCAAGTTTCGGTAAGGTCCAGTCGCGCCGTAGCCAGAGATCGAGCAGAAGACCACTGCCGGGTTCGCCTCGCGGAGGCGCTCCAACGTGAGTCCTCGCTTGGCCAGCGCCCCGGGGCGCATCGCCTCGATGACGACGTCGGCGTGACGAACCAGATCGAGGTACGCCTCGACGCCGGCGGGTTGACGAAGGTCGATGACGATCGATCGCTTGCCGCGATTGATATGGAGGAAGAGAAGTGACCGCTCCTCGGTGCCGTCCGGGGACCGGATGATCGGCCAGGTCATCCTGCGCGCGTAGTCACCCCCGGGTGGCTCGACCTTGATCACGTCGGCCCCGAGGTCGGCGAGCAGTCCACCCATCTCCGCCGGACCCAGAATCGAACTCTCGATGACCCTCACTCCGGCCAACGGCCTTGCTATCGCCATGTCATCCCCCAAGATCCAGTGGCCGCACGTCGACGAGCCACACTCTCCGATCGATTGTCCGCCGAGCCGTCCAGTAGCTGTTGTCCGCCGAGAGCGGCCCCAAACGGACGTGGAAGCGAATCGAAATCAACCAAGCGCTTGAACGTTAGCGCACCCCGGTACCGATGGCAACGGACCCGGGTTCGCGCACCATGCCGAGTTCTCGCGTACCGACGTCCTGTCGGAGGTCGCATCGGGACTGGTGTGCGGCACGATCAGCGCGATCGGCCCGAGCGCGGCAACGACCGTCGGTTGCGTCGGCCGCCGGCCGTCGTGCGCCGTTACGCCGATGCCGACCGGAAGGCCGACACGACTTCGCCCAGGAAGTCCGTGAGGTCGGCCCGGCGATCTGGCGGCGAGAGGGCGATGCGGCAATCGGTGACACCGGCCGCGCGCAGGCGGGCCACCGGCTCCATCGTCCGCGTGAGATCGAGGATCCCGTCGTCGCTTCGCACCGATCGCAGCGTTCCGACGACACCGATCCCTTCGGGAGCGCGGCCCATGGCCGCCACCGCCGTGCGCATGCGCTCGATGCCACTCTCGACATCGGCGGCATCATCGCCCCACGGAATCCAGCCTGAACCGTAACGAGCCAGTCGGTCCATCGAACGACTGTTCACCGTGCCACTGACCCAGATCGGCACGCCACCCGACTGCCTCGGCTTGGGCATCTGGTGGATGCCGCTGAACGAGAGTTCCTCACTGGTGTAGGTGACTGTCTGGTCACGCCAGAGCGCCTGGCAGACCTCAATCGTGTGATTGAGCAATCGGCCCCGGTTGTCGAACGACAGGCCGGCGGCCTCGTACTCCTCGCGCTGCCAACCGACGCCAACGCCGAGATCCAGTCGACCGTGGGACAGGACGTCGATGGTCGCCGCCATCTTGGCCAGCACCACCGGTCGCCGCAGCGCCGCGATCAGGATGTTCGTCGCGAATCGCGCCCGCGTCGTGACGGCGGAGAGATAGGCAATGGTGGCGAGGGGATCGAGCCACGCCCCGTCGGGACCAGTTGGCTGCTTGCCCCCTCGCGCCCCGCCGTTGGCGGGATTGGCGTAGGCCTCGAGATGCTCGCCAAACACCACGTGATCGGACATGACCATTCGGTCAACACCCGCGACGTCAGCCGCCCGCGCGAACTCGGTGAGGTGGGACCAGTCGCCGGGGTCCCGCGCGACGAACGTGGGCAGCGACGTCGACAACTGCAGTGGCGTGGTCACGGTCTCATCTCGCTGCCGGCCCGCGCCGCCGTGGGCGAACATGCTCGCGATCCGTGCCGCCGCGCCCGACGATCATCACCTTCATCGACGCAGGTCATTGTGCGCTGGCAGGATTGGTCGTCCAGGGTGAGACGCCGACGTGCTCCTCGCTCCAGTCGACCTGGACGTCGCGCTCGGCCACCAGCCACGCGGCGTCGGCGCCACGCCGGTAGAGGTCGCGGTAGCGGATGAACATCACGACATCGGTGCCACCACGGTCGTCCAGCGTGAGGTGGCGCGCCATGCAGTACACCTCCCCAGTGGCGTGGTCGCCGCTCAACTCGTAACGGTGATTGCCCACGAAGTGGAATGTCCGGTGGTAGCGCGAGATGAGCTCGGTGATCTCGCCGACCTCACGGTGACCCGTCCGAATTGAGATCCGCTCTTGGCCGTCGGGTCCCCTGCGAATCACGCGAAGGATGGCGTCAGGATGGAACACGCTAAGCAGCATCTCGCGATCACGCTGGTCCACCGCCGACGCGTACCGATAGGCCAGAGCGGTCAGCGCCGAGATGTCCGCGAAGGAGGCCTGGCCGCTGTCCATGCGCACCGTCATCCACGCTCCCGTCACTCGGTGGTCCGGTGAACGGCAAGGGCAACGTCTCGTCCCCGTGGTCCGGCCGTACACCCCAAGGCTAGTGCTGCCCGCGGTGCGAGCAGGCCGTACCCGCAGTCGAGCCGCTCCGACGGCACGAGGGCGGTGACCCGATGCCAGGACTGGGCCGGACGATTCGGAGCCGGTGTCCCCGCAGATCAGACGAAGATCTTCGTCCAGTCCTCACCTACCGGAGTCATCGTCACGGTCGTGAGCTTCATCGATCGATGGAGCCACACGCCGTCGATTCGCGCGTACTGGTCGTCTTCGTAGCCGCACATCCAGTAGGACTCGCCAGTCGCTCGGCGACAGGGGCTCAAGATGTCCCACCGGCCCCTCGCCGTGTCGCCGTCGACCACGATGCGCGGATTCGTGAAGAAGTGCCGCGAGAACGAGAACGTCGTACCAGACAACCGGCTCGCGATCGCCGGGCGGCCAACGGAGACGCCAAGACCCGGTCCGCCGTCCCACGAACCGTCCGCGGTGAACAAGTCGGCAATGCCCGCCGCGAGCTCGGCCAGGGTCGATTGGTCGACGACGCGCCCGGCCGAGAACCGCCGATCGACTAGTTCGGCGTAGCGGGCCTTCATTGCCTGGATGGCGAGCACGCTCTCGCACGCATCGACTCGCCGCCTGAGGGACCCAACCTCGGCCGCCAGTTCTTCGAGTGTGAGCATTCGTGCACTCCGCCTTTCGTTCGTCGTGTCTGGATCATCCCGTGCGACGTCGTTCGTGGCCCGGGCGGCGCCTCAGCCGAGGGTGATGTCGCGCCGGGCGATCCGCCACCTGCCGTCGTCGAACCGGAGCTCGTCGTGGTAGTGCCCCATGCTCACGATGACCGGGGTGGTCGCGGTGTCGCGCAGGAACAACCAGTACGAATCGGCGGTCGCCGAACGATCATCGACGACCCGCACCGCCAGCGTCGTGATGACGTGGCGACTCGCGCTCCCGGGCCCGGTCACCTTGTCGGTCCGGCGCTCCCGGGCGCCGGCCAGGATGTCCGCGCGGCCGCGGCGGGGCGCGCCCGGGTACTCCCATCGTCCGTCGTCCGTGTACAGGTTCACGTACTCGTCGAGGTCGCCGTGATCGGCCAATTGGGCGACCCGGGCGACCAGATTGCGGATCTCGAGCTCCGCCGCCACCCGTGCGAACCCGTCGGTATCGTCCTCGGCTTCGCCAGGGTCCCGCCCGCTTCGTTCGGTCTCCGAGGCCGTCTCGTCGCGCACGCGATCCCCCTATTGTCTCGCCGTTCCAACGCACTCAGGCTAGAGCACCCAGCGCCACCAGGACCAGCCCATGCCCTCGGACCGACCGGTTGGCCGTCGGCGCGACGGCGAAGGTCAGAATCCCCGGAACTCGGTCGGCCGGCGTTCGACGAACGAGGCAACGCCTTCCTGCGCATCCGAAGTTGTCAGGATCAGGCCCTGGGCCAAGGACTCCTCAAACAGCGCCGTGTCGCGATCCACGTCAAGAGCCCGATTGGTCAGGCGCTTGATGAGCCCCATGGTGACCGTGGGGCCCTCAGCGAGAGCGGCCGCCAGTTCGGCGGTGCGCGCCGCCAGTCGATCCCGCGACACGACCTCGGTGACCAGGCCGTACTCGCGGGCCTTGGCGGCACTGATTCGTTCACCCAGCATCATCAACTCCTTCGCTCGCTGCTGCCCGGCCAATCGGGTGAGCAAGTACGCAGTGCCTCCGTCGGGGACCAGACCCCGGCGGACGAATATCTCAATGAACGACGCCTCCTCAGCCATGATCACGAGGTCACACGAGAGCGCGAGTTGCACCCCTAGACCGGCCGCCGTGCCCTGGACTGACGCGAGCACCGGCTTCATGCAGTCCTGCAACGCGGGCATGAGCCGGTTCGCGCCATAGGCCATCATCTTCATCACCATGACCGACTGCGATTGGTTGCGGACCTCGGGACCAGCGCCGGTCTCGGGACCCTCGTTGCGCAGGTCGGCGCCGCTGCAGAAATGCGAGCCCGTGGAGCCCAGGACGATCGCCCTCACCGCCCGGTCCTCGTCACAGGATCGCAGAAGATCGATGATGATGTTGCGCTGACTCGGAGTGAGCGCGTTGGCCACGTCGGGTCGGTTCAAGGTGATCCACGCCACTCCGTCCTCGACGCGGTAAAGCAGGTCACCACCCGCCAGTTCCACGTCGGCGCTCACGCGCGCAGCCCCGGGGCCCTCGTCTTGAAGATGTCGGTGGCGAACACCGTGCCGAGCTTGGTGGCGTCCCAGCGGCGCTCGCCGCTGGCAACCTCGACCGCCTCGGTCCATCCCTCCATGAGGTAGATCCTGTCTCGCAGCACCCTGATGACCTGTCCGGTGACGTGCTGCGCCTCGTCGCTGGCGAGCCACGCCACCACGGGCGAGCTCCCTGCCGGATCCAGCGGGTGGTACTCGTCGTCTCCCAACTCGTCGGGTTCAATCGCCGCGTCGAATCCGGGGATGGTTGCCGACAGCCTGGTCAGCCCCCCCGGCCCAATGGCGTTGACCGTGACCCCGATGCTGTACAACTCGAGACTGGTGGTGAGGGTGAGCCCCGCGATGGCCGCCTTGGCAGTGGCGTAGTTGCTCTGACCGAAGTTCCCCACCAGCCCGGCTCCCGAGGTGGTATTGACGATGCGGCCCCGCACGGGTCCTTCGGCCTTCTGGGCGATCGATCGCCAGTGGATGGCCGCGAAGTGAGTCATCAGCCAGGAGCCTCGAAGGTGAACCCGCATCACGAGGTCGAAGTCCTCCGGCGTCATCTTCCAGACCACGCGGTCGCGCACGATGCCCGCGTTGTTCACCACGATGTCCAGGCGCCCAAACGTCTCGACCGCCTGGTCCACCATCTCCTTGGTGTCACGCTCGCTGCCGACATCGCCGTAGTTGGCCACAGCCACCCCGCCGCGATCAGTGATCAGTGCAACCGTCGCGTCAGCGTCCCTGCCCGAGCCGGTGCCGTCGACTTCCGTGCCCAAGTCATTCACCAACACCGATGCCCCGTGCTTGGCCAGTTCCAGCGCGTGCCCGCGACCAATCCCGTGCCCGGCGCCCGTGACGATGGCAACCTTTCCATCCAGTAAGCGACTCATGCCATTCCTTCCATTCAGGGCCGTACGTCCAGGACGCAGGCGGTCGACGACCTCCTCAGGAGGGCTGTAGGGCTACGAACAATACCTTCTCCCGATGCCTCGACTTCAACCCCGCCCCAGGATGGTGGTGGCGGCCGACGAGAACCACCCGCCGGTCCCGTTGACGCAGGCGAGTGCGGCGTCGGGGACTTGGCGTGGTCCGCACTCCCCACGGAGCTGGCGCACCGCCTCGACCAGCAGGAAGATGCCCCGCATCCCCGGATGACCGCACGAGAGTCCACCGCCATCGGTGTTTGTGGGCAGGGTGCCGCCAACTCGGAGTGTCCCCCCCTCCACGAAGGCGCCACCCTCCCCCTTGGCGCAGAAGCCCAACCCCTCTAGCGTCAGCAGGACCGTTGGCGTGAACGAGTCGTACACCTCACAGACATCGATGTCCGACGGCTTCACTCCAGCCCGTCCGAACGCTTCTCGACCCGAGTTGACGCACGGCGATTCAGTGAAGTCCTCCCATTCGCTCATCGTCGTATGCGATATCGCCTCCCCGGTACCGAGCACCCAGACGGGATCCTTGGCGCAGTCGCGGGCTCGGTCCTCGCTCGTGAGGATGACCGATCCCCCGCCGTCGGACCGGATGCAGCAGTGCAACTTCGTCAGCGGATCGGCGATCAGCGTCGAGTTCTGCACGTCATCAATTGTGATCAGGTCACGGTAGTAGGCGTCGGGGTTGAGCGACGCGTTGAAGCGGGTGGAGACGGCGATCTCGGCCAACTGCTCGATCGTGGTGCCGAACTCATACATGTGGCGCATTGCGGCCATCGCGTACCGCGAGATCAAGGTGTGCCCGTAGGGCAGCTCGAACTGCTCGGCGCCGCGTCCCCCGAACGTCAGATTGGCGGACCGCTGGCGCCGCTTCAGGTCGGCCCGGGCCGTCGACCCGTAGGTGATGGCCACGACGTCCACCATCCCAGAGGAGATTGCGGCGACCGCGTGCTGGACCATAAACTCCCAGGCGCTGCCCCCGACGTTGGTTCCGTCGACCCATCTCGGACGCAGGTGGAGGTAGTCAGCGATCTCAATCGGTGCCATGACACCGGTGCCGGTCGACATGAACCCGTCGACTTCGCCGCGCCCAAGGCCGGCATCCTCCAATGCCCGCGCGGTGGCCTGATAATGGAGTTCGTACACCGTCTTGTCGTCCACCCGCCCGCAGTCTGAGAGTGCGGCGCCGACAATCGCGACCCGTCGGCCGGTGCGCGTAGAACTCATCAAGCCCACCTCCTCCGAAGTCTGTTGGCTCAGCGACCAGTTAGAATTGCTAGGGTAACAGATTGCCCTTTTGGGCCTTCCTGTTCGATTGCGATCCCGACGAGGCGAAGGCGACCCGTGCTTATGGCCTATCAGACGTACCAGTTACCTGTCTCCGACTCGAGCACCGAGGAGTACTGGAGTGCCGCCAATCGCCGAGAGCTCCTCATCAAGCGCTGTAATTCCTGTGCTCGAGTGCACTTCTACCCTCGGCCTTTCTGCCCGTTCTGTTGGAGCACCAACGTCCACTGGGAGATAGCGAGCGGACTGGCGACTGTCTACACTTTCTCGGTGGTGCGCCAGAACGACACTCCGGAGTTCGCCAGCCGTGTCCCCTACGTTGCGGCCATCGTCGAACTGGCCGAAGGCCCGCGCATGATGACGAACCTGGTGAACGTCGAGCCGTCTCAGATCCTCATCGGGATGGCGGTGCGAGTTGACTTCGCCCCAGCTGGGCAAGACGAAACATCCTTCATCCCGGTGTTCGGTCCCGAGTAGATGACCGCACAAGACCCAACGACAATTGGGGAACTGGACAAGAACGATGCGCCAGTTGGCTGAATCCACTTCCGAAGTCTCCTGAACTTCATTTGGTCCGGATTCGGCAAGCTTGAAGCGGCGAAACAAATAGTTCGCGGCCCTTCTCCGCTGCGCCGGGCTCACCATTTTCTCTTGTTGAGATCCTTCAGCATCGAATTGTCGAGCGCCTGCTCCCCGACAATGCGCTTCAATCGTGAGTTCTCCTGTTCGAGCAGCACGAGCCGGCGGGCCTCGACCTCCTTCAGCGCGCCGTAGCGCGTGCGCCACCGGTAGAAGGTCTGGTCGGTCACGCCCACCTTCTTCGCCGCCATGGGGATCGTCATGCCCTGCGCGGTGAGCTTCTCGATCTCTCGTAACTTGGCGATGATCTGCTCCACGGAGCATTTCTTGACGGCCATCAACTACCCTCCTTCGCTCTATCACTCTGATAGACAACTGACATGCGAAGTGGACCAGTTTTTGGGGGCCGGACACTTCGAATTAGTGGCAGTGTCGCAAACCACCCCTACTCTGGTTCTGTAGGCCGTCGCGCAACGCTCCTTGTGCCGGGGGACACCGATTTCGTGTCCAAACGGAACGTGGCCATACGAAGGTCGCAGAAATATCTAGGCCTCGGCTGCCGCCGTCGTCAAAGGTGCGTAGAACTCCTTCTCATACAACTGGGTGAAGCCGATTGCGAGCATGTTGTGAAGCGACGGATTTGCCGATTCAGGTGTGTCGGCTGAAGTCTCGGAGTGTACGATTCGACAGCCCATCGCAGCCGCATCTTGTA
>JADGOJ010000056.1 GCA_017883045.1 Acidimicrobiales bacterium
GTCCGGGTCCGAGGCCTGGCGTTCGGCGAGCCGGGCGAGGACGTCGTCGAACTGGAGACCGCTTTCGCGCATGGTCGCAGGATAGACGTCGGGCGACGTCGAACCCGGCGGGCCGAGGGGGACTTCCCAGTGACCTTGTCCCCTAGCGGCGCCGGCGCGCGGCGGCGGGACGCTCCTAGTCTGGGCCTCGACGGCCCTACTGCGAGGAGGTGGTGCAGATGGAGACAGTCGACTTCAAGAAGCGCTACAAGGAGCTCTACTCCCCAAGCCCGGGACCTTCTCCCAGGTCAAGGTGCCCAAGATGACCTACCTGATGATCGACGGCAAGGGTGACCCCCGCACCTCGGTGGAGTACCAGCACGCCATCGAGGCGCTGTACTCGGTCTCGTACACCTTGAAGTTCACGAGCAAGAAGGAACTGGCGAAGGACTACACCGTCGCGCCGCTCGAAGGACTGTGGTGGTCGGACGACATGGGCAACTTCGCGGCGATGAACACGGGCGAGTGGCGCTGGACGATGATGATCATGCTTCCCGAATGGATCCCGTCGAAGATGCTCAAGGAAGCGGTCGCGACCGTCGCGCTGAAGAAGCCCACGCTCGACCTGTCAGGGATCCGCCGCGAGGCCCTCACCGAAGGGCTCTGCGTGCGGACGATGTGCGTCGGCCCCTACGACGACGAAGGCCCGACGATCACCGAGCTCCACACCCGGTACCTGCCCGACAACAAGCTCGTGGCCAACGGGAAGCACCACGAGATCTATCTCAGCGACCCTCGTAAGTCGGCTCCCGAGAAACTGAAGACGATCCTGCGCCAACCGGTCAAGAGGGTGAAGTAGCCGCCCGAGGACTTCGGCTCGGAGGGTCGGACCTCGCCGGGACGTCCAGCCAGAGCCAGTGGCCGTGGGGATGGCACCAGCCCCACGACGCCGGCTCGCCACCGCGAAGCGTCACGAGGATCTGCGATCCACCCTTGCGCGGTGGCTCGCCCTCGCTCGACGGAGCGGGCCAGTGAACGGCCAGCGGCCCTTCGATGGACACCCACGCGACGTTGTCGTGGGCGCAGAGCTGGACCATCTCGTTGAAGTAGGCGTTTTGGTCGTCGCGCGAGAAGTACGCGGCGACCCACGTGTTCACCACGACCGTCAAGTGCCGCGGGTCGCCGAGGGCCAGCGCCTCGCCCAGGCGTTCGAGCGCGTGGCCCGTCAACACCGTCGAGTCGGGCCACCATCGGCGCGCCGCGACCACGGCTTCGAAGCGGTCGTGGCGACGCTGCTCCTCGGGCCAGATGCACGCCTGCAACCAGAGCCGATGGTCGTCGTCGGAGAGGTCCAACGGGGCGAGGTCGATGCCGACACGCGACTCGATCACGGGCAGGGCCAGGGAGCGGTCGACCCCGCCGAGGTCTTGACAGACGAGGGTCAGGGGATTGACGTCGTCGCTGGAGCGAACGGGAAACCGGTCGAGGTGGAGGTTGATGCCCGCCGAGGTCCCGACGTCGACCAAGTTGATCGTCGCGCCGCGACCCCCGGCGACTCGCGCGATCACCGCTTGGAGCACCGCCGAGCGACCTGGTTCGTTGGTCTGGGTGGAACGGTGCAGCTCGCGGCGCACGAGTTCGGGCTCGCCGTGCAGCACGGCGAGCACCGTGCGGGCCGCGTCGAACGGGTCGGCAAGCTCGCCCCGGCGAGCGGCCAGGTAGATCGGGGCCAGCACCGGGTGTCCTCTCAACGCGGCCAGATGCAGCGCCGCGAGGATGAGCATCGGATTGCGCTGCTCGGCGCGCACCCCGGCCAGGATCTCCAGGGCGAGGTTGTCGACCTCGAGCGAACGGAGCAACGCCGAGTAGAACGGGAGTCGCTCATGGTCTTCGGGTGCGAGCGAGAAGTGGTAGCGGGCGCGGGCGTCGTCCAGGTCGAGAGCCATGCGCCCACGCTACCGAGTCGACACCGGCGCTGACCCGGAGGCGGCGCTGGGTGGGCACGGCGCGCGACGGCATGTTACAACTGTGGTGTCGGTCCCAGTACAGCACCAGCATCGGGAGAGCCATCGTGAGAATCGTCGTGACGAGCATCTTCGTGAGTGACCAGGAGCAAGCGCTCCGCTTCTATACCGAGACCCTCGGATTCGTCGCCAAGTCCGACTTCCCGGTGGGTCAACATCGCTGGCTGACCGTGGTCGAACCGGACGCGCCCCACGGCGTCCAGTTGTTGCTCGAGCCCGACGTGCATCCCGCGGTGCGGCCGTTCAAGGAGGCGCTCGTGCGAGACCGTGTCCCCGCGACCTCGTTCGCCGTCGACGACGTCCTCGACGAGTTCGCACGCCTTCGCGAACTCGGAGTCGTCTTCGTCCAAGAGCCCATCGAGATGGGCTCGACGGTCATCGCCATCTTCGACGACACCGTCGGCAACCTGATCCAGATCGCCCAGCGCAGCTGAACGTCCGTTCGAACGGGGCTCGTGCGCCTAGGCCTGGAAGTTCGTGAACTGCCAGAGGTCGTCGTGATCGAGGGTCCGCCCCGACCACTGGTCGAACCAGTCGGCCTTGGTGGTCACGGGGTCCCAGTCGATTGGCCCCGACCAGGTCGTGCCGACGTACGGGGTCGCGACCGCGATGACGTCGCGCCAGGGCAGCTCGTCGGGCACGCGAACGCCTTCGCGCGGCGAGCGCAGCAGCCAGTCGACGGCGCCGAGGATCGAAGCCGCCACCTGGATCGTGGTGGCACTCTGGTGCGGGAGGACCGCGCGGGCCTCCTCGATCGACGTGAGCATCCCCGACCACCACGCCTTGTAGGGGTGGCCCATCAAGAGCACCCCGAGCTCGTCGAGCCCCGACACGATCTCGTCGTTCATGATCCGCTGATTGGTCGGGTAGTCGTACTGCGATCCCTCGAGCTCGACGAAGCTGGCCCACGCCGCGTCGCTCGGACAGTACGCGTAGTGCACCGTCGGCCGGTAGACGGGCGTGTCCCCGTCCCAGACGGTGAGGTGGTCACAGATGGTGAAGGCCTCGCCGTGGCGGATGACCATGCCCACGATCGGTCCCGACGGCACGCACGAGCGCACCAGCGTCTTGTGGGCCATCTGCGCGAGGCAGATCTGGTTCCTCGGTCCCTCTCCCTCGTGGGTGTAGGCCAGCGCGGGCAGCGACTTCTCGTGGGTGCCCCATCCCATCTCCGCCGGTGCGACGCCCTCTTCGTAGAAGCCGTCGACGCTCCAGGTGTTCACGAACTCGCCCGGCTGCTTGGGCTGATTGGTGATCTGCGTGTCGCGCTCGGCCACGTGGATGGTCTTCACGTCGAGCAGCTGGGCGAGCACGTTGTAGTGGCCCGCCGCGAGGGCTTCGTTGATCGAGTCGTGACGATCGGCGAGCAGCCCGTCGCGCACGACGGCTGCGGCGATCTCGGTCAGCGCCTGCTTCGTGAAGTGGCTCACCAGTCCGGGGTTGGCCCCGTGTTCGACCACGGCCGATGGGCCGTCGTTGCGGCCCCAGCGCGCCAGCTGACGGCGAAGGGCCATGTGACGGTGGTAGAGCGTGCGCTCTTGGGGCGAGGTCGTGGCCGGGTCCATGTAGGGGTCCCACACCTCGACCGAGGTGTTGAGGTAGCGAACGTTGTGGTCCCGGCACCAGTCGAGCAGCTCGGTCAAGTCGATGTTCCACGCCAGGTCGATCAGGAGGTCGCCGTCGGCCAGGTTCTCCGCGAGGACGGTGGTGAGATTCTCGCGGGTGATCTCGAACTGGAGGTACTCGACCCCCCTGTCGATCGACGACGCGATGCGGTCGCGGTTCTGGCGACTCTCGATGACCTTCACCCTCGAGGGATCGAATCCGAAGTGGTCGAGCAAGAGCGGCAACATGCATTGGGTCACCGACCCGCACCCGAGGATTACGACACGACGTGGCATCGAGAGTTCAGACAATTAGGACCTTCTTCGAATCGTGGTCAGAGTGGCGACCTGCCAGTAAGCACCTTACTTCTGCGCCAACCACGTCCACGGCGAGCGTCTCGCGATACTCCGGTCGAAAAGCCCTTGCCACGTCGAGGCCGTCTCTCGCCGGGTCATCGCGTCAGGTCCTGGCGTCGCCACGTCGCACTACTCGAGCGCGGAGTGCTCGAGCCAGAACTCGCCGAGTCGGGCGTCGCCCGCGAGAGTGACGCCCGACTCACCCAGACGCCGACGGCGGTAGAGCGTCAGCAGGAGGTCGAGCGCGGGGCCTGCGAATTCGGCGTCGACGTCACTCTCCTCGCGGGCGACCTCGAAGCGGTCGGGCAAGAGCGTGACGTTCCAGCGAGCACCCGAATCGCGCTCTCGGATGCCCAGCGTCTCGCCGGTGCCGCGCAGCTCGTTGACCTTGGGCGAGAATCGGGTGGCCGAGCTGAGGTTCGCGAGGAACTCGTCGATGGCGTCAACGGCGATGCTCGTGGCCACCTCGGGGGTCGTGCCAGCGGCGAGCTCGATGTCCGTCCGATGGACCAGGGTTTCGTGGAGCTGTCGGCGCGACCAGAATCGGACGTGGTGATCCGGCCCCCAGGCCCACATCGCGAGATCGGGATCGGTGGCGCGAAGGGTCTCGAGCAACCGGCTACCCCCGGCCCTCAACCACTCGGGCGTCACCGGCCCCGCCACCAGGCCCAGCGCTTCGAACGACAGCCTTTCTGGTGCTCGGCGGCGAACGAGCTGATTCGCCCAGCGGTGGATCATCCCGAGATGCTCGGCGACGTCCGCGACGTTCCACCCGGGGCACGACGCCACCCCAAGGTCTGGCGCCACCGCCTCGAAGACCGTCGCGAATCGCTCGATCTCGCCTTCCAGGGCGTCGCAGTGTTCTTGATGGTCCACCGGTCACTGCCTCCTCGACACTCGCAGTTCGCTACGAATGCTAGGACGGGCGGGCGAGCCTCAGTGGCCCACGGTCCCGTCGATCACCTCGCGCAGGAGATCGGCGTGTCCGCAGTGTCGGGCGTACTCGTCGACCAGGTGGGTCCCGATGAACCGCAGGCTCACCGGGGTTCCAAAGAGGTCGCACGCGACGACCTCATCGAACGAATGGACGGCCGCGATGCCCCGAGAGGTGTCGCATTGCGCCAGGTACCGACGCCACACCTCCTGTGCCGGGGCCGAGTCGAGGTCGTTGAAGTCGCCGTCCGGATCGTCCTGGGTGTAGAGGGGGTCGAGCACCTGGCCATCGAGGCACTCCTGGAACCAGTACCGCTCCACCACCGTCAAGTGGCGCAGCAGGCCGAGGAGCGACAGATTCGACGGCACAATCGGTCGAAGCCGGAGCTGGGCTTCGTCGAGGCCCTCGCACTTGAACAGGAGGGTCTGGCGGTAGAACTCCAGCATCGCCCACACGACTTCGGGTTCGTCGCCAGTGAAGCGGAAGCGGGCGCGCTTGACGTTGTCGATGATCGCCATCGGCGAAGCATAGGTCCGGTCTCTCGTGTCGCGCTTCGACGTCTCGGGGGTGGCCCGCACCACTGCGGGGACCCCGCAGTGGCTATGAATTCGTTATGAAGGATTGCGAAGAAATCAGTCTGCGACTTTGCCATTCGTCCTGTGAGACGTTCCGCTCGAAAGAGGAGCGTCTCTGCGGCGCTCCTCGGCAAGTAAACCGGCGGATTGGAATCGGAGTAGTCCTCAGCCACGTTGCGAGACTATGACCCCATTGACGTCACTTCTCCAACTGGAGCCTGTACACATTCGTTTACCCGTTTTAGTGGTAGTGACTTTTCCTTAGGAGGCAACCTCAACAAGGACGACCTGGGAAATCGGCTTAGGAACTTCTTCGCCTTGGGCGAGCATCAACTCAATGTGCAATTCAATGGCCTCGTGGATGTTTGCGGTGACTTCCTCAATCGTGTAACCCGCTGATACACACCCCGGCAAGTCTGGAACGTACGCACAAAAGTTCGGACCTGCGTTCTCAATGACAACGGCGTACTTGCTCATCGTGGCCTCCGCTCAAGTCCTGCTTGCTTGACAATGCTAGCCAACGTCGGCTTCGACAGTTCAATACCGAGAGCATCGGGCACGGTCACCGTGCCCGTCCTGTCCGGATGCTGAAACTGACGATGACTTCCGACCTGTCGGACTCGTATCCAGCCTTCTTGATTCAATTCCCGAATCATCTCGCGCACCTTCACACACCACAACGGTCGTGGTGCTGACAGTAGGGCTAGGGAACGAATCGGCACACAATTGTCGAGCACGCTGCGGCTACCGGAATGGCGGTGGACGGTTTGCAAGAAACCAGGCAACTGCGAAGTCCACGAGCCGTGGTTGCGATAGGAACCGTGCAGTAGCCGCCCCCACTTTCCCGACTCTCTCGATTTCTTGCCCGCCCGCCGCAAGTCCGACTTCTTCAAAGGCATGGGTGTCGTAGTCCAGAGTTTCGAACGTCACCCACTCGCGTTGGCCATCGACCATTACCGGCGCGCCTTGTTGGATGACCTGGTGAGCTAGATGGGTTCGGTACTCGGCGAGGTGAAGTGAGGTGTTCCTATTGTGACCGACCCCCAGCAGGAGGATACGCGCGTCAAGGTCATAGAGCCGGGCCAAGGGTGATGTTTCGTCAAAGCCGAACGTGAGGCCGTGGTCGGAAGTAATCATCTTCGCATTGGGGCCGACCGCGCAGAACGGAACCGCGGGGTGCGCGCTGCGAGATACCTGGGGCAAGTGGCGAATCACCTCGACGATTGCGCCCATCTTCCTCGTGGGGGTAAGGCTCGCGTCGAAAGCCGGCATAGTTTCCCGAAGGACCGGCCACCAATCCACGGGCACCGGTGGGTTTTCCCATCGACTCGGATCCGAAAGGTCACCAGAGTGAGTCGGGGCGACGAGAGTTCCTTCGGTACCGAGCACATCAAGCAGGGCCAAGACCACCGCTTGGGCACCGCCGACGACGTAGCCAATGGCCGACAAGGAACTGTGGACCAGAACAGTGTCACCCGCGACCAACCCAAGTGCGCCAAGATCCGATACAAGGTCTTCACGCATGCATGGTCCCGGGCGCTGGCTCTCACCCTCGCTAATCGGGCAAGACTACCCGGAGACCTGTTCATTGCCTTGATCGCTATTCGGCTCACATCTCGTTTTCTATGAAAAAACGATAGACATTGGTCTCGCGTGCCTCGAATCCCAGCTTCAAGTACAGGGCGTTCGCGGCGGCTCGCGAGGGCCGACTCGTGAGGTCGATCGAGCGAACGCCCCTGCCCTTCGCCTCGTCGATAGCGGCCCGCATCAGCGCCTCGCCGACTCCCCTTCCCCTGGCGGCCCCATCGACCACGACGTCCTCGATCCACGCCCGCACACCGGAGGGGATGGCGAAGACCACGAGCGTCAACGTGCCGACGATCCGTTGGTCCTCGCGCGCTACGAAGAGGGCCGCTGCGGATGAATCGATGAGCTTCGCGACTTGGTCAGTGGTCAACGGTGGTGCGGAACTCGACAACTGCGGCAACAGGTGATTGAGTCCCGCGACGAGTTCGTCGGTCACGTGGTGCGCCATTTCGACGGTGACGCTCATTGCTCTCCTCGCCACACTGGACGACGCAGGTCGTCGTAGAAGACGTCGCGCTGCTCGCCGTCGATGGCGGCGAAGATCGGCCCGGCCCAACGGTCGGCACCGATGGTGGGAGACGGGATGTTGTCGCGGGTGAACCATCCGGCGTCGAGGCACTCGAGGGGGTGGATGTTCATCTCCCCTCCCACCACCCGGCAGAAGAACAGCAGCGAGTACAGGGGGATGCGCGACGAACCCAGTCGCATGCCGTCGAGCACCCCGATGAGCCGGACCGGTTCGACCTCGTAGCCGGTCTCCTCGAGGACCTCCTTCACGACGACCTCGGGTGCGGAGTAGCCCACGTCGCACCAGCCCGTGGGATAGAGCCAGACCCCCGAGTCGGCGCGCTGGATCAAGAGGAGCTCGCCGTTGTCGTTGGTGACCGCGGCACCCACGGCAACCTTGGGCGTCTGGTAGCCCGGCACGCCCCGCCCGACGTCGCGCATCCATTCGATCACGTGGCCATCGGCGTCGGCGACGCCCTGGAGGCCTTGGTCGGCGGCGGCCTTGATGTCGGCGGCGATCTTCAGCACTTCCTCGAAGCGCTCTCGCTCGTACTGGCTCTCGGTGAAGCCCAGGCCGGTGCGGGCCACGCCGGCCAACGATTCAGCCCAGCGCCGCAGCGTCTTCTCGGGAACCGGCTCCACCGTCACGACGCTACTGCCACTAGGCCAGCGTGGCGTCGAGGACCTCGTCCACGGTGCCGACGAGACCCGTGTAGAAGGCGCCGAACTCGCCATACAGGGTCGAACCCTCGTCGAAGCGCATCGTGTAGACGCACTCTTTCAGGTCGTCGACATGCACCCCGAAGAGCGTGACGCCCCACTCCCAGTCGTCCAGACCGGTCGAGCCGGTCACGACCTGCAAGACCCTCCCCTTGAACGCGCGACCGGACGCGCCGTGCTGGCGCATTAGTTGCTCACGCTCCTCGTAGGGCAGCGCGTACCAGTTGTGCTTCTCGCCGCGGCGCTTGGACATCGGGTAGAAGCAGAAGGCCCTCATTCCCTCGGGCGGCAACTTCGGGAAGAGCCGGTCGTTGATCATCTTCTCGGGCATACCCGCGGCGTACTCGCTGACCTCGGTGATCGAGACGTAGCTCTCGGCGACCTTCAGGCCGGCAGCCTGGATCTTGCTCTGGAACTTCCGCAGGTCCCACAGGTTCTCACCGAGCACCATGAAGCACGCGTCGGCCTTGGCGCCCATGATGGCGGCGGTGACCACCTCGAGCCCCGACTCGATGGCGTCGTCGACGGCCTTGCGCACCGCGCCGGCGTCGACGGTCCCCTCGGGGTGGCAGAAGAGGTGCACGACATTGAGTCCGCGGGTGGGACCGAGCGGGGCGGGTGACGTCATGGGCCAATGCTACGGCGTCGCGTGAATCTTCGTATCGCGCGCTGCGCCCAAAGACGAACCGTGGGGCCCGAGGGCCCCACGGTTCGATCGACTCCAGGGGGACTGCGACTTAGTAGTCTTCCATTCCTCCACCGGGCATCGCGTTGGCCTTCTCTTCGGGCTTGTCCACGATGACGCACTCGGTCGTGAGGAACAGCGCCGCGATGGACGCCGCGTTCTGCAGGGCTGAGCGGGTCACCTTGGCGGCGTCGATGACACCGGCCTTGATGAGGTCCTCGTAGTCACCGGTCGCGGCGTTGAGCCCCGCGGTCGGGTTGTCGAGGTTGCGGACCTTGTCCACGACCACGCCACCCTCGAGTCCCGCGTTCACGGCAATCTGGTTGAGCGGAGACTCGACGGCCTTGGAGACCATGCGAGCACCGGTCGCCTCGTCGCCGCTGAGCTTGTCGGCGGCCTCGAGGATGCGAGACTGGGTGCGCAGCAACGCCACGCCACCGCCGGGCACGACGCCCTCTTCGATCGCGGCCTTGGTGGTCGACACGGCGTCCTCGATGCGGTGCTTCTTCTCCTTCAGCTCCACCTCAGTGGCGGCGCCGACCTTGATGACGGCAACGCCACCGGACAGCTTGGCGAGGCGCTCTTGGAGCTTCTCTCGGTCGTAGTCCGAGTCGGTGTTCTCGATCTCGGCCTTGATCTGGTTGATGCGGCCCTTGATGTCGTCCTCAGAGCCCGCGCCTTCGACAATGGTCGTCTCGTCCTTGTTGACGACGACCTTGCGAGCGGTGCCGAGCAGCTCGAGCCCGGCGGTCTCGAGCTTGAGTCCGATCTCCTCGGAGATGACCGTGCCGCCGGTCAGGATCGCGATGTCCTGGAGCATGGCCTTGCGGCGCTCTCCGAAGCCCGGAGCCTTGACGGCGACGGACTTGAAGGTGCCACGGATCTTGTTGACGACGAGAGTGGCAAGCGCCTCGCCCTCGACGTCCTCGGCGATGATCAACAGCGGGCGACCCGACTGCATGACCTTCTCGAGCACGGGCAGCACGTCACGAACCGAGGTGATCTTGCCCGCGACGAGCAGGACGTAGGCGTTCTCGAGGACCGCTTCCATGCGCTCGGTGTCGGTGGCGAAGTAGGGAGCGATGAAGCCCTTGTCGAAGCGCATGCCTTCGACGAGGTCCATGTCCATGCCGAAGGACTGGCTCTCCTCGACGGTGATGACGCCGTCCTTGCCGACCTTGTCGATGGCGTCGGCGATCATCTCGCCGATCTCGGTGTCGGCAGCGGAGATGGACGCCACCTGGGCGATCTGGGCCTTGGTGTCGGCCGGCTTGGCGAGGTCGCGCAGCGACGCCACCGCCGCCTCGACGGCGGACTCGATGCCCTTCTTCAGCGACATCGGGTTGGCTCCGGCGGCGACGTTGCGCAGGCCCTCGTGGACCATGGCCCAAGCGAGCACCGTCGCGGTGGTGGTTCCGTCACCCGCGACTTCGTCAGTCTTCTTGGCGACTTCCTTCACCAGTTCGGCGCCGATGCGCTCGAACGGGTCCTCAAGCTCGATGTCCTTGGCGATGGAGACACCGTCGTTGGTAATCGTGGGGGCGCCCCACTTCTTGTCGAGCACGACGTTGCGGCCTTTTGGTCCGAGGGTCACTCGAACGGCGTCGGCCAGCTTGTTCATGCCACGTTCCAGGGCCCGGCGGGCCTCTTCGTCGAAAGCGATCAGTTTCGCCACTGTGGATCCTCCTAGTGCGATCGCACCTTTTTGGTGCACCGCAATATTAGCAGTCTAGGGAGGTGAGTGCTAACGGCGGTCAGCCGCCGGCCACGGCCGGGACCAGCGAGACCGTCTGGCCGGCCTCGAGCACGGTGTCGAGACCCTGGAGGAACCGGACGTCCTCGTCGGCCACGAAGACGTTGACGAAGCGACGAAGCGCTCCGCGGTCATCGAGGACCCGAAAGGCGATGCCCGGGTACGCCGCGTCGACGGCTTCGATGGCCTCGCGCACGGTCCCCGCCTCGACGGGCACCTCCCCGGCGCCGCCGACGAGCGAGCGCAACTGGCTGGGCAGGCGGACGGTGACGCTCACGACGCGGCCACGAGCTGGTGGAAGCGCAAGGCCTCTTCCGCCGCGGCGAGCGACGGCGGGATCGTCGAGCTGACGGTCGCGGTGTCCACGACGGCGTCGAGGGTCTTCAGGCCGTGGCCCGAGATGATGGCGACGATGGACTTGTTGGGATCGATCGTGCCGCGCTGGATCATCTGGCGCAGCGACGCGATCGTCACGCCGCCCGCGGTCTCGGCGAAGATTCCCTCGGTCTCGGCGAGCAGCCCGATGCACTCGAGGATCTCCGAGTCCGGCACCGAGCCGCAGTCCCCGCCATGCAGGCGGAGCTCGTCGAGCACGTAGGGGCCGTCGGCCGGGTTGCCGATTGCGAGCGAACGCGCGATCGTGTTCGGACGCTGCGGCGTGATGACGTCGGCGCCTTCGGCGAAGGCGGTGGCGATCGGCGAGCAGCCCGTCGCCTGGGCGCCGAACAGCACCGGCGCCGGTCCGTCGATCAGCCCGAGGTCGATGAACTCCTTGAACCCCTTGGCGACCTTGGTGAGCTGGCTTCCCGACGCGACGGGCACGATCACCTGGTCGGGGGCACGCCAGCCGAGCTGTTCGGCGATCTCGAAGGCCAGGGTCTTGGAGCCCTCGGCGTAGTAGGGGCGCAGGTTCACGTTGACGAAGGCCCAGTCGTCGTGCTCGGCGACGAGCTCCACGCACAGACGGTTGACGTCGTCGTAGCTGCCCTCCACGCCGAGCACCGTGCCGCCGAAGATCGCGGTCATGGCGATCTTCGACTTCTCGAGGTCCGCCGGGATGATGGTGACGCTGGGCCACCCGATGAACGCCGCGTGGGCCGCCACCGAGGTGGCGAGGTTGCCCGTCGACGCGCAGGCGGCGGTGGTGAATCCCAGTCGGCGCGCACTCGACAAGGCGACCGCCACGACGCGGTCCTTGAACGAACCGGTCGGGTTGCGCGTGTCGTCCTTCAACCAGAGTTCCTTGACCCCGAGCACCTCGGCGAGACGCGTGGCGCGACGGAGCGGCGTCCAGCCGGCACCCAGGTCGACGGGCTCGACGCCCGGGTCGGGCAACAGTGCGCCGTAGCGCCAGATGGAATTCGGACCGTTGGTGATGGACTCGCGGGTGACCACGCCCTGGGCCGACGCGAGGTCGTAGGAGACCTCGAGCGGACCGAAGCAGAACTCGCACGAGTAGCGCGCCTCACTTGGGTAGGCGGTACCACACTCTCGACATAGAAGACCTGTAGCGAAACTCATAACTCCCTTTTCATCGTTCGGCCTTTGGCACCTGGTGTGATGAGCGGGTGCTCATGTACCACACTGGTTGTCGCGACTTCGACGGGGCCGTCCCTCAGTCGCTCTTGATGACCTGACAATTCTTGTCGCTCGTAGGGCTCTTGTCAAGTGCGACTTGCCCGAGCGAGCCCCTAACCTCGATTGGGTGAGCAGCCCCGACGTCCCCTGGACCCTCAGCAACGAGGATTTCAACCTCGAGCGGGTCAAGCGCGCAAAGGCGGGCACGACGGTGGCTGTCGTCTTGCCGGCGAAGAACGAGTCGGCCACGGTCGGAGCGGTCCTCGACGCAGTGCTCGTGCACCGCGACCTGATCGACGAACTGGTCGTCGTCAACGACTACTCGGTCGATGACACGACCACTATCGCCGACCATCACGGGGCCCGGGTCGTCAAGCTGGACGGCCCGAGCGGAAAGGGCGAGGCCATGCGCGCGGGCCTCGACGCGACCGCCTCGGAGATCGTGGTCTTCCTCGACGCCGACGTGGTGAACACGACCCCGGAGTTCGTCGCGCGTCTGATCCAGCCGCTGCTCGAGCGGAGCGAAATCCAGCTGGTCAAGGGCTACTACGAACGGCCCCTGCACAACATGCCCACCGGCGGGGGCCGCGTCAACGAGCTCGCGGCCCGCCCGATACTCTCACTGCTCTACCCCGGCCTGGGCGAGATCCGCCAGCCCCTCGCCGGCGAGACCGCCGGACGGCGCGGCGCCTTTGAGGCCATCACCCTGGAGAAGGCCTACGGCGTGGAGATCGCCCTGCTGATCGACATCGCGCGACAGTTCGGTGTGCACAGCCTCGCCCAGGTCGACCTCGGCGTGCGACGTCACCGCAACCGTCCGCTCGAAGAGCTCCGTCCGATGTCGATGGACGTGCTGCGAGCCGCGTTGAAGCGCTACTCGGTCCACCTGCCACCGCAGGCGTAGCTAGCCCGTAATCGCGAGGTCGGGGCCTACGATCACGATCACGTCGTCGGTCGACGCGCCGGTGATCAGGTTCTGGCCGTTGTAGGGCTGCACCGACTTGGTGCTCGCGTGGATCTCGCTGGCGATCTCCACCGCCGCCCACTTGAAGCCGGGGTTGTAGTAGACGACCGTCGCTGTCACCTTCGGCCCGTTCATCTGGGGAAGCGTGTCCCAGCCCAACGTCAACAGCCGCTGGGTGTACGTGCGCGCGAGGCCCGTGGTCGAGGTGCCGTTCGCCACCTGCACCCGAACCTTCGACTTCGGCACGACCGTCGACGAGGAATGCGTCGTGGTGGTGGTCGTTGACAACAACGACGGCAAGGTCGAGGTCGTCGGTGTCGACGGGCTCGATGAACGGAGCATCAAGAAAGTCGCTCCGACGAAAAGGACCACGATGATGAGCACGACACTGAGCGCGGGCTGATAGTGCGATCCAGGTTTGTGGGACCCGTGGTGGGGTTGGGACGAATCAGTCATTCAGCCAAGCCTAGAGCGGACGGTCGGATTTCACTAACCTTGGTACTTCCTAGCCGGTGTGGCGCAGTCTGGCAGCGCAGGCGATTTGTAATCGTCAGGTCGTGGGTTCGAATCCCTCCACCGGCTCCGAGGAGGTCAAGATGAAGGTTGTCGACCGATTTGCATCATCACTCAAGGAGTTTCGCGCGTTCGCCCTGCGGGCGAACGCCTTCGACCTGGCCATCGGTGTTGCCCTCGGTGCCGCCTTCACCGCGGTCATCCAAGCCATCGTCGCCGGCCTCTTCACGCCGCTCATCGGCGCAATCTTCGGCAAGCAGGACTTCTCGAAGCTGTACTTCACCCTCCACGGGAGCCGCTTCGTCTACGGACTAGTCGTCAACACCCTCGTGACGCTGTTCATCGTCGCGATCGTCCTGTTCTTCGTGGTCGTCAAACCGCTCAACGCATTGCGAAGGCGCCTCGGCCTCGACTCCAACGCCTCACTGCCGAAGGCTCCATGCCCCGCCTGCCGCACCGAGATCGACCTCCAAGCGCGCCGCTGCCCGGCCTGCACGGAGGTCCTCGATGAGAATTGGAGCGCGGTCTAGCTAGACGACGAACACCTCGACACGCGAAAACGCCGCGCTCGAACCACTCGCGACCGATCCCTCACCGGCCGACCTGATCGTCACGCCCTTCACCTTCAAGAGACGCAACTGCGTGCGCAAGTAGTTGGCGACGACGGTGGCGCGAGCACGGCTCAGTGAGAAGTTGAGCGAGCGCAGGCCCGTCGTCGCGGTGTAGCCGTACAGGGTCACCGTGTGATACTTCTTGGCCTCAATGGTCAACGCCAACCGCTTGACCTGGCTCTTCAGCTTGTTCGAGAGACTTGAGGAATTCCTCGAGAACGTTCCGACCGCGCCGAAGAGAACGGCTGGAACGTGTCCGGTCCACTGCGCGTAGAGGGTGGATGATCCTGAGAGTGTCAGCACCTGGCCGGCTGCGTACGAAGTCCCGGTGCCCTTGGCCGCAGTGTTCCAGTGCGCCAACACGAAGCCGGCCTTCAGAAGACCGGTCTGACCAGGTAATGTGATCGTCGAGCCGTGCGCACCGGTAATGGACGCCACTGAGCCGCTCCCACCGTTGGCGTTGAACGTGAGGGTATCCGAAGACACTCGTGTCCATTGTGCGTAGAGGGTGACGGAACTCCCGGGTGTGAATGATGCACCAGCGAGCCCAACGAGCGTGCCACCTGATGCGGACGTGAACCAGCCGCTGAAGATGTAGCCAGTGTTCGTCGGAGTTGGAAGGGTGAGACCGGTGGTTGCGTAGGTATAGCTCGAAGTCGCCGGGCTGACCGTCCCTCCGCTAGCCGAGTAGGTCACGACGTAGACGTCGGGAGTCCACTGGGCATAGAGGGTCTGGTCACCAGTGAACACGTACGTGGCTCCTCCTGAATACGTGGTGCCGCTGCCGTCAGCCGCCGTGTTCCA
>JADGOJ010000009.1 GCA_017883045.1 Acidimicrobiales bacterium
CGCGTCAACCCGACCCACGACGTCCTGAGCGCACTGCTCGAGCCCAACAAGGACGGCGAGACCCTCGACGACCCCACGTTGAAGAACTTCTTCACACTCATGGTCGCGGCCGGCAACGACACCACGCGCTACACAATGGCCGCCGGCACCCAGGTCTTCATCGACCATCCCGAGATCTTCGCAGCCCTGGGGTCAATGGACGACACCAAGCGAAAGCTGCTCGTCGACGAGGTGCTGCGCTGGGCGACGACGACGATGCACTTCCGACGCACCGTCGTCGAGGACACCGAACTGCGGGGACAGAAGTTGAAGAAGGGCGACAAGGTCGTGCTGTGGTACGTGTCGGCGGACTTCGACGAGGATCAGTTCCCCGATCCGTACACGTTCGTCGCCGACCGCACGCCCAACGACCATGTCGCTTTCGGTCTGCACAGCCCCCACCTCTGCCTCGGGGCACATCTCGCACGCCTCGAGCTGCGCGTCATGTTCGAGGAGATGGCCAGCGCGTGGTCGGGCATCGAGTCGGCCGGTCCGGTTGAGCGGTTCCGCTCCAACTTCATCAGCGGAACGAAGAGACTTCCCGTGAAGGTGGCCTGGCGCTAGCTAGAGGAACGGGAGATACTCGCGCATCTCCCAGTCAGTCGTCGCACTCGTGAAGCGGTCCCATTCGGCACGCTTCACCGCGAGGTGCTGCGCCACGATCTGTGACCCCACGGCGTTCACGAGCTCCTGGTCGGCTTCGAGTGCGTCAAGGGCCGCCTCGAGCGACGACGGCACACCGACCGTCGCGTCGATGGTGTCAAGACCGTTGCCCGTCTCCACCGGCCCCAGATTCAACTCGTTCACGAAACCGAGGCGGGCCGCTTGAAGGACGGCGGCCATGGAGGTGTGCACGACCGCGGCACCGTCGGTGAGGCGGTGCTCGAGGCGCGAGCCCTCCCCCCGCTCCGGAGGGATGCGCACGGTCGCTCCACGGTGGTCGTAGCCCCAGTTCGCCCAGTAGCCCGACAACGACGCCGGCCGCAGGCGCTTGTAGGCGTTGACGTTCGGCGCACAAAGCCCGGCGAGGGACCGGTGGTGCGCGAGCAGGCCGGCGATGGCGTGCTTGCCGAGCATCGAGATGCCGTCATCCTGCTCAGGGTCGAAGACCGCGTTCTCGCCGGCCTCGTTGCGCCACGAGATGTTGAAGTGCAGGCCCGAGCCGCCGCGGTCGGACAGCGGCTTGCCCATGAAGGTCAGCAGCAGTCCGAATCGGTGGGCCACCTCACGCGCCAGTACCTTGAAGAGGAAACCGTCGTCGGCGGCGCGCAGGGCGTCGGTGTAGCGAAGGGTGAACTCGAACTGGGGCGTGTCGTACTCGGAGTTGACCGACTCGAGCGGGATCTCCGCCTCCTCACAAGCCTCCCAGATCGCATCGAGCAAGCCGTGGGGATCAACCGACGGACCGGTCCCGTACACGTAGGCGCCGGGCGTGTCGATGGGCCGCCAGCCGCCCTGTCCGTCGGGCTCGAAGACGTAGGCCTCGAACTCCATGCCGACGTAGGGGCTGTAGCCGAGCTCGCGCCAGTCGGCGATGGCCCGGCGAAGCGCGTGGCGCGGCGACACCTCGACCGGCTGGCCGTGGCGCATCAGATCGGCGACGACCACCTTGGTGCCGAGTTGCCAGCCCGGGCGGATCTCGTCAAGCGGATAGGTGGCGTCGAGGTCGGGCAGTCCCTCGTTCCAGTTCGAACCGGGCGTCTCGGGCGTCATGGAGCGGTCGTAGCCGAGGGACCACAGGCCGGTGCAGTGACGGACCCCGTGTGCGGCCAGTTCGGCCGGCACGTACTTGCCTCGTGCCAGGCCCAGGTGGTCGGGCCACAGCACTCTCAGACGACTGAACTCACTCGACATCGTTCCCCCTCAAAGCACGTTGGGAAAGGTAGCACCTTGCTCCCTTGGCGCGTAAGGAGCAACTTACTAGTGTAGAAACATCATTTAGGCTCAAACGAGTTCGGGGGCGACGTGGAGTATCGAAGAATTCTTCTCGACGGGTACGCCGCCGAGGTCGTCGTGGACGGCGATTCGCTGATCGCCCGCGACGGCCGCCGTGTCGAAGCCGCGCGGGCCACGCACCTGCCTCCGGTGACGCCGACCAAGATCATCTGCTGCCACCTCAACCACATCTCGCGGGTCCGCGAATTCGGCGTCGAGCTGCCCCCGGCGCCCACGTACTTCCACAAGCCGATCAGCGCACTCAACGGGCACGGCGCCGCAGTCGTTCGCCCGTCGAACTGCAGGTATCTCAACTACGAAGGCGAGGTCGCCATCGTCATCGGCCGCACCGCCCGCAACATCAGCCTCGCCGACGCCCCCCACTACATCGCGGGCTACACCGTCGCCAACGACTACGGGTTGCACGACTTTCGCGACACCGACGCGGGCTCGATGCTGCGCGTGAAGGGCGCCGACACCCTCTGTCCCGTCGGCCCTGGCGTCGTCACCGACTGGGACTTCACGAACAAGCAGATGACCACCACCGTCAACGGCGAGGTCCGCCAGGACGGCTCGACCGGCGAGATGGCGTGGGACATGTACTACCTGGTCGCCGACGTCGCGCGCCTCATCACGCTCGTGCCGGGCGACATCATCCTCTCGGGCACTCCGGCGGTCTCTCGCCCGGTCAGCCCCGGCGACACCGTGTCGGTCGAGGTCGAGGGACTTGGCGTCTTGACGAACCACATCGTCGAGGGCCCCACGCCCGTGAGCGATGAGATCGGCGCCCAACCGACGGCGACCGAAGAGGTCCTGTCGACCGCGCTGGGAGCGGAGTGGGAGTTCCGCGGCCAGCGCCGACCGCTGGCGACGAACAGGGATCAGCTGCCCTTCCCCCGGGTCCACCCGAAGTTCCAGTCGTGAGCAGTTCGCCCCGCGTCGACGTGGACGGTGTGAGCGTCTCGCCCGACCACTTCATCAACGGCGAGCGCGTCGCGTCAGCGTGCACCTTCGAGGACCGCTCGCCCCTCGACTGGACCTGGAAGTTGGCCGACGTCGCGCGAGGTGGTGCGCTCGAGGCCGACCTGGCGGTAGGCGCCGCGCTGGCCGCGTTCCCCGCGTGGTCGGCGCTCTCAACGAGCGAGCGCGGCGCGTACCTCGAGCGGCTGGCGACGCTGATCGACCGCGACGTCGAGAGGATCGCCCACGTGGAGTGCCTCGACATGGCGATGCTCGAAGAGAGCCTCAGGCTGCGCGTCATCGCACGAGGAGCACGCAACTTCCGGGCCTACGCCCAGTTGGCGCGTGACTACCAGGCACGTCGGTGGTCGTCCAACGGCACCGAGAACACCGTCTTGCGCATGCCGGCCGGTCCCACCATCGTGATCACTCCGTGGAACGCGCCGTTCATGCTCTCGACGTGGAAGTGCGCCCCCGCCCTCGCCGCGGGCAACACGGTCGTCTTGAAGCCGGCCGAGTGGTCACCGCTCAGCTGCTCTCTGCTGATGGACCTCGTGAGCGAGGCGGCCTTCCCGCCCGGCGTCGTCAACGTCGTCCAGGGACTCGGCGAGGAGGTGGGAACAGCCCTGGTGAACGACCCGCGAGTGCGACGCATCTCCTTCACCGGCTCACCCGAGACCGGTCGTGTCATCGGCGAAGCCGCCGCGAAGAACCTGGTGCCGTTCACGGCCGAGCTGGGCGGCAAGGGGCCGTTCATCGTCTTCGCCGACGCCGACCTCGACGCCGCGGCGCAGAAGGCCGCCGTGATGTACGACGACGGGGGCCAGGTCTGCCTCGCCGGCACCCGACTGCTCGTTGAGGAATCGGTGCGCGAGCGATTCGTCGAACTGTTCGAGGCCGCCACCAAACGCCATCAACTCGGCGATAGTCGTGATCCGGCGACCACCGTGTCACCGCTCATCCACCCCGAGCACCTCGCCCGCGTCGAGGGTTTCGTGGAGCGCGCGAGAGCCAACGGCGACACCGTCGTCTTCGGCGGTCACGTCGAACGCGAAGGCGGCCTCTGGTACCGCCCGACGCTGATCGAGCCGCGCTCCAACGACTCCGAGGTCGTCCAGCGCGAGGTCTTCGGCCCCGTCCTCACCCTCCAGACCTTCACCGACGAGGACGACGCGGTGCGCCTCGCCAACTCGACCAGGTACGGCCTCTCGGCAATCGTCTACACCTCCAGCGGGCCGCGGGCGCTGCGACTGGGCGAGCGGCTGCGCGCCGGCACCATCTGGGTCAACTGCTTCCTCGTGCGCGACCTCACGGCGCCCTTCGGGGGAACGGGCATCAGCGGCATCGGACGAGAGGGCGGCGACTACGCCCTCGACTTCTACTCGGACCTCAAGACGCTTCAGATTAAGGAAGGAACCACCCATGGGTGAAATCGTCGGCGCGGGCCTCCTCGCGCACGTGCCAACCATCGTCCTGCCCGACGAACTGCGCCGGGAGCTCAACAACGGCCACGAGAGCACACTCCACGAGGGACTGCACCGGCTGCGACGCGAGGTCTTCGACGTCGTGAAGCCCGACCTCGTCCTCGTGTTCGACAGCCACTGGTTCACGACCGTCGAATTCGTGGTCAGCGCCGCCGAGCGGCGGAAGGGCTTCTTCACCAGCGCCGAACTGCCACGCGGCATGTCGAGCGTTGCCTACGACATGCCCGGTGGCACCGACTTCGCCCGGCTCATCGGCAAGGTCGCTGACGAGACCGAGGACTGCTGGATCACCCCGATCGACAACGAACACCTTCCCGTCGAGTACGCCACACTGAACTTCCTCCCGTTCTTGCAGGGTGGCGAGGCGTGGACGTCGATGAGCGTCTGCCAGACCGCCGACAGCCGCGACTTCGCGACCGTCGGCACGGTGGTCGCCGAGGCGATTCGCCGGAGCGACCTGCGCGTCGCGCTCATCGCGTCGGGCGCGCTGAGCCACACGTTCCACAACCTGCGCGACCTTCGCCGTCACGAGGCCGCCCCCGAAGAGCACATCTTCTCCGAAGAGGCACGCCGCTGGGACCATCGCGTCATCGACGCGCTGGTGCGCGGCGACCATGCCCAGGTCGTCAACGAGATGGACCAGTTCATGGCGGTGCGCCCCGAGGCGCACTTCGGCCACTACCAGATGATGGTGCAGGCGCTCGGGGGCGACGCGTGCACCGCGCCGGGTCGGATGTACTCCGAGTACGAGAACTCGATTGGCACCGGACAGGTGCACGTCTGGTTCGACCAGCCGGCCGACGGTTGGACGGGGGCGAGCTGATGGCGTTCCACGGGATTCCCTTTCCGCGCTCCGAGTCCGGGGTCGCCTCGATGCTGCCGCCGACACCCTGGCACTACTCGGGAGACCTGCTGACGGTCGAGTACCGGACCGACCCGAAGAACATCCGGGCGCTGCTGCCGCCCGACGTCGACCTCGTGAACGACGACGAGGATCCCGGCGCGGTGGCCTTCATCTGGGCCGACTGGCAGAGCTGCGGCGGCGACGGCGCCGAACTGCTCGACCCAGTCCGTTCACAGTACAAAGAGGCGTTCGTCGTCGTGCGATGCCGCTACCAGGGCCAGCTCTACAGCCGGTGCGTCTTCATCTGGGTCGACAAGGACTTCGCGCTCGTGCGCGGCTACCTGCAGGGGTACCCCAAGAAGCTGGGATCGATCCACCAGACGCGACCGATCACCGTCGGCAGCGCCGGGCCGCGCCTCGAGGCCGGCGCGAGGTTCGGCATGACCCTCGCCGCCGCGGACCGGCGCCTCGCGAACGCGACGGTGACCCTGGACGGACCGGCCAGTTCCAATGGCTTCGTGAACGGACACGCGATGCTGCACCATCGCTGGTTCCCCCGCATCGAGCTCGACGGGGTCGACTCCCTCGACGAGGTCGTCACCATGTCGGGGGTGAACGTCGAACTCGGACCCGTCTGGGGCGGCGCCGCCACCCTCGATCTCTTCGACGCGCCCACCGAGGAACTGGCGCTTCTCGCCCCCCAGGAGATCATCGGCGGCTACTTCCGCAGCGTGGGCACCACCTTCGTCGGCGGCACGACCCTTCGCTCCAGTCGATGAGCCGGCGCATCGGTTCGGCCTCGGCGGCCGTCGTGCTGCAGGTGGAGAAGGACATCAAGGCTCGACTGAAGGGACAGCACTTCGACTTCACGGCGATGAGCGCGATCTCCAACGTCTACCGGGCGGGCACGGCCGTGCGCAACCACATGGAGCGCACCGTCCTCGCAGAGTACGACCTCAGCTGGGTCGCCTTCACCGTCCTGTGGGTGCTGTGGATCTGGGGCTCCCAGGAGACCGCTCACGTCGCCGAAGAGGCGGGCGTCACCAAGGGCACGCTCACCGGCGTCATCAAGACGCTCTCGAACCGGAAGCTGATCCGGCGGCTGCCACACAAGGACGACCGTCGGCGCGTCTCGATCGAATTGACGCCGTCGGGCGAACACCTCATTGAGGACCTCTTCCCCGCGTTCAACCAGCACGAGCGCGAGGCGGTGAACTCGCTCACCCTCGTCGAGCAGCGCGAACTGGCGCGACTGCTTCGCAAAGTCACCCACGGGATCTCCCAGAGCTCGGACCGCTGAGGATCGGATCCGGGCTGGCGCACAGCCCGAACTCACCTCCTCTCGAAGGTGGTGGCTAGTCGGCCTCGACTACGTCCAGCCAGTGGCCGGTGTCCACGTACTGCTGGAAGCTGACGATCTTGCCGTCGCGGATCTTCCACACGTGACAGAACTGGGCGTCGAGTTCCTTGCCCGTGGGGTTGTAGGTGCCGGTGTAGCGCCCCTCCACGATCACCGTCGTGCCGGCGTCGTGGAACTCGACGGGTTCGACGGCGAAGCCGTCCCACTCGGTGACGAACTTGACGAAGACGTTCTCCACGATGGCGTCATGTCCGATCCACGCCTCGTCGTCGGACTCGTAGGGGCTGCCTTCGGCCTCACGCCACTCGATCTGGGGGTCCATCGCCCCCAGCAGATGCGCGACGTCACCCCTGCCCATCGCGTCGTACACGTCGCTGATCAGCTGAACGTTGCTCACTTCGCCCCCTCTCGCTAGAGCGGACGCTACACCAGTCGACCGGCTCGAGCGGCTCGAACTAGCGGTTCGCCGCGTCTTCGGTCGGGATCAGGTGTCGCGCGGCCCGGGCCTCGTCGACGCGTGAGACCGGCGTGCTCTGGGGCGCCCGGTGCAGTGAGTCCGGGTCGTCGATGGCGCGCTGAGCGATCCTCTCGACCGCGGCGGCGAGCGCCTCGAGGGTCTGGAGGCTCTCGGTCTCGGTCGGCTCGAACATCAGCGCCTCGTCCACGATGAGCGGGAAGTACACCGTCGGTGAGTGGAACCCCTCCTCGAGCAGCGCCTTGGCGACGTCCAGTCCCTTCACGCCGTACTTGGCCTTCAACGGCGACGCGGTCAGCACGCACTCGTGCATGCAGACCCGGTCGTACGCCGCGGGCAGCGTGGCCTCGAGTCGCTGGCGCAGCCAGTTGGCGTTCAGCACGGCGTGCTGGGCGACGCGCGTCAGGCCGTCACCGCCGTGCACGTTGATGTAGGCCAGGGCCCTCGCGAGCACCATGGCGTTGCCGTGCCATCCGTGGACCCGGCCGATCGACCTCGCTGGCTTCACCCAGTCGAACGTGCCGTCGGCGAGGCGGGCCGCCTTTGGTCCGGGCAGGAAGTCCACGAGCCGCTCGGCGACCGCGACGGGTCCGGCACCGGGCCCTCCCCCGCCGTGGGGCGTGGCGAAGGTCTTGTGCAGGTTCATGTGCACAATGTCGAAGCCCATATCGCCGGGTCGCACGACGCCGAGGATCGCGTTGAGATTGGCCCCGTCGTAGTACAGCAGACCACCGACGTCGTGCACCGCCGCGGCCATCTCGGTGATCTCCTCTTCGAACAGTCCGAGCGTGTTGGGGTTGGTCAGCATGATCCCCGCCACGTCAGGGCCAAGGGCCGCCTTCAGTGCCTCGAGGTCGACGAGGCCGCGGTCGTTCGACGGGATGGTCGTCACCTGATAGCCGCCGAGGGTCACCGACGCGGGGTTGGTGCCGTGGGCCGAGTCCGGGATGAGGATGCGGTTGCGGGCCTCGCCGTTGGCGGTGTGATAGGCGCGCATCAACAACAGGCCGGTCAACTCGCCCGCCGCACCCGCGGCCGGCTGCAACGTCGCGGCGCTCATGCCGGTCACCGCGCACAACCTCTGCTCGAGTTCGACGAGCAGCTCGAGCCAGCCCTGGGTCAGTTCCGCGGGCGCGCCGGGATGGACCGAGTTGAATCCCGGGTCGGCGGCCACGGCATCGCAGAACTTGGGGTTGTACTTCATCGTGCACGATCCCAAGGGGTACATCCCGAGGTCGACGGAGAACTGGCGGTGCGAGAGGCGCGTGAAGTGGGCCACGAGGTCGCGCTCGGACACCTCGGCGATGTCGACCACGACAGGGTTGAGGTGCTCGGTGGGCACCAGCTGTGAGAGCGGCGTCGCCGGCACGCCGGTCGTGCGCAGCTGGAATGCTGCGCGACCGGGAACCGAGAGCTCGAAGAGTGTCGGTTCGGTTCCGTGGCCGAGCAGCGGTGCCGACGCCGCGCGACCGCCGGGTAGTGCCCTGTGCGTCATCAGCTGACCGCCTTTCGAAGCGCATCGACGTAGTGGTCGATCTCCTCCTTGGTTCGCCGCTCAGTGACCGTGACGAGCAGCACGCCGTTCACGTCACCTTCGATCGATGGATCGTCACCGCCGCACAGCGCCGCGACCGAGAGCCCCCCGAGCACGCCGTTGTTGGCCATGTCCGAGAGCACGACCGAGGCGTCCTTGTCCAACCGCACCGCGAACTCGCGGAAGAAAGGCTGGGTCGAGACGGGACTGACCCCGTCAATCTTCAAGATCTCCTCGTAGAGGTAGTGGGCGCCCTGCGCGCAGCGGGTCGCCACCTCGCGCAGTCCCTTCGTGCCGAGCCATCCCAGCTGGATCGCCGCGGTGACCGCCATGAGCGTCTGGTTGGAGCAGATGTTGGAGGTCGCCTTCTCGCGCCGGATGTCCTGTTCCCGCGCGCGAAGTGTCGTGACGAACGAGCGCCGGTCGTTCGAGTCCACCGTCTCGCCAACGATCCGTCCCGGCAGGCGCCGGACCTGATCGTGGGTGCAGGCGAAGAGTCCGAGGAACGGACCACCGAAGGCGAGCGGCGTCCCGAAGGGTTGGCCCTCACCGACGAAGACGTCGGCACCCCACTGGCCGGCCGTCTTCAGCACGCCCGCCGCCACCGGATCGGCGCCGAGGATGAACAGCGCCTCGTTCGCGACGGCGAGCTGCTTGGCAATCGTCATGTCCTCCATGACGCCCAGGTAGTTCGGGTAGGACGCGACGATGGCCGCGGCACCCGATGCATCCACGCTGGCCCAATCGGTGACGCCGTCCTTCAGGGGCACCTCGACGATCTCGTGGCCCGTGCCTCGAGCGAAGGTCGCAGCGACCGCGCGCCAGTGTGGGTGCACCCCCGCAGAGATGACCATCTTGTCGCGACCGGTGGCGCCGGTCGCCATGTTGAGGCCCTCGACGAGGCCCGTGGCGGCGTCGTAGAGCGAGGCGTTGGGAATGGGAAGCCCGCTCAGGCGAGCGACGAGCGTCTGATACTCGAAGATCGCCTGCAGCACGCCCTGAGCGACTTCGGGCTGGTAGGGAGTGTAGGCCGTGACGAACTCCGAGCGACCGGCGAGCATCTCGACGACCGCCGGGACCTCGTGGTCGTAGACGCCTCCCCCGGCGAAGCAGGTCATGTCACTGGCCTTCGCGCGATTGGCCGAGGTCAGCCGTGCGAAGTCCGCCGCCACGTCGGGCTCGCTCAGACCGTCGGGAAGGCCGAGTCCCTGCGAGAGCCGCACCGCGGACGGGATGTGCTCGAAGAGCTGCTCGAAGGAGTCCATGCCGAGGAACGAGAGCATCTCGGCGACCTCGTCGGGGGTGTGCGGCAGGTAGTCGCCCATCTCACTTCGCCTTGCGCACGAAGGGGAGCGTCGTGACGCCCGCGGGTATCTCGCGTCCTCGCAGCGCCACCATCGCAGGCGTTCCGACGTCGAGTCCCGTGCTCAAGAGTCCCATGCCGATGCCGCGCCCGAGCACCGGCGAGAAGTTGCCCGACGTCAGCATGCCGACGCTCGAGCCGTCCACGAACACCTCGCCACCGTCGCGCAGGGGCTGGCGGCCGTCGACGATGACGCCGGTGAGCACCCTGGTCAGGCCGCGTTCACGCTCCCTCTCGACCGCGTCGCGGCCCCGGAAGGTCTCCTTGTCCCATCCGAGCACCCACCCGAGGTTCGCCTCGAGCGTCGTCGACGACAGGCTCAGTTCGTGGCCGTAGAGCGGGAGGGCCGCCTCGAGGCGAAGGGTGTCGCGCGCGCCGAGGCCCGCGGGGGTGATGTCGGCCGACACCAGCGTTCGCAGCAACTGCTCGGCGACTTCGTTGGGCACGGAGATCTCCAGTCCCTCCTCGCCCGTGTAGCCCGTACCGGCGACTCGGACCTCGACCCCGGCGTAGTCGAACCGCGTGACGCGGAATCGCCCGACGTCGGCGAAGCGCCCGTCGACCGAGGCGACCTTGGCCCGGGCACGGGGTCCCTGGACGGCCAGAACGCAGCGCTCTGCGGTCACGTCGACGCCCGGGAGGGCCTCGGTGACCCCCGAGGTATTCGAGGCGTTGGGCATGACGTCGAACTCGTTCTCGCCCACCCACCACACGATGATGTCGTCGACGACGAAACCGTCGTCGTTCAGCAGGTGCGTGTACTGCGCACGACCGGGAGCGATCTTTCGCAGGTCGTTGGTGAGCGTGGCCTGCAGCGCGTTGAACATGTCGGGCCCGTCACAACGCACCGTCCCGAGGTGGCTGACGTCGAAGACCACGGCGTCGTTACGACACGCGAGGTGCTCGGCGACGGTGCCGGTGGCGTACTGCAGGGGCATCTCCCAGCCCCCGAAGGGGACGATCTTGGCCCCCAGTTCGACGTGGGTCTCGTACAGGAAGGGGCGGCGATCGGTCACGTCAGCCACTCTACCTACGCGGCGAGATTGACGATTTTCCCCATCCCGTGCTGCTCGAGCAGCGCGATGAAGTCGCGCTGATAGACGACCAACAGCGCCAGTTCGGGATAGAGCGCGCGGAACTGACGCACCTTCTGATTCTTCTTCGTCACCAGTCGCTGCTCCAAGACCGTCAACTCGATGAAGAGCCGCTGCCCGGGAAGGTAGAAGTCGGGGCGGAACGCCTTCACGGGCTGACCCTCGTCGTTCCAGGCGAGCGGGAACTCCACTGGCTCGTACGACCACTCGTGCCCGTAGAGCGTGAGCAGTCGAGCGAAGGCCTTCTCACTGGGATGGGCAAAGCGCTCTCTGGGCGAATCAACGACGCTCGGGTGCCGACGACGTGAATCGTCGATCGGTGACGGTTTGCTCACGCCGAACGGTGCTCCCTCTCCGACGTTGCCAGACGCGTCTGGCGGATGGTGGTCGTGAGTTCGGCGACCACGTTCGCCAGTGGAACGATGTTGAAGACTCCCTGGCCGCCGCGCAGCAGGTCCACCAGGTCCCCGTCGTCGTGCGCGAGCACCGAGCCGGCGTCGCTCATCACGAGGCTGCTCGAGGCGAGATCGGCACCCAGAGAGTTGCGCAGGCACTCAACGGCCTGTCGAGCCCGCGCGAGAGCCACGCCCGAGTTCAAAAGAGACTTGATCACCTTCACCTCTAGCACGTCGGAGTACGAGTACTTGCGCTTCGAGCCGCTGCCCTGAGCCGGTGTGATCGAGGGCGTCACGAGTCCGGTACGCGCCCAGTAGTCCAACTGACGGTACGTCACGCCGGTGAGGCGACACACCATCGGGCCACTAAATCCAGTAGTTGCGGAATCTGTCATGCGAAGTTCCCCCCGACCGAGGTCTGTCCAGAGTATCCTGACGGACTACACCATTGTAGTTTCGCCGGGCCTATTTCACAAATAAATCTGGACGGCCCAGCGAAGGCGAGGAGGCCTCGGCGTGCAGCCGCGGCGGGATGCGCCCTGCACGACGCGCCAGATACCCGGCTTTCACGCCATCTCTGATGGCCTCGGCCATCATCACCGGGTCGAGCGCCCGGTTGATCGCCGAGGCGGCGAGGACCCCGTCACAGCCCAGCTCCATCGCGAGCGCGGCGTCCGATGCGGTGCCCACACCCGCGTCGAGCAGGACCGGCACCGTGATCCGCTCGGTGATCATCGCCAGCGCGTGGGGATTGCGTATCCCCAGCCCCGAGCCGATCGGTGAGCCGAGCGGCATCACCGCCACGCACCCGATCTGCTCGAGTCGCTGGGCCACGATCAGGTCGTCCGAGGTGTAAGCCCAGACTTCGAAGCCCCGGCGGACGAGCTGCTCGGCCGCGACGAGGGTCTCGGTCGTGTCCGGCAACAGCGTCAGGTCGTCGCCGATCACCTCGAGCTTGACGGCCATCGTCTCGAACGCCTCGCGCGCAAGTTCGGCGGTCTTCACGGCCTCCGCCGCGCTGTAGCAGCCCGCCGTGTTGGGCAGCAGCGAGAAGTTCAGTCGAGTGAGCAGGTCGTAGATCGAGCCCTCGACGGTCGGGTCGACTCGGCGCAGGGCGACGGTGGCGATCGACGCCTCCGAGGCGATGAGTGACGAACGCAGCACGTCCATCGAACGGAAGCCGCCGGTGCCCACGATCAAGCGTGACGTCGAGCTCAGCGAGCCGACCTGAAAGAGTTCTCCCACGCCTTCCAGCGTACTAAGGCGTGGCGAAGCCTCACTAGGGTTGAGAGGTGCAGCCGATCACCGTTCTCACCATCGCCGGCTCGGACTCGGGCGGGGGGGCCGGCATCCAGGCCGACCTGCGGACCTTCGCCGCCTTCGCGGTGCACGGCACCACGGCAATTACCGCTGTGACGGCCCAGAACACCGTCGGAGTGACGGCGGTCCAGAACATCGATCCCGACATCGTCGTCGCCCAGGTGCTCGCCGTGGTGGGCGATTTCGCGGTCAAGTCCGTCAAGACCGGCATGCTGGCCCAACCGACAACCGTCGAGCGCGTCGCGCAGCTGGCGGGCGAGGGATTCCTCCCCCACCTCGTGGTCGACCCGGTGCTCGTCTCCTCGACCGGTCACAGCCTGATGCGCGACGGAGGCATCGAGGCCTACCGTGACGCGCTGCTCCCCTTCGCCGAGATCGTCACGCCGAACCTCCGAGAGGCCTCGCTGCTCTGTGGCGTCGACGTTCGTGACGTCACCAGCCACGACGATATGGTGGTCCTCGCTCAGACCATCCTGGCTTTCGGCTCCTCGTACGTGCTCGTGAAGGGCGGCCACTTCGCCGAACGGTCAACGACCGAGCATCACGCGCCCGACATCCTGGTCAGTCAAGACGGGATCATCATCTACGACGCCGATCGGATCAAGACCACGAATGATCACGGCACCGGCTGCTCTCTCTCGGCGGCCATCGCCGCCGGTCTCGGCCTCGGGCGCGCGGTTCCCGACGCGACCCGCGACGCCAAGTCCTTCGTGCTCGCGGCGCTCGAGGGCGCGGCCAAGTGGCGTCTCGGCCAGGGCCATGGTCCGATCGACCACTTAGGATGGGGTCAGTGAGCGATCAACCAAAGGCGCCGCTGACCACGACGACCAGCATCTGGCCGGCGGCCGCGGTCTTGATCGTGGCGGTGGCGATGCTCGCGATCTTCATGCTGATGAATCTCGTCGCCGACCAGTCCGTCACGACCACCACGACCATTCCTCCAGTGGTCGTCGGAGGTCTCGACGTGGCCGCGTCGAGTGTCGCCCTGGACTACTGTCGCCACACCTCAGAGATCCCGTCGAACATCGTCGACGCCTTCCTGGTCCCCGTGGGCACCCAGCCCGAATCCGGAGCCAACATCCCCAACGCCGGCGCCGGCGAGTTCGACTGCTTCCAGCCTCTCGTCACCCCAGCGGGCCCATCGGCACTGCTGTCGTTCTACACCACCCACCTGGAGAGCCTCGGGTGGCACCTCTTCTCTCATGGCGCGAGCAACGGCGCTCCACAATCGCTCTTCCAGAAGGCCGGCAACGACAGCTTCTACTGGGTGGTCGGCATCACGGTGACGAGGTCGTCCACGAAGCTCGCGCACTGGACCTTCCGCATCTATCAGAACTCCCAGACGATCTAGACCAACACGGGCGACCGCTCCACCTGCTCCTGGCAGGCCCACGACCACAACGCGAAGTTGACGGGGTAGATCAGGTAGCCGATCCGCGTCGCCGACGCGACGCACATCATCACCGCGAAGCACATGCTCATCAGACCCAGCATCTTGGGCAGGTCGAGCGGCCACGCTCGACGCACGTACTTCGTGAGGAAATAGCCCCCGACGAGAAAGGTCAAGGGCGCCAGTACGCGGCCCAGGGGCGACCAGATCGACGTGAGGATGTGACCGGGGAGGGCGCTCGCCGCGGGCGAGGCCACGCCCGCGAGACCTAGAGGGAACGCGAACACGTTGGACATGAATGCCCAGGGTGCGCGCAGCACGAAGGGGACGATCGTGACGGCCACGATGGCGGCGCACCACGCGGCCACGTGGTGCCAGGCGGTGCGGTCCTTCGAGTTGCGCGCGACGAGCAGGGCCCCGAGCGCCATTGGCCACGCGGTCAGCTTCATGGCCGCGGCCAGTCCGAAACTGATCCCCGCCAGATTGCTCTGACGACGCTGGAGTGCCGCCACGCCCAGCAGCAGCAACGCGAGGATCGGCATGTCGTCGCCACCGGTCGAGAGGAACAGCGCCCCCGTGGGCAGCGCCAAGAGCACCTGGGCGACGCGGATCTTGCGATCGGCCCGAGAACGCAGCAGCCCGAGTGCGGTGCAGCCCGCCAGCAGCGTCAACAGCGACATCGCGATGCGCGCGTCCGTAAGCCCCTTGCCGGCGTGCGTCTCGGCCGACGGCAGCCCGAAGACTCCCATCAGGGGGAAGTAGGGGAAGAACGATTCGTAGGAGGGTATGCCGTGCACCGGATTCACCAAGTGGCCGTGGGACCAGTACGAGTGGTACGGGTTGGCGCCCTCGCTGAGCAACTCCCCGGACCTCGTGATGACCGACACCTCAGGCTGGGCGATGCGCCAGCGAGCCTCGAGGCCCAACGGAACAGCGACCGAGCCGAGCAGCACCAGCCCGAGCAGGCCGACGCGAACCATCGACGTGCGCTGCAACTCGTAGCGGCTGAGCGCGAGGGCCAGCAGCGCACCCGCGGCGTACGGTCCCACGGCGAGATAGCCCCAATGCCACTGCGCCGCCTCTCTCGACGTCCAGCCGAGCCCGAGGGCGAAGATCGCCGCGAATCCGTAGAGGTAGGCGTCACTATCCAGTCCGCTGAGCGCCCCCCACCACGTCATCACGCGAGTGCGCACGGTCGAAAGCCTCGCCAACATTGGCGCAATTCTACTTATCGCGCCACGGCGTTGAGCGAACCTTCCGATCAGCCGGTGCAGGCGCGTTTCTCCGCACCGGCGCCTCGGTGACCGGGGGCAGGTCGCTTCGAAGGAAGTGGCGGATGATCCGAGCGCTCTCCCTCGTGCGCTCCTTCAACACCGAGTGCGAGGAACCGGGAACGATGGCGAGCTGGCCCTGGGGGATCGCCTCGTACAGCGAGCAGGTGTGCGAAAGGGTCGCCACGTCATCGTCACCGGCCATGACGAGGACGGGCACCGAGATCGTGGCGAGGTCGTCGAGCGTGAGTGTGGGCTGGGCGTCGATCAGGGCTTCGGTCTTCTCGGCGACGGCCCGCGCGTGTTCGGCGCCATCGGGCGAGAGGACCGCGTAGCGTTGGGTCCACTGCTCGAACTCATCACTGTCGGTGTCGAACCTGGGCAGGGGCATCAGTCCGTCGTGATGGTAGTTCGCGCCGATCACGACGACGCGCTTCAAGAGGTCAGGGCGACGCATCGCCACGAACAGCGCGACGTTGCCGCCGTCGCTGTGTCCGATGAGGTGGGCCCGACGACCCAAGAACTCGAGGAAGGCGATGGTCTCCTTCGCCATATCCTCGTAGGAGAAGGGGGCGCCGGTGTCACCGGTGCGTCCGTGACCACGTCGGTCGAAGGCGGCGACGGCGAAATCCCTCTCGAGCAATGGTCCGATCGACTTCATCATCGAAGCGCTGCTCGACATGGCACCGTGCAGCAGGACGACCACGCTCCCCTTCTTCTTGGGCAGGTGGGCCCAGGTCGGATGGCCGTTGAGCGAGATCAGCGTCACGCCCGTCATCGTAGGCGTTGGTGATTGAGGCGTCGGCGAGCCGTAACCTAGGGACATGCGGGCATTCGTCATCAATGAGGACGACGGCAACCTTTCTTGCGAGGTGCGCGACGTCGAGCCCGGCCGGATGGACCTTGACGACGTGCTCGTCAAGGTCGACTTCAGCGGGGTCAACTTCAAGGACGCGATGGTCGCCACCGCGAAGAGTCGAGTCCGTCGCGTGGCGTCGTTGGTCGGTGGAGTGGACGCTGCGGGCACCGTCGTCGAGTCGAGCCACGCGCAGTTCAACACGGGCGATCGCGTCGCCGTGCACGGCGGCAACCTGGGTGTCGGACGCGACGGCGGCTTCGCGCAGTACGTCTACTCCCCCACCCGCTACCTGTCGCCCCTGCCAGCTGCCCTGTCGACCCACGACGCCATGGTCGTCGGCACGGCCGGCTTCACCGCCATGGAGAGCCTCCTGGCCCTCGAGGATCGCGGGCTACAGCACGGCGCCCAGGTCCTCGTGACCGGCGCGACCGGTGGCGTCGGCTCTCAAGCCGTCACCTACCTCGCTGCGCGTGGCTACCGACCGGTCGCCTCGACCGGATCGCCCGAAGAGTCACAGTGGCTCACCGAGCGCGGCGCCATCCGCGTCGTCGGACGCGATGAAGTGAGCGACCAGCCCGGGCGCGTACTCGGCTCCGAACTCTGGGACGGTGCCATCGACTGTGTGGGCGGCGAGACGCTCGCCCAGATTCTGCGCTCGCTTCGCTACGGGGCCGGTGTCGCGGCGTGCGGGCTCGTCGCCAGCGCCGACCTGAACACCACGGTCTACCCCTTCATCACGAGGAACGTCGGTCTGCTCGGCATTGACTGCGTTGAGGCAACGAACGCCACCCGGACACGTGTCTGGTCGGCCCTGAGCGAGGTGGCACCCAGAGTGGACTTCGCTCCCCTAGTCGACCGGTTGATCGAACTAGAGGAGCTGCCCGCGGCCCTCGACGACATCAGAAACGGGAGAACCCGGGGTCGGATCCTCGTGAATCCAACCCCGGGCTGACCGGCATTAGTACTGACTACTCGTCGGCGACGATCGATCCGACACGGTCCCCGATCGCCGGGTCACGCGAAACGAGGATCGTCGCGTAGAACGCGGCGACCACGATGAAGGCGAGCGCCGCCCACGGGAACCAGTCGTAGGGAGTCGGCTGACCTGGCTTGGCCAAGTAGTACAACGGAACGGCGATGAAGACCAGTCCGACGATCGGCAGCACTCCGTGACGGAACGCATTGAAGCGATCAGGGTGGTGCTTCCTGTAATAGAACGGCAGTGCCAGGTTGCTGAGCGCGTAGACCACCAGGACGAGGATCGTGCCGAAGGTCGACGACTCGAAGAAGAAGTTGGTCGCACTCATCGACGCGGAGTTGGCGCTTCCACCGAGGATGTGCAGCAGGCCCCAGACACCGATGATCGCCAGTGAGACGCTGAGATAGGTCAGCAGCGCCTTGACCGGGGTCCGTCGCGTCGGGTGCACCTCGCCAATGAACTTCGGCAGCAGACCCTCGCGGCCAGCGTTGAAGATGAGGCGGGCCTGAGAATTCGTGCCGGCGATCAAGGCGCCGACGGTCGACGTCAGACCAGCCAAGAACGCGAAGAACGCACCCCAGCCAATCACTCCGTGCGCCACGCTCAAGAAGGGAACCGTCGCGCTGCTCAGCTTGCCGACGTTGTTCTTGAATCCGACAATCGTGGCGAAGGCGAAGAGAACGTACGAGAATCCCATGATCGCGATCGACGTGAAGACGGCCTTGGGAACGTTCCTTCGAGGGTCGTTCGTCTCTTCGGCCAACGCCGCCGAGTTCTCCCACCCGATGAACAGGTAGACGGCGAGAGGAAAGCCTGCCGCCAATCCCTTGAATCCGTTCGTGATGTTCTTTGGCTCGAAGGGCCTGAAGGTGATGTAGCCGTGGAACTTGATCAGCGCAGCGACGGCGACGACCAGCATGATGACGATTTCGAAGGCGAAGAAGAGTCCCGCCACCTTGGTCGAGATAGAGATGCCCCGAATCATCATCAACGCGCCGAAGGCCAGGAAGACCAACGTCCACAGGATCCACGGCACGCTCTTGAGGCCGCCGACGTTGTAGTACTGGAGCAAGTACTGGAAGAACCCGCCCGAGATCGCGATCACCGAGGCCATCGCGGCGATGTAGCCGGCTCCAGTCATGAGAGCGGTCGTGACGGCGGTGCGTCCGCCGAACGTCTTGCCGACGAAGGAGATGAAGCCGCCCGTGGACGGCAAGACCTTGGTGAACTCCGACAGAGTATTGCCCAGGAAGGCGATCGCCACGATGGCCGCGATGATCGTCAGGGGTGAAGCGAGGCCGGCCGTGTAGGCCAGAAAGCCAAATCCGAAGTAGAAGCTCATCGCCGGTCCGATATTGGCCATCGTCGCCGCCGAGATGTCCAAGAGGCCGAGCGAACCCTTGCGCAAACGTTCGTGCTCTGGCTGCTTACCGCCAAGGAAGTCCGTGCTCAATCCATCAGTCATCAATGCCTCCGATTCCAAAACTGGCACGTCGACGAGTCGATGCGCCACCTCCGCCACAATTGACGTTCAGGTGAAACCTACCTGAGGTGATGACGTAAATCGAGGAGGCGGCTCATATTCCTACCGAGCGGTAAGGCCGTCGACTAGTAGAAGGGGCTGACCCAGACTCTGCCACCGTTGCATGGTTGGAGCGGATAGGCCGGCGTCACCGGGACCGAAGTCCCTGCCACGGTGAACTGAACGTTGATCGTCGTCGCGCTCTCACAAGCGGTGTTGCCCGTCGGCACGTCGGAGTAGGCCAGCGAGAAGTTCGTCGTCGAGCCGTGGTGCAGTGTCAACTTCGTCGGTGACTGGTTGGCCCGGGCGTCCTGGAACTGCACCGGGCCGCTCGGGCCGACATTCACCTGACTCAGTGGAAGGACCGCCCCCTTGTTGTCCTGCAGCGTCAAGAACGGATAACCCTTGACGGTGCATGAACCCGACGCGGTCATCGTCAGGGTGACGCTGGCGTAGATGGTCCCCGCAGCGCCCTGTCCCTGGTTGAACACGCCCTTGAAGTCGGCCCCCGAGCACGTCGTGTCGGGTGACGTGGTGGTGGTCGCGGTGCTCGCGACAGTGGTGGGCGAGGTCGACGTCGTGGGGGTGGTCGTGTGGCGGCTCAGCGTGAAGATCACCACGAAGGCCGCGAAGATCGCGACCGATATCAGCCCACGCCTCACTGTCCAAAGTCCTCGGGCCGCACCGAGTCGAGGAACTCGCGCAGCTCGGCGACGAGGTCGGCCTCACTGCGCGGCTCGGTCCCGTCGTCGTCCTCTTCATGGTCCAGGTCCATGATCTTGCCCTCCGCCGCCATCAGGTCATCGTTGACGAGGATCGGGGCCCCGACACGCAGGGCCAGTGCCACGGCGTCGCTCGGACGCGCGCTCACGTTGATCTCCTCGCGACTGCGCACGAGACGAAGGTTCGCGTAGAAGGTATTGTCGCGCAGCTCGGTGATCTCGGCCGCGAACAGTTGCGCCCCGAGGGCGGTGATGACGTGGCCGAGCAGGTCGTGACTCATTGGACGAGGAGCCTTGACGCCCTGCAGGGCGTACGCGATGGAGGTCGCCTCTGGCGCACCGATGAAGATCGGCAGCACGCGATGCCCGCCCACTTCTTCGAGCAGCAGCAGCGGCGTCGACGAACCAACGTCGACTCGAACGGCTCGGAGTACCACTTCAACCATGCAACCAGCCTAGACCCCGTCGAGCGGAAAATCCTCGTCTAGCTCTGGAGGTAGTCCTGCAGGGCACGCTCGTAGAGGACGGCGCGCATCGCGGCGACCTCGCCGGCCACTTCGGCAGTGATCGCTTGGGCCTTCTCCCGGGAGACGCCGCTGCCCTTGGCGCGAAGTGGCTGCGTAAGGTCGTCCACGAGCCCGAGCTCTCGCTCGGCGACGCGTCGAAGCGAGCCGAGCAGTCGGACGTCCACCCCGCGCTCCATCAGCGAACTCGCGATGGCGGCGACGCGCACGTCAAAGGCGGTGAAGGTCGTCTGGCGGTCTATCGACACCGGAACGAACAGTCCGAGCGACTGGAGCAGATTGACGCTCGAAGGGTCGAGGCCGGTCCGCGATTGGAACTCTTGGGCGCTGAAGTACTGCTGTTCGCCCGAGGAAGACTCGCTCGCCGACGCGGCGACGACCTTCAGCACGGGCCGCGTCGACGGTTCGGGCGCAGCCGTCGGTGCCGGAATAGAGACGACGTTCACCGTCGCCTCGCGTGCAGCGTGGCGCGGGCTGGTCGTCACCGGCACGTCCTTCAACAGTCCTTGTTCGATGAGGCGCAGGCGCACGACCCGAAGGGGCACGAACTCCTCTTGGGCCAGACGGATGGCCTCGCGAAGGCACTCCACGTCGCGCTCGGAGTAGAGCCGGTAGCCCTTGCGGCTGCGGCCGGGCAGGACCAAACCCTTGTCTTCGTAGTAGCGGATCTTCGAGAGTTCGATATCGGGATAGTCCTTGCGCAACTGGGTGTGCACTTCTCCGATACGCATGAATCCCTGTTCACCGCTCATTGCGTCGCCTCCCAAAAGACAAGCTTGAACTTCCCGATCTGCACCTCGTCAGCCGAGTGCAGGGTGGTCTCTTCGACCCTGGTGCCATTGACGTACGTGCCATTGAGCGAGTTGAGGTCTCGAAGGGTGATCCGTCCGCTCGCGGTGCGAGTAAAGATGGCGTGATGGCGCGACACCGACACGTCGTCGAGCAACATGTCACTGTCCTCGTGGCGACCGGCCGTCGTGATCTCCTTCGCCAGTTCAATCCTCGTGCCCGCGTCGAGTCCTGATGCGATCACCAACTCATCAAGGTGTACACCGTTCGGACCCTTGTTCGATCCAGGGAACAACGCCTCCGGTGCGCTGATGACGGGCACGGCGATCGTCTCGGGCGACGACGCATCATGTTGGGGTGCACCACACGACCAACAGAAGTTGGCGTTGGCGTTGAGGATCTCCCCACAGCGTCGGCAGTTCATCGGACTCACACTACTTAGTTTTCCGAACTTTCGTCAGGGTCGATTGTTGGTAAGGGCCTGGTAGCCCGCGGCGTCGAGCAGCGCGTCGAAGTCGTCACTGCTCGTCGTCGTGATCTCGCAGATCCAGCCCTCGCCGTAGGGGTCGGAATTCACCGACTCGGGGGCGGCGGTCAGTGAGTCGTTCACCGCACTGACGGTGCCGCCGACCGGTGAGTAGACCTCCGACACTGACTTGGTCGACTCGACCTCGCCGAGGGTCGCGCCGGCTTTCACCGTGGTTCCGATCTTGGGAAGCTCGACGAAGACGACGTCGCCGAGGGCGTCCTGGGCGTAGTCGGTGATGCCTATTCGAACGACGCCGTTGGTGGCCTTGGCCCATTCGTGGTCGCTGGAGTATCGAAGTTCACCGGGAATCTGCATGCGGCAAACTTACAGCGTCTTGCGACCCTGGCGCCCCACTCGAAGTGCCGCCAGGGCTGGGCGAACATAGCCGAACAGCACGATCCACGACAGGGCGAGCCCGAGGATGCCGATCGCCCAACAGGCGTCGCGGATGACGTGCTGCCAGGTGGTCAGAGCCGTGTGGTGCGGGTTCGTCGTCAAGAGGAACAGGGGGAAGCTCGTCATCAGGGCAAACGTGGACACCTTGCCCCACCAGAGCACGTCGATGCGCGCTGCCCCCAGGGCCGCCAGCAGCACGGTCAGCAGTGACACGAGCAGTTCGCGAACGAGGGTCGCCAGCGCGAACCACCACGGCACTCCCGCCGCCGCCGCCACGCCCAGCAGGCCGCCAATCACGAGGATGCGGTCGGCCACCGGGTCGATGATCTTGCCGATCTCGGAGACCTGGTGCAGCCTGCGTGCGAGGTACCCGTCGATCCAGTCGGTGGCGCCGAGGAAGCCGAGCAGCCACGCCGCGATCGCTCGGTGATCGGTCGTGAAGAGGATCCAGAAGAAGACCGGCAGCAGCCCCAGACGAACCACGGTGACCACGTTCGGCCACGTCCACCACCCGGCGTCGCCGTCCGCTCCTGTGCTCACCATCGAAGCGTATTACTACGCGACGGTGATGGACTGGTCCAAGTAGACGTCCTGGACCGCGTTGACGAGGGCTGCGCCCTGGTCGATTGGACGCTGGAAGGCCTTGCGCCCGAGGATCAAGCCCTGGCCACCGGCACGCTTGTTGATGACCGCCGTGCGAACGGCGCCCGCGAGGTCGTTGTCGCCCTTGGATTCGCCGCCGGAGTTGATCAGGCCGATGCGTCCGGCGTAGCAGTTCACCACCTGCCAGCGCGTGAGGTCGATCGGGTTATCGGTCGTCAACTCGGAGTAGACCTTGGGACTGGTCTTGCCGAACTTGATCGCGTTGTAGCCGCCGTTGTTCTCCGGCTGCTTCTGCTTGATGATGTCGGCCTCGAGGGTCACCCCGAGGTGGTTGGCCTGACCCGTCAGGTCGGCACTCACGTGGTAGTCGACGCCGTCCTTCTTGAAGGCGTCGTTGCGCAGGTACGTCCAGAGCACGGTGAACAGGCCCAGACGGTGGGCCTCGGCGAATGCGGCCGAGACCTCCTCGATCTGGCGCGCAGACTCCTCGGAGCCGAAGTAGATGGTCGCACCGACGCCCACTGCACCGAGGTCGGCCGCCTGTCGCGCCGTGGCGAACAGGCGCTGGTCGGGGGTGTTGGGGTAGCGCAGCAGGTCGTTGTGGTTGATCTTCGCGATGAACGGGATGCGGTGCACGTAGCGGCGCGACACCGATCCGAGGGCGCCGAGCGTCGAGGCGATGGCGTTGCAGCCAGCCTCGATCGCCAAGTCGCAGAGCCGTGCCGGATCGAAGTACTCGGGATTCGGCGCAAAGCTGGCGGCCGCCGAGTGCTCGATGCCCTGGTCCACGGGCAGGATCGAAACGTAGCCGGTGCCGGCGAGGCGGCCGTGCCCGTAAAGCGTGCCGAGGTTGCGCAGCACCGTGGGCGAGCGGTCACTCAACGTGAAGACGTCGTTGATGTAGTTCGGTCCCGGAACGGTCAGCATCTCCTTGGGAAACGCGGTGGCCTTGTGGTCGAGGAGCAACGAAGCTTCGTCACCCAAGAGTGCGGCAATGTCCATGCGTCAAGGCTACAACTTGGAACGGCGGACATCCGGGGCCGGGCAATCACCGAGGAGCGGTTGGAGGCCCTCCCCGGGGTCGGCAAGAATGCGCTCATGGACTTCGACTACCGATCATCGCTACTGCGGCGACTGCGCGCCGTGCACTCGCTCTACGACAGCGCCTGCGAGACGATGGACCTCGAGCACATCAACCACGTCGCGGTGCCGGGCGCTCTGCCGATTGCCTTCTCCCTCGTCCACCAGGTCCTCATCGAGGACGGCAGCATCGTCTTCGCCGGTGGCCCGACGCCCCAGTTCAACGACGCCTGGGCCGAGCGTATCGGACTGGCGATCAGCGACCACGGCAAGGAGCGAACCGTCGAGGAGATGATGAGCCAGCGCATCGGCGACTACCCGGCGTTCCGGGAGTTCCAGCGGCTGGTCTTTGACGCCACCGAGTCCTACGTCGAGTCGATCGACCCGTCGACCTTCGCCGACGTCGTGATCGCGCACCCCTACGGCCCCACGATCGCCGACACCTTTTCGGCCCGGGTCGGCGGCGAGGCGGGCATCTCGCGCAGCGACGCCCTGGAGTGCTGGATCTATCAGCACGCCTTGCGCCACATGGGCGAGATCGAGCACGCGAGGGCCCTCGTGGGCCTCGGAGGCATGACCTCGTGAGCAGTCCGGCGCCGTGTCGGCGATTCAGGTGCGCAGCGCGTCGATCGGTGCTGAGGGCGTGGCTCTAGTCCACGGGTCGACGACCGACCGTTTCGGGGTCCTGCGCGACCTGCTCGAGGAGAGCCTGCAGTGCGGCGGCGACGTCGGCGCATCGCTCTGCGTGATCTCCAGGGGAGAGGTCGTCGCCGACCTCTGGGGCGGACACGCCGACGCCGCGCGCACGACGCCCTGGGAGCGTGACACCCTCGTCAACGTCTGGTCCACCACCAAGACCATGACGTTCCTGGTGGCCCTGATGCTGGTCGACCAGGGCTTGCTCGACTTCGACGCCAAGGTGTCGCGTTACTGGCCCGAGTTCGCCGCCCACGGAAAGGACGACATCGAGGTGCGCCACCTGATGGGTCACACGTCGGGCCTGTCGGGCTGGAGTGCTGCGCTGCGTGACACGGACCTCGCCGACTGGGACCTCTGCACGAGCGCTCTGGCCGAACAGGCGCCCTGGTGGGACGACCGAACCCGTTCGGGCTACCACGCGCTCACCCAGGGATACCTCATTGGCGAGCTCGTGCGCCGGGTCACCGGTACGACCATCGGTGCCTACTTGAAGAGCGAGGTCGCCGACGTCCTTGATGCAGACTTCCACATCGGTCTGGCCGAGGCAGACGAGCGACGCGTCAGTCCGGTGATCACTTGTCCGGCGATCGACCTCGACTCCTTGGCGAAGGATTCGATCGCCTACCGGACCCTGACCTCGCCTCTGCTCGACCCCGCCATGGCCAACGAGCGCTGGTTTCACGCGGCGGAGATCCCCGCCGCCAACGGTCAGGGCAACGCCCGGTCGCTCGCGACGATCCAGCAGATCATCGCGAACAATGGCCACGCCGGTGGTCACCGTTTCTTCTCCGAGAGGACCGGTGGGCGCATCTTCGAGTCCCAGGCCCACGGCATCGACCAGGTCCTCGGCATCAACCTCAACATCGGGATGGGCTACGGCCTCGCCAGTGAGAACGTGCCGATCGGGCCGCGATCGTGCCTGTGGATGGGCTTCGGCGGAGCGCTGATCATCATGGACCAGGAACTCGAGCTGACCGTCGCCTACGCCATGAACAAGATGCGCGTCGGCATCGTCGGCGACACCCGCGGATTCACGTACGCCCTCAGCGCCGTGATGGCCGCGATCGGCTAATCGACCTTCTTCTTGGACACCGGAGTCGTGCGGCGCTTGCGGTTCTTGGCCGGGACCGTGGTGCCGAGGTCGGCGAGCCGGGTCTTGGCGTCGTAGGCGTCGGGTTCGGCGATCACGACGCGAGCGAAGAGTTCGCGTGCCGACGCGGTGTCGCCCGCGCGGTCGAAGATGTCCGCCAGCGCGTACCAGAGCCGCACGTGACGGTACGAGGGGTTGCGCAACTGCTTGGTGCCACCGGCCTTCGTCAGCAGCTCGATCGCCTCTTTGTACATGCGCTGGTCGGCCCAGGCCGACGCCATGACGATGCGGCCCTCGATCAGCACCTCGGCGGTGGGCTCGCTCTCCTCGAGTTCGGCGAAGGTCTTCTCCACGGCGCGGTAGCGGCGGTTCGCCCGGTCGCAGTCCATCACGAGCGGCAGGTGCTCGGGGTCGCCCGTGATCGTGAAGTGGGCGCGCAGGTGGATCTTCGCCATGCTCCAGCGCTCCGCGCGGTAGGCCGCCAGTCCGGTCAGTTCGCGCACCGGCGCCACGCCGGGCACCGCATCCGAGACGATTCGACCCAGGCGCAACGCCTCTTCGTAGCGCTTGCGGTCGTAAGCCTCGGCGGCGCGCGTCAGGGTCATGACCATCTTCTCGCGCATGTAGGCGGTGCCAATGAAGGCCTTTCGAACGTCGGCGGCCACGTCGCCCGGCAGGGCGTACTTGACCTTGGCCTTGACCTTGGCGGCCGGTGCCGACGCGGCGGGACGGACCTCTTCGACCCACTGCGACAACGGGTCGGGGGTGCGGCCCGCACTGGGCGTGACCTCCATGGCCTGGCCGGTCGACTTGATGTTGGCCCCGCCCTTGCGGGCGACACCGCCCCATCCCTTGCCGCGGCCGTACGAATCGGCCTTCGCGCGCTCGATCTCCTCGGGGGTCAGTTCACGAGGTCGTCGGTCGTTGCGCGCACCGTAGTCGCGGGCACCCGGGCGCACGCCAGGCCGCGCTCCGCGGGGTGGGAGGCTCGGACGGCGGTCACGCGAGACGCTCTCGTGGCGCTCCCCCTCGCGAGGCGCACGGCTGGAGCGGCGAGCGTCGTAGGGACGGGCGTCGCGCTCTCCGGGACGCGCTGGGCGGGCGGGACGTCGATCCGACGCGGCACGGTCGTTGCGATCGGCGCCACGCGGCGGACCGCCCGGGCGGGCGCGACGGGAGTCGCTGTCGTAACGCTCGCCATCACGAGGTCCGCGACGCGCGTCGGTTGTCGGGCGGCGAGCGTCGTAGGGACGGGCGTCGCGTCCAATCGGACGGGCCGAGGGACGACCATTGCGTCCGGCGCTGGCCGGGCGGGGGCGCCGTTCGTCACCACTGCGGCTGTCACGGCTGTCACGGCTGTCACGATCATCGCGGTCGTAGCGACGGGCGGGTCGCTCGGCGAATGACCCACGCGGGTCACGCGACGATGGCGCGTCCGGTCGAGTGCCCCGAGAGCCGGATCCGCCTCGAGGAGAGTCGGCGCTGCTACGGTCGATGCGACGTTCAGCCCCGTCGCGAGGCGTACGGCCCTCGTAGCCGCCGCGTCCGCCCGAACCACGAGGAGCGCGGCTTGGATCTCCGCCTTGATTCGAGCGACCTCGAGAAGCGCCAGTGCCGCCACCGGTTCGCGGTGCCACGCCACGGCCGCCGGACGCGGGTCGCCCGCCGCTGGGGCGTCGGCGAGGGGTGGGATTGGCAGGAGTCACCGTGCAATGCTACTAAACCGGCTCACCGGCCCCGCAGGTGCCGACGCTGCCGCTTGAGCACCCCGTTCAAACGAACGCCGTGTCCACCAGGATCGGAGAAACCGACTGACCGCGGTCAAGCGGCCTCGTCGGCGACCTCTTTGCCTGCGACCACGCGGTAGCCCACCGGTAGCAGTTCGAAGTTGAACCGGTCCCGCAGAAGACCCCAGATGCCCCGCGGCTGCCAGATGGCGACCACCACTGCCACCGTGCCGAAGATGATGAGGTACCAGGCGCCCCAGTTCTGCAGCAATTGCTGCAGAACGAAGAAGATGATCGAGCCCAGAATCGGCCCCTCGATGGTCCCGAGTCCTCCGATCATCGACACGAACAGCATCTCGGCGGCCCACTGCAGGTTGAATTCGTTCCCCGGTTGGATGAAGGGCTGGCTGATCGCAAGGACCGCCCCGGCCGCCCCACAACCGGCGGCCGCGATGATGTAGACCATTCGCCGAGTTGAGGTGACCTTGGCTCCGGCACTGCGCGAGGCGACCTCATTGTCACGCACCGAAGCCAGCACGAGGCCCATGCGGCTACGCAGCAGTAGATAGGTCGCCACCACGACCAGCAGAGCGACCACCCACGTGGCGAGGTAGGTGTAGTGGTTGAGCTGATCGGGGCTCAGGTTGGTGAGACCGGGCAGATAGTGCCCCGTGCCACCACCCAGCAGCGCGATCGATCCAATGATCAGCATGGCGCTGTCCGCGATGACCCAGGTGGCCACCGAGAAGTAGCCACCGCGAAGTCGGAAGACGAGGAACGTCACGGGCAGCGCGATGGCGCCGCACGCGAGGATGGCGAGAGGGATCGCCACGAAAGGATTGACGCCCTTGATCGCGAAGTACAAGGTGGCGTAGGCGCCGAGTCCGACGAATCCCTGCTGACCAATCGACACCATGCCCGCGTAGCCCGCCAGCAGGTTCCACATCGTGGCCATGATCACGAGGATGAAGAAGTTCATGAAGATCGACACCGTCGCGGCCGGCAGTATCCACGGCGCCCAACTCAAGAATGCGACGAGTACCACGGCACCGCTCAGCGTGATCAACGGGGAGATCCGGCTCCGCCGAACGGTTATCGACCCTGTCGAGCGGTGCTGGAGGCTCTTGACCTTGCTCACGAGAGCGCCGTCTTCTTGCCGAACAGGCCCTGAGGCCGCACCGCGAGGACCAGCAGGAACAGTGCGTTGCCGGCCAGGATCTGGTACGCCGGATTGATGTGAGCGCCGATCTGCTGCGCCATGCCAAGCAAGATGCCCCCGATCAGCGTCCCCCACACCGAGCCGATGCCCCCGATCACCACGGTCTCGAAGGCGAACAAGAGATTGACCCCGCCCGAGGTGGGGGCGAACTGGGTCATGATCCCAAACGAGATGCCCGCGAGCGCGACCGTGCCGAACGCGATCGCCGCCGCGACACCGAAGAGGTGCCGGTAGTTCGCCCCACAGAGCTGAGCCGCCTCGCGGTCATCGGACACGGCGCGAATCTGACGCCCGGTGCCGGTCTTGGACAGGAAAAGCTGCAGGGCCCCGAGCATCAGCACCGCTACGGCGAGCACGACGAGCGAGACGTACGAGATGTAGAGCGTTGAGCTCACCTGCCACGACTTGGAGATCAGTGAGCCGATGTTCACCGACTGTCCGTTCGCCGAATAGATCTGAAGCAGGAGGTTCTCGATCACCACCGACAGCCCGAAGGTCACCAGAAGCGTCGTGAAGGGGTCGCGGTCGATGCTCTTCTGCAGCAGCGTCCTCTGCAGCACGTAGCCGACGAGAGCGAAGAGGGGGACGACGACGATGAAGGACCAGACACCGGCGACATGGAGCTTCGGTGCGAGGAACACCGCGGTGTAGCCCGCGACGACCGCCATGTCGCCGTGGGCCAGGTTGATCACCTTCATGACACCGAACATCAGTGAAAGGCCGCAGGCGAAGAGGGCGTAGAACCCGCCGATCATCGCACCTTGGACGAGCGCGTTGACCCAGCTCATACGTGGCCCTCCTGCGCTGCGGGTCCGTGGGTCACGTCCGAACCGAAGTACGCTCGCTCGATCGCGCTTGGACTCAGCTCTTGGGGCGTGCCGACCAGCGACGTCCTGCCCTCGAGCAGACAGTGGACCCGCGTGGCCACCTGCAGTCCCTGGGTCACGTCCTGCTCGACCAGTACCACGCCGATGCCCTGAGTGACGATGTTCGGGATGAACTCGTAGATCCGCTCGATGACGATGGGCGCGAGTCCCAGGGACACCTCGTCGAGCAGCAGGACCTGGGGGTTCGCCACCAGCGCCCGGGCGATCGCCACCGCCTGCTGCTCGCCGCCGGAGAACTGGCGGACCTTCTGATTTCGCCTCTCGTGCATCCAGTCGAAGAGGTCGTAGACGTAACCGATGTTGAACGGTCCCGGCGCCGCGTTCTGTGCGCCGACCTGGAGGTTCTCCTCCAGGGACAGCGACGCGAAGAGGCGTCGGCCCTCGGGGACGAGCGAGATCCCTTTTCGGACCCGCCGATGGGCGGCCAGCTTCGAGATCTCCTCGCCCTTGTAGGAGATCCTGCCGGAGCTCGGCTTGTGGAGTCCAGCGATCGTGCGCAGCAGCGTCGACTTGCCCGCTCCGTTGGCTCCGATGATCGCCAACACCTCACCGGCGTTGACGTGGAAGCTCACCTGGTCGACAGCGCAGAGCTGGCCGTGGAAGACGGTCAATTCGGAGACGTCCAGCAGGCTATCGCTGCGGGCGCTGTGGTCGTAGGTCGTGTCCGTCACGCGACTCCGTGCTCGTTGATGATCTTGCCGCCCAGGTAGACGGTGCGCACCGCGTCGGACGCGAGCACCTCGCGCGGCTCACCGTCGGCCACCAGTGCGCCGTTGGCGAGGCAGAGCAGCCGGTCCACCGTCGACAGCAGGGCGCGCACGACGTGTTCTATCCAGAGGATGGCGATGCCGTCGCTCTGCAGACCGCGGATGATCGTGGTGAGTTCCACGACCTCGGCGTCGGTCAGCCCCCCGGCGATCTCGTCGAGCAGGAGTATCCGGGGCTTGGTCGACAGGGCCCGCGCGAGCTCGAGGCGCTTGCGGTGCAGCAGCGCCAGCGAACCCGCCGGTCGATTGGCGAGGTCGGCGAGTCCCACCCGCTCGAGCGATCCGTAGGCCATCTCGTAGCTGTCGTGGCCGTGCACGTGCGCGCCCTGCTGGGCGGCCAACAAGGCGTTCTCGAACACCGTCATGTGTTCGAAGGGCTGGGGGACCTGATACGTGCGCCCAATGCCCATGCGACAGCGGGCTGAAACGCTGGCGCGGTGAAGGTCGTGTCCGGCGAACGAAAGGGTGCCGGTGTCGGGTTTGATGTCGCCCGAGATGATGCCGAACATCGAGGTCTTGCCCGCGCCATTCGGTCCGACGACCCCCACCGAGGCGCCCGGCTCCAGCTGGAAGGTGATCCCGTCAGCCACAACAACCTGACCGAATCGTTTGGATACACCTTCCAGCTGAAGCAGCGGCATTTAACTCTTAATTCCTAGGCGTTGGTCGGCTCGAGTGTGGCCTGCAACGGGATGTGCTTGTTCAGCGTGTTGTCCACGACGTAGGGCGACCACGAGAACTTCTTGTGTCCCACCAACTCAGTCGAGCCCGGCTTCCACTGGATGCCCACCGGCTTGATGATGCCGATGCCCTGCGCCGGAGCCGTCTTCGCGTTGAAGTTCAACGGACCGCACATGCCGACGTAGTTCACGTGCTTCAGTGCATGCGCGACGGCCTTGCGGTCGTGGGGGTTCTTCACGTGCTTGAAGGCCTCGATGACGACCTCGAACAGCGAGTACGTCGAACCCATGGACTGCACCCACTGGCTGTTGGTCACCTGCTGGTACTTGGCGCCGAACGAGTTCGCCGACATGCCCGTCAGGGACGACTTGTACGGCGAGTTCGGCGTCCACCACGCGTCGGTGGCGACGTTGTTCGACAGGTCTCCCAGGGCGTACACGTCGGTCGGGAACAGCATGACCTTGGCGACGGTCGCGAGCTTCGGGTTCCAGTTCTGCTGGGAAGCCTGCTTCCAGAAGGTGTTGAAGTCTGGAGGCAGCGGGCAGTTGATGAAGAAGTCACACGACTTGCCGCCCGCGCCGGTCTTGAACGTCGAGATCATCGACGTGTAGTCCGACGACAGGTCCGAGTACGCTCCGCCATCGACGAACGTCCAGGCTGGGTTCGACCCGTTCACCGCGCCGAGCGTCGGAGGCCAGGCCGCGCGGAAGGCGTTGCCGTCGGAGTCGTTCGGGAACATCCCCGCGTAGACCCGGTTGGCGTTCGTCTTCTTCTGGACCTTCTCCCACATCGGCAGGAAGCACTCGACGAACTCGGGCACACCGAAGAAGAACATGCTCGAGAACTTCGGGATTGAACCCACGGCCTGGCCCTGGTTACCGATCGTTCCTCCGAGGCCGCCCCACCAGGCTTCCCAGGGGCACACCGTCGACAGGCAGGGCACACCCGCACCTTCGCAGACAACGCTCACAGGGATCGTCGTCTCGGGTGCCGAGCTCGTCACCACGACATCGACACCGTAGGCCTGGATCAACTGCGTCGTGACCTGACCGGCGATCGAGGGATTCGACTGGCTGTCCTTCACGATGATCTGGATCTTGTACTTCGTGCCGCCGATGGTCATGCCCTTCGCGAACTGACTCGAGGCACGAATGAGACTGATCACGAACTTGTCGGGACCGGCAAAGTCAGCAAGCGGACCCGTCGAGGGCGTCACGTAGCCGATCTTGATGGTCTTGGACTTCGTGGCTGCTGCGGCCTCTGACGCCTGGGCGAGCGCTCCGATGCCGCCCACGAGCGCGGTGGCACCGAGCCCCTTGAGCGCGAGTCGCCGTCCGAATTCGACGCTCCCCCACCCCGGAATGGTCCTCTCGACGAAGCCATTATTGACGGTTTCTTCAATCCCCATGTATTCCCCCCTGTAAAAACGTTGATGTTTCTTATCACAATACGGCTGTCGCATTGTGGTTTCACGGTCAGCGCCGTGAGTGAAATATTCTCACTGACGATGCTGGCGTCCTGAAGTGATGACTCAGTGCAGTCTGGTCACCTCGTGCTCTCCCAGCTGAGCGAGCATGTGACGCGCGACGAGCCCCCCACGGTCGATCTTGACGCTGACTTCGGTCAGCTCCTGGCCCTCATTGATCCTCTGCTGGAGGATGTTGAGCGCGTCGACGTCTTCTTGCACGACCGCGACCTGCATCTTCTCGAGAAAGCGGTCCACGGCGTCGTCGCCGACGCAGAAGTCGCGCGACAGGGCCCAGAAGTCGTAGACCGACGTCTCGGTCGATGGCGTGAGTCCGTAGAAGATCTTCATGTGGAAGGCGTGGGCGTCCGAGCCATCGGGCAGGGGTGGCTCGCCAACGGGCGCGATCCGCGAGTTCAGCTTGTAGAAGCCCGGTGGGAAGTACTCGATGTCCTGCCAGCGGTCGACTTTGCCCTTCAAGCCAGTCGTGTCCGAGTAAAAGGGTGGGCACTCCACATTGGCCATGTGCCGGTACACGTTCACGACCCGTGACTCGTCGTCCACCTCGACTTCGATGGGCGTCGTCGCGACTTCCGGGGTTCCGATCGATCCGTTGTGCAGGAACGTCTCGTGGGAGAGGTCGAGCAGATTGTCAACGAGCAGCCCGAACGCGGCGTCGATCTTCGCCACACCCGAGACGACAGACCAGTTGTCGGTGTCGGTCATCCAAGGGGTGGCCGGCAGCTTCGACAGGTCCGCCTCTCCGTGGCCCATCCAGATCCAGACCCAACAACCCTGCTCGACCAGCGAGTACGCGCGTACGCTCAGGCGCGACGGTATCCGGTCCTGTCCCGGGACGGCGACGCAGATCCCCCCGCAATCGAACGTGAAGCCGTGATATCCGCAGACCAATACGTCGCCGACGACGGTGCCCAAGGACAACGGGTAGCCGCGGTGCGGGCACGTGTCCGCCACGGCCACGATCTGACCAGACGAGTTGCGATACATCGCGACGTGCTCTCCGAGGATGGTCCGTGCGATGGGACGTTCGGAGAGTTCAGACGCCAAGGCGGCGACGTACCAGTTGCGACGCAGAAACATGTATCCCCCACATTCGATGCCCGTGTCAAGGAAACTCGATCATGCCGACGCCATTGTCAACTGAGGATGACACTAACGATGTTGTGCTAAGACGTCAAGTGCACTCGCATCACTTAGGGGGATGGACTGATGGGTCTTCTAGACAATTCGAATTGGCATTCCAAGGTTTTCCTTGATGGCTGGACCAAAGGTGGCGATGGCGACGCGTCCGTCGTCGAGCCCGCCACGGGCGAGGAACTCGGACGAACGGGTCGCGCGAGCGTCGCTGACGTGGCTGGCGCCTCGCAGCGCGCGCGCACCGCACAGAAAGAGTGGGCCGGACTGCCCTTCAACCAACGCGCCGCAGTGCTGCGCAAGGCGGGCGACCTCTTCCAGGAGCACGCCGACGAGATCTCCTCATGGATCATTCGCGAGTCGGGTGGCATCCCGCCAAAAGCCGGGCTTGAGGTGCACGTGGCCGCCGAGGAGTGCTACGAGGCGGCGGCGTTGGCGTCGCACCCCATGGGCGAGATCTTGCACAGTGAGATGCCGCGGCTGAGCTTCTACCGGCGGATTCCCGCCGGGACCGTTGGCGTCATCGCACCGTTCAACTTCCCACTGATCCTCTCCATTCGCTCCGTCGCCCCGGCGCTGGCGCTGGGCAACTCGGTCATCTTGAAGCCCGACCCTCGCACGGCGGTGTGCGGCGGTGTCGTGCTCGCGCGCGTCTTCGAAGAGGCGGGCCTGCCTGCGGGTGTCTTCAGCATGCTGCCCGGTGGAGCCGACGTCGGTGAGGCACTCGTTGTCGACCCACTGGTGCACGTCATCGCGTTCACCGGCTCGACCGCTGCGGGACGCATCGTGGGCTCACTCGGTGCGCAACACCTCAAGCGCGTACACCTCGAGCTGGGCGGCAACTCGGCGTTGATCGTCATGCACGACGTCGACCTCGAGAAGGCCGTCTCGGTTGGCGCATTCGGATCGTTCCTCCACCAGGGCCAGATCTGCATGACCACTGGGCGCCACATCGTCGACGCGCGCATCGCTGATGACTACGCGAGGATCCTCGCCGAGCACGCGAACCACCTGCCGGTTGGTGACCCCAAGAGCGGCCAGGTCGCCCTTGGACCGCTCATCGACGCCAAGCAGCGCGACCGGGTCGACAAGATGGTTCAGGACTCGATTGCTGCGGGTGCGACCCTGGCGGCCGGCGGCACCTACGAGGACCTGTTCTATCGTCCGACGGTCCTGACCAACATCCCCCACACCGCTCCCGCGTACTGTGAGGAGGTCTTCGGACCCGTCGCCCCGGTGGTGTCGTACTCGTCGCTTGACGAGGCGGTCGAACTGGCATCAGCATCGGCGTACGGCCTCTCGCTGGGCATCCTGTCGGGTGACGGACTACGAGCGCTGGAGTTGGCGAGCCGCATCCCCACTGGCGCGATCCACATCAACGACCAAACCGTCGCCGACGAGGCCGTCATCCCCTTCGGAGGGACAGGCGCCAGCGGGAACGGTTCGCGTATGGGCGGACTGGCCAATCTTGAGGCCTACACCGAGACGCAGTGGGTCACGGCCCAGGCCGACTTGCCGATCTATCCGTTCTGAAGTTCGGCGCTAGACGCTCGAGAGATTGACGTAGTTGCGCGCAAGTGCGCGCGCGGCTGGCTCTGATTCGACGACCTGGCGAAGTCGCGCCATCTGCACGCCGTTCTCGAAGTCGTCGGTGGGGTGCGGGTGGAGCATCTGGGTCATGTAGGTCGAGAACTCCTCGGCCCGCCAGACTCGCCGCAGGCTGTCGTCGGAGTACGAGTTCAACAGTGACTCGTCTCCACCTCGAATCCGTGCGACCAGCGCGGGAGCGAGGAGTCGCACGTCGGCGACCGCGAGGTTCATTCCCTTGGCACCCGTCGGTGGCACTATGTGAGCAGCGTCACCGGCGAGCAGGAGCCGTCCGTAGCGCATGGGCGCCACGACGATACTGCGCATCGGCGTGATCCCCCTCTCGATGATCGGGCCCTGCCCGATCTCGGCGGTGTGGTCCGTGGCCATCCGCACCGTCAACTCCTCCCAGATGCGCTCGTCGGGCCACGCGTCGAGGGTCTCGTCCGGACGCACGCCCAGGTAGAGCCGACTCAGCGTCGGTGATCGCATCGAGTACAGCGCGAAACCTCGACTGTGTCGCGTGTAGATCAGCTCCTCGGTCGCCGGAGGCGCCTCGGCCAAGATGCCCAGCCACGAGAACGGGTAGACCCGCTCAAATCGCCTCATGTAGCCCCTCGGCACCGATTCGACCGAGACGCCGTGACTGCCGTCGCAACCGACGACGAAGTCCGCCGAGATGGTCATCTCCCCTTCGGGGGCAGTGACCGTCACCGTCGGATGCGCGGAATTGAGTCCTTCGATACCGGTCACCTCGGAATCGAAGTGCAGTGGCGCGTCATAGCTGCGACGCACGTTGATCAGGTCCTTCACCACTTCTTGTTGGCCATAGACCGTGATCGCACGGCCGTCGTAGAGATCGCTCAGCGCGATCCGGTGCGAGACGCCATCGAAACGCATCTCGATGCCGTGGTGCACGAGTCCTTCCGCGCGCATCCGCTGTCCGACGCCGGCCTCTTCGAGGAAGTTCGCGATTCCCCACTCGATTACGCCGGCCCGAACTCGCTGCAGGACGTACTCATTGCTGCGCCGCTCGAGGACGATGTTGTCGATGCCCTCACGGTGGAGCAGGTGTCCGAGCAAGAGGCCCGCTGGACCGGCGCCGATGATTACCACTTGGGTGCGTACAGACTCCATCGGCCCTCCAGCAACACTAATTACCGCATTGACGAATCGGAGGCTACTAGACAGTGAAGTCAGTGACGCTTAGAGTGTTCTCCGAATGACAGTTGATGACGCAACGACGCTGCACTGAACTGCTTCGGAATGACGGACTATTGATTTCGGGGGGCTTATGGCCGTTGTCGTCAGGAACACCACGCGAACGGGACTCGACATCGTCGACGCGCTCGGTCGGTTCGGCGTGGCCACGATCCACGAGGCCCAGGGTCGCACCGGTCTCTTCGCGTCGCACCTGCGCCCGATCTACCGACCCGCGCGGATCGCGGGCAACGCACTCACCTGCGAGGTCGCTCCCGGCGACAATTGGTCGATCCACGTGGCGGTGGAGATGGCCCGTCCCGGCGACATCCTGGTGGTCACGCCGACGAGCCCCTGCGACGACGGCTACTTCGGTGAACTGCTCGCCACCAGTCTCATCGCCCACGGCGTGCGGGGCCTGGTCATCGACGCGGGCGTGCGCGACGTGGCCGAACTCACCGAGATGGGATTCCCGGTCTGGTCCAAGTCGATCAACGCCCAGGGCACGGTGAAGGAGACCCCCGCCAACGTGCAGACGCCCATCGTCTGTGCTGGGGCCTACGTACGGCCCGGCGACGTGATCGTCGCCGACGACGACGGCATCGTCGTGGTGAGGCGCGAGGATGCCGAGGGGGTGCTTGGGGCATCCCAGCAGCGCGAGGACAACGAGCAAGAGAAGCGCCAGCGCCTGGCGAACGGTGAACTCGGCCTCGACATGTATTCGATGCGCGAGAAGCTGGCCCAACGTGGCCTCACGTACAGCGACGAAAGTGACGCATGACCTCACAGCGAGCGATTCGGTGTTCGGTGATTCGTGGCGGCACTTCGAAGGGCCTCTACTTCCACGCGGCCGATCTCCCGGCGGATCGAGCGACCCGTGACGCCGTGCTGCTCGCGGCGATGGGCGCTCCCGACGTGCGTGAGATCGACGGCATGGGCGGCGGTCACCCGCTGACCTCGAAGGTTGCCGTGATCAGCCGGTCAGAACGCGACGACGTCGACGTCGACTATCTCTTCTTGCAGGTGTGGCCCGATCGAGCCGAGGTGTCGGACAGTCAGAACTGCGGCAACTTGCTCGCGGGCGTCGGACCCTTCGCCATCGAGGAGGGCCTCGTCGAGGCCGACGATGGTGTGACCAGCGTGCGGATCTGGATGCTCAACACCGACAGCGCGGCGGTCGCACGCGTCGAGACCCCGGACCGTCAGGTCCGCTACGACGGCGATGCCCACATCGACGGCGTGCCGGGCGGCCACGCCCCGATCCCAATCGAGTTCCTCGACGTCGCCGGATCGACCTGCGGAGCGCTCCTGCCCACCGGCAACGTCGTCGACGAGATCGAGGGCGTTCGTGTCACCTGCATCGACAACGGCATGCCGGTCGTCTGCCTGAACGCGCACGACGTTGGTCTCAGCGGTTACGAGTCGCCGTCCGAGATCGAGGCCAACGCGCACGTGCGCGAACTCGTCGAGCGGATTCGCCTCGAGGCCGGACGCCGCATGAACCTCGGCAACGTCGCCAACGCCACGGTTCCCAAGATGTCCCTGCTCGCCCCCGCCCAGCACGGCGGCGTGGTGACGACGCGCACCTTCATCCCCCACCGTGTCCATGACGCCATCGGCGTCTTCGGCGCGGTGTCGGTCGCGACCGCCTGCCTGATACCGGGTTCCGTGGCCTTCGAGGTCGCCGGCCTGTCGACGCCGACGTCTCATGCGAGCCTCGACATCGAGCATCCCTCTGGCTACTTCTCGGTCACGTTGGACGTCACGGCCGAAGAGGGAGAGGTCGTCGTCAACCAGGCGGCACTCCTGCGCACCGCGCGACTCCTGATGCGCGGCGACGTGTTCGTTCCCCGACGCGTCTGGGAGAGCTCATGATCATCGACTGTCACGGCCATTACACGACCGCGCCCGAGTCGCACAACCTCTGGAGAAAGTCCCAGGTCGCCGCCTTCGATTCAGGTGCATCAGCTCCGGACTACCCTTCGATCTCGGACGACGAGATCGTCGAGACCATTGAGACCAACCAGCTCCGGCTCTTGCGTGAGCGCGGCGCCGACATGACGATCTTCTCTCCTCGAGCGTCCGCGATGGAGCATCACGTGGGCGACGAGTCGGTCAGCCGGTCGTGGTCGCGTGCCTGCAACGACCTGGTCAGCCGGGTTGTCACGCTCTTCCCCGAGTCGTTCATCGGCGTGTGTCAACTCCCCCAGTCGCCCGGCGTCGCGGTCGAGCGATCGATCGACGAGCTCGTGCGCTGCGTCGAGGAGCTGGGTTTCGTCGGCTGCAACCTGAATCCCGATCCCAGCGGTGGCCGGTGGAATGGGCCGCCGCTGACCGACCGCTCGTGGTACCCGATCTACGAGAAGATGGTCGAACTCGATGTGCCCGCCATGATCCACGTGTCGAGCAGCTGCAACGCCAACTTCCACGCCACCGGCGCGCACTACATCAACGCCGACACCACTGCGTTCATGCAGCTCGTCCAGGGCGACCTCTTCGCCGACTTCCCGACACTCCGCTTCGTCATCCCCCACGGCGGTGGCGCCGTTCCCTACCACTGGGGGCGGTATCGGGGGCTCGCGGACATGTTGGGCAAGCCACCCCTCGCCGAGCACGTCATGAAGAACGTCTTCTTCGACACCTGCGTCTACCACCAGCCCGGCATCGATCTGCTGTTCGAGGTGATTGACCAGGGGAACATTCTCTTCGGTTCCGAGATGCTGGGCGCGGTGCGCGGCGTCGACCCCGAGACGGGGAACTACTTCGACGACACCAAGATCTACGTCGACCAACTCGACCTCGCCCCTGATCAGCGACACCAGATCTACGAGGGCAACGCCCGGCGCGTCTACCCCCGACTCGACGCCAAACTGACCTCCCAGGGCCGCTAGCCGTGCGTGCCTTCACGATGGACCCCGACTGGCTCGAGTTCGACCCCCACCCGTCGAAGCCGACGTTCAGACTGCCCGCTGGATCGGTCGACGCCCACTGCCACGTCTTCGGACCGGGTGACCGGTTCCCCTACGCCCCCGAGCGCAAGTACACGCCGTGCGACGCCGGTAAGGACAAGCTCTTCGCGCTGCGCGACCTGCTCGGCTTCGAGCGCAACGTCGTGGTGCAGGCCACTTGTCACGGTGCGGACAACGGTGCGATGGTCGACGCGCTGCTCGCCTCAGAGGGTCGCGCCAGGGGCGTCGCCACGGTCCGAAGCGACGTCAGCGACGCCGAGCTGTCCGAGCTGCACGCCGCGGGCGTGCGCGCGGTGCGCTTCAACTACGTGCGACGGCTCGTGGACCCCGAGCCCGACGAGTACTACCACCGAATCGTCGAGCGCGTCGCACCACTGGGTTGGCACGTCGTGCTCTACTTCGAAGCCGCCGACCTCGCGGAGCGCTGGAACTTCTTCACCTCACTCGAGACGACCGTCGTGGTCGACCACATGGGACGACCCGACGTCACCAAGTCGGTTGACGGACCCCAGTTCGCGATCTTCCTGCGTCTCATGGAAGAGCACGAGAACTTCTGGTGCAAGGTCACGTGCCCCGAGCGATTGAGTGTGAGCGGGCCGCCCGATTACATCGACGTCGTGCCCTTCGCCCGCAGGGTCGTCGAGTCGTTCCCCACCCGGGTGCTGTGGGGCACCGACTGGCCTCACCCCAATCTGAAGAGCGACATGCCCGACGACGGCAAGCTGGTCGACTTCATCCCGAGCATTTCGTCCAGCGAGGAGTTTCAGCGTAAACTCCTCGTCGACAACCCGATGCGCCTGTACTGGGAGGATGAACTTCGTGAACAAGCTTGAGGATTTCGACGACATTCCCGGGACCACGATCTTCACCACCGACATGTCGCGCAAGGGTTTCCACCTCAACCAGTTCTGCATGAGCCTCATGAAGCCCGAGAACCGCTTGCGCTTCAAGGCCGACGAGCGTGCCTACCTCGACGAGTGGCCGATGACCGAGGCCCAGAAGCAGGCGGTGCTGGATCGTGACTACAACGCGGCCATCAAGGAGGGTGGCAACATCTACTTTCTGGCGAAGATCTTCGCGACCGATGGCAAGAGCTTCCAGGAGGCGGCGGCCAGCATGACCGGCATGACCACCGAACAGTACGTCGCGATGATGCTCGCCGGCGGACGCTCGCCCAAGGGCCAGCGCTCGATTCGAAAGGGGAACTGAGCCCATGGCCCGGATCACCGCAGGCGTCACCACCAGCCACGTGCCCGCCATCGGCGCCGCACTCGATCAGGGCAAGGCCGACACCGACTACTGGCGACCGGTGTTCGCCGGCTACGAATGGTCCAAGAAGTGGATCGCCGAGGAGCGACCCGACGTCATCGTGCTCGTGTACAACGACCACGCGTCGGCCTTCTCCCTCGAGCTGCTGCCGACCTTCGCGATCGGCTGTGCGGAGTCCTTCGCCGTCGCCGACGAGGGGTTCGGACCGCGGCCGGTGCCTGAGGTGCAGGGTCACCCCGACCTCGCTTGCCACCTCGCGAAGTCCCTGATCCTGGACGAGTTCGATATGACGGTGATCAATAAGATGGACGTGGACCACGGGCTCACCGTTCCCCTGTCGCTGCTCTACGGCCAACCTGACGCCTGGCCCGTCAAGGTGATCCCGATCGCCGTCAACGTCGTGGAGTATCCCCAGCCGACGGGCAACCGCTGCTTCGAGCTGGGCAAGGCCCTGCGCCGCGCGGTGAAGAGCTTCGACCAGGACTTGAACGTGCAGGTCTGGGGCACGGGCGGCATGAGCCACCAGCTCCAGGGGCCGCGCGCGGGGCTCATCAATCCAGCGTTTGACCGTGATTTCCTCGATCGACTCGTCGCCGATCCCGACTCGCTCAAGAAGATGCCCCACATCGAGTACATGCGCGAGTCCGGGTCCGAGGGCGTCGAGCTGATCATGTGGCTGATCATGCGAGGCGCCATGGGCAAGAAGGTGAAGGAGCTCTACCGCTTCTACCACGTGCCCGCGTCCAACACCGCGGTCGGTCACCTCGTCGTGAAACCCGCCAAGTAGTCATCCACCGATTCGAAGGAGACCCATGCGCGTCGCACTCGCCGGAGCCGGTGCCTTCGGCATCAAGCACCTCGACGCCCTGCAGCGAATCGACGACGTCGAGGTCGTCGCGGTGGTCAGCCGCCGCCTCGACCAGGCCCAGGAGGTGGCCGCGAAGTACGGAGCGACCCAGGCGACGACCGAACTCGGCGACGTCCTCGCCTCGCCCGACGTCGACGCCGTGATCCTGTGCACGCCCACCCAGATGCACGCCGACCAGGCCATCGCCACGATGCGCGCCGGCAAGCACGTCCAGGTGGAGATCCCCCTCGCCGACAACTGGTCCGACGCCATCGCCGTGGCGAAGGTCCAAGAGGAGACCGGCCTGGTCTGCATGGTCGGCCACACCCGCCGCTTCAACCCTTCGCATCAGTGGATCCACCAGCGCATCGTCGCCGGCGAACTCTCCATCCTCCAGATGGACGTCCAGACGTACTTCTTTCGCCGCACCAACACGAACGCGCTGGGCCAGCCCCGCAGTTGGACCGACAACCTCCTGTGGCACCACGCGGCCCACACGGTCGACCTCTTCCAGTACCAGTGTGGCGAGCGCATCGTCGCCGCCAACGTATTGCAGGGTCCGATCAACAAGGACCTCGGCATACCGATGGACATGTCGATCCAGCTGAAGAGCGCGACCGGACAGATCTGCACCCTGTCTCTCAGCTTCAACAACGAGGGACCGCTCGGCACGTTCTTCCGCTACATCTGCGACAACGGGACCTACATCGCGCGCTACGACGACCTGATCACCGGCCGCGACGAGGTGGTCGACGTCTCGAAGGTCGCCGTCTCGATGGACGGCATCGAACTCCAGGACCGCGAGTTCATCGGATCGATCCGCGAAGGACGTGACCCCAACGCCTCGGTTCGCTCGGTGCTCGACTGCTATCGGATTCTCTCCCAGCTCGACGCCCAACTCCAGTAGCGGCCGACTAGGGCTGATTCGTCTGGTCAACTTGCGGGTCGACACTTGGGAACCGTTTCGTCGCTGGATCGTAGTAGCGGTTGAGGCCGTATCGGCCACGGCCCAAAGGCGCACTGTCGCTGCGAGAAGAGGAATCAAGTGCGAATGCGAAAGACCCCCACCTCGCGGTGGGGGTCTTTCAAGAAATCCGGCGGCGACCTACTCTCCCAGGGGGGGACCCCCAAGTACCATCGGCGCTGGTGGGCTTGACTGCTGTGTTCGGAATGGGAACAGGTATATCTCCACCGCCATAACCACCGGAAACTGTGCGCCCGATCTCTCTCGAGATCAGAACCGGCGTGAACCGGCTCCTTGAGCGTCCTAGAACGAGCACGAACATCACAACTCCAAGCCCTCGGCCGATTAGTACCGGTCAGCTGAATGCGTTACCGCACTTACACTTCCGGCCTATCAACGTGGTCGTCTGGCCACGGGCCTTACC
>JADGOJ010000127.1 GCA_017883045.1 Acidimicrobiales bacterium
TGATCGAAGGGCTCGCCCAGCGCTTCCTCGACGAACGACTCCGCGAGCAGCGCATTGGCCCCGCGATCGGTCAGCATCGCGCGCTGCGCGTCGTTGCCGACGAGCGCGACGACGACCCCGGTGGCCGACTCGGTGACCTGCAGGCGCGCCACGACTCCAGCGTCGACGAGTCCGTCGTGGAAGATCTGTCGAGCCGCGTCGTCGCCACAGGCTCCGACGAAGACGACGTGATGGCCGCAGGCCGCGAGCGACACCGCGAGGTTCGCCGCCGCCCCTCCGCGTCCGACCCGGACCCTCGCGGGCGTGTCGCTCGTGGGGGCGACCGGGGCGAGTGGCTTCACGATGACGTCGAGCATGACGTCGCCGACGACCACGACGCGCCGAGCGCTCACCTGCGCGCCCGGGCGATCGACTGCGCGATCCGACCGGCCAGTGCCGCATTCGCCACGACCAGGTCGCGGTTCACCTGCACGCTCACGCCGGCGGTAGAACGGGCGAACTCGGCGAGGAGCACGGGCGTGACGTCCTTGCCCCTGACCCCCAGCAACTTGGCCTTCTCGAGGGCGCTCGCCAACGCGCGGTCGTGCAGGTCACCCGAGAGTTCACGGTCGCGCAGGACCGGATTGGCCACGAGCAAGCCGGTGGTGGAGAACAGACCGTGGGCCAGGAACGCCGCCGCCGCCTCGACGTCGTCGGCCACCGACCAGTCGAGGGCGAAGCCGCTGTCGCTGCGGTAGAAGCCCGGGAACCGGTCGGTGCGAAAGCCCACGACCGGCACGCCCAGCGTGTCGAGGCGCTCGAGCGTGGCACCGATGTCCAGAATCGACTTCACCCCCGAGGCCACGACGAGGACGTGGTACCGCGAGAGCGCCGTCAGGTCCGCGGACTCGTCGAAGCTCTCGAGCACGTCGCGGTGCACCCCGCCGAGACCACCGGTCGCCATGACCTCGATGCCCACCCGGCTCGCGACCGCGATCGTGCCCGCCACGGTCGTCGCTCCGTCGCGACGAGCCGCGACGGCCAGTCCCAGGTCCCGAGCGGAGAGCTTGGCCGCGTGACGATCCTCTGCGGCTAGTTGGCCCATCTCGTCGATGGTGAGGCCCACGATGACGCGTCCGTCGCGCACGCCAACGGTCGCGGGGACCGAACCGCTCGCGCGCACCGCTGTCTCGCACTCCTCGGCCACCTCGAGGTTCACCGGTGACGGCAGCCCGTGCACGACGATCGTGGTCTCGAGCGCGACGACGCCTCGACCGTCTTCGATTGCGGAGGCGACCTCGTCACTGACGACCACGGAGGAGTCTGGGAGATTGTCCACGCTAGGCGAAGTGTACTGTTTGAGGGTGAGTTCACGACGTGAAATCCCTTGGGATGACCTGCGTGCGCAAGCCCGTCACGCCACAACGAACTCGTACGCCCCGTACTCGCACGTGACCGTCGGCGCCTGCGCGATCACGTCCGACGGCCGCCTCGTCGAGGGCGCCAACGTCGAGAACGCGAGCTACGGGCTCACCCTCTGCGCGGAGTGCTCGCTCGTCAGCGACCTCGTGCGCCAAGGGGGCGGCCGACTGATCGCGGTCTCGATCGTCGCGGGCGACGGCCAGCCCCTCGCGCCGTGCGGGCGGTGCCGCCAGGTGCTATTCGAACACGGTGGCAACGAGCTGCTGGTCGACGCCGGCGACGACGCCCCGCCCACGACGCTCGGTGAGCTGCTGCCCGGCGCGTTCGGTCCCGACGACCTCGAGGTCCGGAGCAGTCCGTGAGCTACTTCTCCGCCGTGGACGTCATCACCACCAAGCGCGACGGCGGCCAGCTGAGCAGCGAGGCGATCACCTGGGTGCTCGGCGCGTACGCGCGCGGCGAGGTGGCCGAGGAGCAGATGTCGTCGCTGTTGATGGCCATCTTCTTCAACGGGCTCTCCACGACCGAGCTCAACACGTGGACCGACCAGATGATCGCCTCGGGCGAGCGGCTCGATCTGAAGGGCCTGTCGCGACCGACCGTGGACAAGCACTCGACGGGCGGCGTGGGTGACAAGATCTCCCTGATCCTCGCTCCCCTCGTCGCGGCGTGCGGCGCCGCCGTCCCCCAGCTGTCGGGCCGCGGTCTGGGTCACACCGGCGGGACGCTCGACAAGCTCGAATCGATACCGGGATGGCGTGCCTTCCTCTCCAACGACGAGATCCGCAGCCAGCTCGAGACCGTCGGCGTCGTCATCTGCGCGGCCGGCCAGGGCCTCGCCCCGATCGATCGCAAGCTCTACTCGCTGCGTGACGTCACCGGGACCGTCGAGTCGATCCCGCTGATCTCGTCGTCGATCATGTCCAAGAAGATCGCCGAAGGGACCCACGCCCTCGTCCTCGACGTAAAGGTCGGACGCGGCGCGTTCATCAAGAGACTCGATCAGGCGCGCGAGCTCGCCACCACCATGGTCGGGCTCGGCACCGACCACGGCGTGTCGACGGTCGCCCAACTCACGTCGATGAACGCTCCCCTCGGCCGCGCCGTTGGCAACGCACTCGAAGTCACCGAGTCGGTGGAGGTCCTGCAGGGTCACGGACCGGCGGACGTCCGAGAGCTGACCCTGAGCCTCGCGCGCATCATGGTCGGCCTCGTGGGGCTGAACGTCGAGCCGGCCGAGAAGCTCGACGACGGTTCGGCCTACGTGGTCTTCCACCAGATGATCGAGGCGCAGGGCGGCGACCCCGACGCGAAGCTTCCGCTGGCCGCGTGCCGCGAGCTCGTCGTCGCTCCGCGCGACGGCATCGTGCAGACCATCGACGCGCTTCGCGTCGGTGTCGCGGCGTGGCGTCTGGGCGCAGGGCGGGCTCGCAAGGAGGACCCGGTGAGTGCGGCCGCGGGCGTTGTGTGTCTCGTTCGTGAAGGCGACGCGATCGTTGCCGGTCAACCGCTCTTCGAGCTCCACGCCGACGACGACGCGCATCTCCAGCAAGGCAAAGGTGCGATCAACGACGCCGTTGTTCTAGGTGAACAGTTGGTGAACGCCGAGCCGTTGCTGCTGGAACGTATCACCAAGTAGTGCACAACCCTGTTGACTAGCCTTGACGCATGGCTCCGACACCGCTCACGCGCGACCTCATCGAGCGAGCCCCGAAGGTCCTGCTCCACGACCACCTCGACGGAGGACTGCGACCGGCGACCGTGCTGGAACTGGCCCGCGAGATCCGCTACACGGGCCTGCCGACGGACGACGCCGACGAACTGGCCAAGTGGTTCATCGCCGATACTCCGGGCAGCGACCTGGTGCGCTACCTCGAGGGCTTCGCGCACACCGTGGCGGTGATGCAGACCAAAGACCAGCTCGAACGGGTGGCCTCGGAGAGTGCGCTCGACCTCGCGCGTGACGGTGTCGTCTACGCCGAGGTCCGCTTCGCGCCCGAGCTCCATTTGATCGGTGGGCTGACGTTGCACGAGGTGGTTCGCGCGGTGCTCGACGGCTTCGCCGACGGCGTGGCGCGGGCCCGACGCGAGGGTCACGCGATCATCGTGCGCACGATCCTCTCGGCGATGCGACAGGCGAACCTCAGCGAGGCCATCGCCGAACTGGCCGTCGAGTTCCGCGACCAGGGCGTCTGCGGCTTCGACATCGCCGGGCCCGAGGACGGATTCCCGCCCACCCACCACCTGCGCGCCTTCCAACTCGTCCAGCGCGAGGACTTCCACATGACGATCCACGCCGGTGAGGCCTTCGGACTGGCGTCGATCTGGGAGGCCGTGCAGTTCTGCAACGCCGAGCGCCTGGGCCACGGGGTGCGGATCGCCGACGACATTACCGAGGTCGACGGACGCTGCCATCTCGGCCGGCTCGCCAACTACGTCCGCGACTGTCGCATCCCCCTGGAGGTCTGTCCCACCTCGAACGTGCACACCGGCGCCGCGGCGTCGATCGCCGAGCACCCGATCGAACTGCTGCGCAAGCTGCGCTTTCGCGTCACGCTCAACACCGACAACCGGCTCATGAGCGGCATCTCGCTGAGCAGCGAGTTCGAATCGTGCACGAGGGCCTTCGGCTGGACCCTCGAGGACATGGAGTGGCTCACC
>JADGOJ010000057.1 GCA_017883045.1 Acidimicrobiales bacterium
CGCCGCGCTGCTCGTGCCGACCCTGCGGGGCCTCGGCGACGAGCCGATGGTGCTGGTGGGGCACTCCTTTGGCGGGCGGGTCGCGACGGTGATCGCAGCCACCAATCATGAACTCGTGCGGGCCCTGGTGCTGACGGGCGCGCCGCTGATCCGCAGATCCGCGACCGCGAAGCCGCCCGCGGCGTACCGTCTCATCCGCTGGCTCCACAGCCGCGGTCTCGTCGGTGATCGGCGCCTTGAGTCAGCGCGTCAGAGGTACGGATCGACCGACTACCGACGCGCCACCGGCGTCATCCGCGACGTGTTGGTCGCGACGGTCAACGAGAGCTACGAAGACGAGTTGGTCCGCTTGAGCATGCCGGTGGCGATGGTGTGGGGCTCGCAGGACGGCGAAGTGCCCGGCGACGTCGCGAGAGACGCTGCCGCGATGGTTGCGAGCCCGCACACGCTTCGCTTCGTCGAGGGGGTTGGCCATCTGTTGCCCACCGAGGCGCCCGGCGAGCTCGTCGACGCGGTGCGCGAGGCGCTGACCTGATGCGCGTCGCCCTGGACGTGATCTTGGCTGCGGGACTGAGCGCAGCATTCTGCGCGCAGATGCTTCGCTGGCTGCGCGTCTTGCAGCGCGAGCACTACGAGCCGAGCTCGATGAGTCGATTCCTCGGCCGCTGGTCATCGCCACCGGTCGGCTCGGCCAAGTCAGCTCGACGTCCGCGGGCCCCTCGTCCGATAACACTGAGTCACGTGCTCGCCGTCGCACTGGTGGTCACGGTCATCGTGCGCATCGACGCGCTCGTCGTCGCGGTGTCGGTGCTCTACGGGCTCTTCTGCCCAGTCGGGCTCTCGTTGAAGGGCCGGACCGGGAAGCTTCAGTGGACGCGCCGATTGTCGACGATCGCCGTCGTGGCGACCGCGGCCTCATTGGTCGTCGCGGTCCTCGGGTCGCTCACGGTTCGGCCGTGGTTGCTGTCCGTGGCGATGGTGTGGGCGGTGCCCATGGTGCTCGAGCTCGCGACGCGGGCCCTCGCCCCGTACGAGCGCCGTCAGGCCCAGAAGTTCATCGACCAGGCCACGGCTCGCTTGGCGCGGATCGCGCCGCGCGTCGTCGCGATCACCGGGTCGTACGGCAAGACGTCGACCAAGCACCACCTTGTCGACCTCCTGGCCGGTGACGGCGGGGTGGTGGCATCGCCGAGGAGCTTCAACAACCGCGCCGGCCTGTCGCGGGCGATCAACGAGAACCTCGCCGACGGCACCCGGGTCTTCGTCGCCGAGATGGGCACCTACGGACCGGGCGAGATCACCGAGCTCTGCTCGTGGTGCGTTCCCGAGGTCGCGGTCGTCACCGCCATCGGTCCGGTCCACCTCGAGCGGATGAAGACCCTCGACGTCATCGAGCGAGCCAAGTTCGAGATCACCGCCCGGGCCCGCACGGTCGTGGTGAACATCGACGACGCGCGACTGGCCCGGTGGCCCGAGAAGCTCGCGGGCACCGCCATCAAGGTGCGCACCGCGGGCAGCGCCAAGGTCGAGGCGTCGGTGCGCGTGGTCGTCGAAGGGGACCGCTGGAGGATCGAGGTCGACGGCGTCACGCTCGGGTCGACGGCCGCGGTGCTCGGGGTTCAGCCGACCAACCTGGCCTGCGCCATGGCGGCGGCCCTCGAACTCGGCGTCACGTCCGACGAGCTCATGGGCCGCCTCGCGCGAGTGACGACCGTCGCCAACCGATTGAACGTCGTGACCGCGCCGTCGGGGGTCGTCGTGATCGACGACACCTTCAACGCGAACCCCGCGAGCGCCCGCGCCGCGCTGAAGGTGCTGACCTCGCTGCCGCTGGCGGGCCGAAGGGTGGTCGTCACGCCGGGGATGATCGAGTTGGGCCGCGACCAGTATCCCGAGAACCTGTCGTTCGCGAGGAAGGTGGCGTCCGGCGGCGCGGAGCTGGTCGTCGTCGGTCGCACCAACGTGAAGCCCCTCGAGGCGGGCTACGAGAAGCCGGCCCGACGCTTCGACACGCGCGATCAGGCGGTGGCGTGGGTGCGCTCGGCGCTGGTGCCCGGTGACGGCGTCTTGTACCTCAACGACCTGCCCGACCACTACCCTTGAGTGCTTGATGACTGCAACGCGAGGAGATCGGTGACCATAGGCGTGCTCTTCGGGGGACCGACGCCCGAACACGACATCTCGATCCTGACGGGTCTGCTGGCCCTGCGAGAGCTCGAACGGTCGCGTCGCGACGTGCTCGGCATCTACTGGACCAAGACCGGCGCGTTCTTCTCGGTCGCGAGCGATGTCGAGGCGGAGTCGTTCCTCGACGGTCTGCCGAAGGGCTCGAGTGAGCTCACGCTTCGTCTGGGCGACGCGGGCGGCTTCTACTCGGGTGGCGGGCGCCTCGGCAAGGACCGGCGCCGCGAACTCGAAGCCGTGGTGCTCGCGACCCACGGCGGACCGGGCGAGGACGGCTCGCTGCAGGCCGCCCTCGACCTGGCGGGAGTGAACTACACCGGTCCGAGCGTCGCCGGGGCGGCGCTCGGGATGGACAAGTGGGCCTTCGGCGCGGTCATGCAGTCCGCGGGGCTGCCCACGTTGCCCCGGGCGCTGCTGAGCGGGGCGACCACCGCGCTGCCCTTCGATGGTCCCTACATCTTGAAGCCCCGTTTCGGAGGCTCGTCCATCGGCATCGACGTGGTCGCCGACCTCGCGACGGCTCTGGCTCGACTGTCGGTCAACGTGCACCTCTCGCGCGGTTGCGTCGTCGAACCCTTCCGCCACGACCTCACCGATCTGCAGATCGCGCTTCGTACGTACCCGAGCGTGACCCTCTCGGCGATCGAACGCCCGATCCGCCGCACCGAGGCCGCCGAGATCCTCAACTACTCGGACAAGTACGTCGGGGGCGAGGGAATGGTGTCGGCCCCACGCGAACTGCCCGCGGTCTTGGCCGACGGTCAGGCCGACGCCATCGAGCGCTACACCCGTACCATCGCCGAGGTCGCCTCCGTGCGCGGCGTCGCCCGAGTGGACTTCCTCGCCAACGACGCGGAGCTCTACGTCAACGAGATCAACACGATCCCGGGCTCGTTGTCCAAGCACCTGTTCGTCGATCCGCCGCTGGCGTTCTCCCAGCTACTCGGTGACCTGATTGCAGAGTCCGTTGAACGACCAGCTCATCACTTCAGCTCGGCTGGCGCCGACGGCCTGGTCCTGCGCAAGGCCGGTTCGATCGCCTCCAAACTCGCGTAGGCGCGGTACCCGGGCGACGGCCTCGAGCAGCACGTCGCTGTAGGGGTCGATGAGCAGTCCTTGCTGCAGCGCCCAGAAGGCGAGCTCGTACTGGTCGCGACCGAGCGCATCGTGGTGCAGGGCGAGCGCCGCCCACTCGCCGTCGCGCGACAGCCGCGCGCCGTGTCCTTCGGCGAGGAACCATTCGAAGCCGCGCAACGCGCTCGCGAGCGGCTCGCCCTTGACCAACGCCAGGGCCTGATGGGCGAGGGGCGCCGCCTTGTCGAGCGACAGCTGGCGGGCCCGACCAACGAGCGCGGAGAATGCCTCGACGTCACTGGTGACGCCGTGGGTCACGTAGAGGCCTGAGGAGGTGACCGCGTGAAGGCGCGGCCCTCGGGCGTCGACGCCGACGCTGCGTCGCACGGCGCTCGCGGTGTTGGCGAGCGTGCGCAGCGAGGCGTCCACTTCAGCGTGGGTCAGCACCCGGGTGCGGAGTCGGTCGCCGGTGACGGGTTCGTGGCGATGCAGCGCGAGGTACGCGAGCATCTCGATGCAGCGCCGACGAAGCGTCGGCGACAAGGGTTCGCAGAGACCGAAGACCTGGGGGTCGGCTCGCAGGAGATCGACCCGCACCTCGGGAGGTGCATGGCGCCGGGCGCCGCCCGCGGCGTCCTGCCACGACGGGCTCTCGGGCTCTTGGGCCTCTGCGAGGTGCGGTGTGAGCGTGATCGAGCACTCGGCCAGCTCGTCGTCGAGGTCCCCGGCGTGACCGAGGTACACGACGAGGGTGTTGCGGATGGTTCGGGTGGCGAGCGCACGCACCAGTTCCGTTTCGTCGTTGGCGAAGACGAGCCGGCCGTCGTGCAGTGCGACGATGGCGCTGCGGACGTCGTCGCCGTTCCACGACGGCAGGATGGCCAGCCGGCCCCCTTCGCGGGCGAAGGCCACGAGCGATCCGGACTCGGATTCGCCTAGCGAGCACGCCACGACCGGGTCGCTGCCCGTCACCGTGCTCGGCGGGTCGAGGTCGCCCCGGAATTCCAGCACGCCCTCGCGGCGAGCGCCGATGAGTTGGCGCAGTCGCGCGATCAGGCCGGGGTCGAGGGCGCGGAGCAGTTCGACGGTCTCGTCGACGCTCTGGTCGAGGTCGGTGAACTGCTGCTGGCGAAGCAGATCGCTTCGACGCTTGGCCATCAGGGCGAGGGGCAACGCACCCAACGCACCCCCCGGCCCCGGCGCGCGATGACCGCGCGGTCCGATCGGCCCATCACCGAGGTTTCCCGGAGCGAACCGGTGCGATGCAGCGACGGGCGACTCGTAGCGTGACCGGTCGGCCAGGGGATGCGTGACGTTCGCGTTCGCCGCGAGGAATGGCAGCATCGCGACGACGAGACCCGCCAGCCACGCGCTGCCGCCGGGACCCGGCCGCCTTCCCTTGTGGAGGCGCCAGACGTTCAACGCGAGTTGGACGAGGAATATCGACCAGAAGACGGCGAGCACGACCAGCAGCGATCGGACCAGCGCCTCGTCGCCCTGGCGCGCGGCCAGGTTCCACTTCGTGATGACGACGTAGGGCAGCAGGAAGAAGTAGATCGCGAGGGCCGTCCCGTGCAGGGGGCCGGCGAGCAGCCTCCTCAGCGCGTCGGGGTGAGTTGCCACGCGACCGTCGTCCCGGCCGCCGTTGCCGTGATCTCGAGTTGGCAACTCTGATTCGCGCCCACGACCACGTGCGTGGAGGCGGGGATGGTCTGCGGGCCGCAGTTGAGCGTCTGGCGCGTCGGAGCGGTGGTCGCCAGGGTCCACGTGCCCGGGCCCTGGAGCGGCACGTCGACGACGGCCAACTCGCGAGTCAACTCCCCGGCGAGCACGCCGCTCGAGGGACTCACGCTGGGCGCGGGCGCGACTGAGCTCACGGTCGAACTTGTCACGTTGACGTAGTTGTTCTCGACCGGTGCGATGGCCGCTACCGACCGGGGCTTCATCGTGGTCGTCGTCGTCGCTGCGCTCGCTCGCACCGTCGTCGTGCTCGCGGGAACGGTCGTGCTCGAGGGCGAGACCGTGGTCTTCGTCGCCGGACTCGACGAGGAAGTCAGCGTGAAGACCAGTACGACCAGCAGAATAGGACTCGACCACATGAGCAGGTGCGTGCTCTTCAGCGATGTTTTCATTCGGGCCATTGGTTGCGAAGGGTAGCGGTGATGGGTTCAAATAGCGATTCGTCATCGACGGTCCTTTGATTCACTTAGATCAGGAAGCGAACGGCGAAGTGCTGCAGTTCCTTTTGGAGCGTGCCCGGCGCCGAGTGATCGCCGGCGGCGACCTCTCGAAGCGAGCGACCTTCGAACACTCGCGCGTAGGTCAGCCTCGCCACACGGTCGTACTGGCTGCCCCGAAAGCTGTTGAGACGGGCTAGCAGTGGTGACGCCACCTCGGCGGGGTCGTCAATCTGGTCGAAGTTCGACACCGAGCGCAGCGCCACCTTCTCCTTCAACAGCCATCGGCGCAGTCGGCCCCGCAACGCCGAGAGGATGTCCGGCGCCGCGTACTGACGCGACTCGCCGGCCCAGTCGACCAGCAGTTCGCTCGCGAGGCCGAGGGCCATCGCGACGGTCTCACTTGGGTCGGCGATGATCCCGTCGCCGAAGCGCAGCTGGCGACAGACGCTCACGATCCCCGGGATCAGGGTCTGGAGCAGGGTGCGGTGGATCTGAGGATCATCCGCTTCGAGGAGCAACGCGCGGACGATCTCGGCTCGCGCGAGCACGCTGCGCCCCCCGCGGGCCTCGAGGGCGTCAACGACCTCGCAGAGGTCGTTGAGCTGGCCGAGCCCGAGTTCGGGGTGGCGAAGGCAGAGCCCCACCAGCGACTCGCGGGCCGCGTTGGTGCGGCCCACGCGGCGCCACTCTTGTCGTAACTGTCCTAGAACGTCGGTTTGGTTTGTCATGGCGCCCAGTAGAGGGCGGCGAGCGCAGCGCTCGACTGCCCATAGCGCGCAGCTCGCCAGTGCATTTCTCATACCCGTGATGATGCCGGTGCCCACGCACTCCACAGCGCACATAGTGGCGACGTAGGCTGTGGCGATGGACATCGAATCCTTCTACGAACAGAACGAGGCTCGTCGCGAGAGCGCCGAATTCGAATTTGGCAGCGAGTGGACCGACGCGTCGGACAATGAGTACGAACTGTCCTGGGTGGAAGCCACCGGCGAGCTCTACTTGATGGTCGAGCCCGACGCTGTGGTCAATGAGGACATCTTCGGCGACTTCCTCGTGTCGGACGAGATGATCAGCGACCTGACCGTGGTGATCATCGGCAAGGTCGCCTCGTTGACCGCGTTAGAGGACGCCCTGCTCGGCTGGGAAGACGCCATGCTTGAGGAGAACTCTCTCGCGTGGCTCTACGAGCGCTTCCCCCAAGTAACGAATCCCTAGAGGTACGGACTCGACGAATCGGCGACCTGGCAGAGACGCGTCAGAGATGCCACCAGTTGGTGAATCGGCACGCGTTCGGCCTCGTTGATCGTGGTCATGAGGGGATTCCAGCTTCCGTCGAGTGACGTGGCCGCCGCCGCGGAAGGGGTCGCCTTCAAGAGCTCGCTCATGGCGCTGGCTTGCAGCGCGTCGTGCTGCGCGGCGGAGATGCCCGGGACCTCACTGCGAGCCTGCAGTGCGAGCGCCCGGTGCACGCTGCGACACGCCGTTCGAGCGTCGGCGACCGCCGCACCGGTCCCACAGGAACTCAACACCATGCTCGTCACCACCAGCGCAGCGAGGACCCCAAGGCGTCGAGTTAGCCCAGCCACGAGTCGGCAGCCTGCAACAAGAAGTCGCTCACGCTGTGCCCGCGCTCGAAGATGTCGCACAACGGGTCCTCGCCCTTGGCGACCTGGCAGAGTGAGATGGCGCGTCGAGCGACGATCGAGATCCGGCGTTCGCTGCTCTCGGTCGGTGACGCGAACGAATCGGTCGCTGTCACCTCGAGGGGCATCTCCAAGCCTCCAATTGGCGCGAGGTCTATCGCGAGTCGCAGCAGGTCGGGACCGTGGGGCATCGGTGGCAGGCTCCAGGTCAGGACCAGCGGGAAGTGGAACTCGTCGGGCGGGTCGACGTCGTCGGGGAGGCCCATCACGGCGTCTTCGAACGCCAGGAGCGTCCTTGGATCGACGTCGAGCTCGATGTGCAGGTCCACGGGCCCGCCGCAGCCGTCCTCGGGGTGCAAATCGACCTCCCAGGCCTGGCGAAGCGAATAGGTCTCGACGAAATGTCGCTCGTCATGGACGTGGAAACCGTGGGTCACCGCGTGGTCTTTAAGGTCTGCGACGAATCCAGCGACGTCAATGGCGGCCATTGACTCTCAGGTTAGTCTCCAACACCGCTACCGTGGCTGCGTGGCCGAATCACTTCTCACCCCGCTGCGCGAATGCGCACTGGAGATCGGCGAGGCCGTGAAAAGCCATCGCGGCCGCGGGTTTTCGGGCGAACGAGCGACGCAGTACCACCTGGACCTGGTCGCCGACGAGGTGGCCCTGCGCGTGCTGACCGGGGCGGGATTTCGGGTGTTCAGTGAGGAGTCCGGGATCTCGGGCGACGGTGAACTGACCGTCGTCGTGGACCCCATCGACGGTTCCACGAACTGCGACCACGGCATACCGTTCTTCGCGACGAGCCTTGCCGTGATGCGCGGCGACGAGTTGATCGCCGGTCTCGTAAGGAACCAGGCCACCGGCACCGTCTTCGAGGCCGAGAGGGGAAGTGGCGCCTGGCGCGACGGCGAGGCGATCCGCTCGAGCACCCAGCGTGACTTCGCCAAGGCGATCGTCAGCTTCTCGGGTCTGCCCAGCCGTCACCTCGGCTGGGGACAGTTTCGCTCGATGGGCTCCGCGAGCCTCGAGATCTGTCTCGTGGCCGACGGGTCGCTCGACGCGTTCGGCGTGGCGCAGCACTCGACGCTGAACCCCTGGGACTATCTCGCCGGGCTCTTGATCGCTCGCGAAGCCGGTGCCGTCGCCGGTGACTACCGCGACGAGGAGTTGGTGACATCGGACGACGTCGTTCGTCGACCGGTCTTCGCCGCGACCGATGAACTGCTCAGGCTCATCCTGGAAGCCGGGAGCATCTAGGCTGGTCACCTTCGGGCGCTTAGCTCAGTTGGTTAGAGCAGCTGATTTACACTCAGCAGGTCGGGGGTTCGAGTCCCTCAGCGCCCACTCAATGTTGTCGAGAGTCCAACGATTTCACTGAAGAATTCGATACGCCTACTCCTAAGGGCCCGAAAGTGCACGCCGCCTTGTTCGAACCCGCAGACGCTGATTACCATTCTGGTCAATGGAAGTATTCCGTAACAAACTGTTGAGGCGCGTTGTTTCATTAGCGAATTGCGCCCTCGAAGGTGACACTGATGTCCTACACGATTCGACATCTCGAGCCAGCCACTTGGGATGTTTTTGCGGAGTTAGTCGAACGTAATAACGGTGTCTATGGAGGGTGCTGGTGCATCGTCCACCACCCAGAATACGAGCGCGGTGTCAGCAACGCTCGTGCGCTGAAAGAGCAATTGGTGAAGTCGGGTGCAGCCCATGCCTCGCTGGTGATCGACGACGACGGCCTAGCTCAAGGATGGTGTCAGTACGGCCCAACACAGAGTCTCGACCTAAGGCACCGACGAGAGTACGAAAAGGATCCGCCACCCCCTGCGCGATGGCGCATCGCTTGTATTTTTGTCGATAAGCGCCATCGCGGCGAGGGTGTCGCTCGAATGGCTTTGGAGGGAGCGCTCAGACAGATTGCTGCAAGGGGCGGCGGTCTCGTGGAAGTAATCTCCGAAGTGACGTCAGGTCGGGCGTCCCAGGACCGTTTCTTGTTCAGCGCTACTGCTGAACTCTTCGAGGAGTTCGAATTTTCGAGAGTCCGTCAGGTCGGAAAGCATGCCTGGATCTTGAATCGTTACATAGGAAATGAGTAATGTCTTTTGTCCCGAAGTAGCTCCTACGGGCTGCAGTCGACTTGTTTGACATTCTCGGTCGACAGCACTTGCCAGGGTTCGAGTAGAGCGCTCTCTGGACGGCCAATTGGCGCCTTACGCCAGTGACCGCCGGTGAGGACACCGAGTCTCACCTGATGAACAGGTGTGCAAAGGGGTTCGAACATGGTCCCGTTACCTCCGCCGGCAACGTGAATCATGATGTTGGCAACGGCCTTCGCGAAGGGATGGACCCAATCGAGAGAATCATCCGTCGCATCGATGCCTTCCAGCAAGGACATTCCGCGACCGCCTTCCTCTTTGGCGTCGTCAAGAAGTTCGGCGACGACAACTGCGGCTCGCTGGCGGCGCTGCTCGCGTACTACGGCCTGCTTTCGATCTTCCCCCTACTGTTGCTGCTGTTCACCTTCCTGGGCCTGTTCTTCAGTCACGACGTTGGGCTCCAGCACCGCATCATCCATTCGGCCCTGGCCCAGTTCCCCGTCGTCGGTCAGCAGTTGGCCCGACCCGGCGGGATCTCCTCGCTTCGCTCGAGCAGCGCGGCGGGGCTGGCCGTTGGCATCATCTGGCTGGTCTGGGGATCGCTCGGTGTGACCCAGGCGGGACAGCGGGCGATGGCCGACGTCTGGAACGTGCCCCACGTCGTGCGTCCGGGCTTCGTGCCGCGACTGGGCCGGAGCATGGGATTCCTCGGGGTCCTCGTGCTCGACGTCGTGGTCTCCACGGTCCTCGCGGGGTTCGTGACCTTCGGTGGACGTGCGGTCTGGACCGCTGGCGCCGCCATCGTGGCCGGATTGGTCGTGAACATCCCGCTGTTCGTGCTCGGCTTTCGGATACTGACGCCCAAGTCCATCGCGACCCGGTCCTTGATCACCGGCGCGGTGACCGCGGCGTTCGGTTGGAGCATGCTCCAGTACGGCGGGACGTGGCTGGTCGGGCACCAGTTGCGCCACGCCAGCCAGCTGTACGGATACTTCGCGAGCATCCTCGGCCTGGTCTCCTTCTTGTTCCTCGCCGCCGAGATCACCCTGTACGCCGCCGAGTTCAACGTCGTCAGGCTGCGCCACCTTTACCCGCGGAGCATCCTGCAACCACCGCTCACCGGGGCCGACGAGGCCGTGTTGACGGCCATTGCGCTGCAGGGCCAGCGAAGGCCCGAGCAGAGCCTTCACGTGCAGTACCCCGGGAGCGACGGTGACCACGTCGACGTCGAAGGCCCCGGTTCGGCCTTCTCGAACGACGGCAACGAGAGGCCGGCGCCCGAGCGGGACTGAGATCGCGGCACGATGGGGCGACGCCGTCTCCCTGCGTGGGCGATACTGCAGTGACGGGGTGTTCGAGGTAGAAGTCACGGACGATCGCAACGGGAGTCGTCCGGCGTCGAATCCGCAGAAGAGGTCCGCCAGATGACAGATTCCGACGAACGACGAGGTTCGATGCGAGCGTGGGTGGTGCGCGACCCAGGTCCGATCGATTCGGCCCCTCTGCAACTCGTGGAGCGCCCGATCCCCGTGCCGGGCCCCGGTCACGTCCGCATCCGCGTAGCCGTCTGTGGCGTGTGTCGCACCGACTTGCACCTCGCCGAAGGCGACCTGGCGCCGCACGTTGACGGAGCGGTTCCCGGCCATGAGGTGGTGGGCTACGTCGACAAGTTGGGTCCGGGCAGCAGCCGGTTCGCCGTCGGCGAACGAGTTGGCGCCGCGTGGCTCGCCTCCACCTGTGGGGTCTGCCGCTTCTGTCGACGGGGCGACGAGAATCTCTGTCTCGAGCCGGGCTTCACGGGATGGGATGTCGACGGAGGATTCGCCGAGTTCATGGTCGCTGACGAGCGCTTCATCTATGCGCTCCCCGCGAGCCTCGACGACGAAACGGTGGCGCCGCTGCTGTGCGCGGGCATCATCGGCTACCGGTCGCTGCGGCGAACGGAGCTGCCTCGCGGTGGCCAACTTGGACTCTGGGGTTTTGGCGGTTCAGCGCACCTCACCGCGCAGGTGGCGATCGCCGAAGGCGCCAGCGTCCACGTGATCACCCGCACGTCCGGGGATCAGGAGTTGGCGCGAGCCCTCGGCGCCGTCTCCGTCGGGGGCTCCTCCGACCGACCGCCGGTGCCCCTTGACGGCGCCATCATCTTCGCGCCGGTGGGCACGCTCGTCCCCGAGGCCCTGGCGTCGTTGGACCGCGGTGGCACGTTGGCGATCGCGGGTATCCACTTGACCGACATCCCGACGCTCAACTACCAGGAGCATCTCTTCGAGGAGCGCACGTTGCGCAGCGTCACCGCCAACACTCGTGTCGACGGCGAAGAGTTCCTTCGCATCGCCGAACGCATCGCCATCCGTCCGACCGTCACGATGTACGGCTTCGACGGCGTCAACCAGGCGCTGTCGGACCTGACCCACGACCGGTTCAGCGGCGCCGCCGCCATCCGGGTGAGCGGACGATCCCCACGATCGGATTAGTCACTCACCGCCAGTTTCACCCGACGTCGTAGGACAATGACAGGGGCATGAAGGGATAGTCAGCGTGCGACGAATCACTGGTGCCACCGCCCCTGATGCCGACCAGCTCCCCGCTCCCCGATCCTTCGACGATGCGCAGCCGTCCGACCGCCGCGGTGCCGTCGTAGGTGCCCTCGCCGATGAGAAGGAAACTCCCCCGGCGCCCCGACAGCGTGCCTTCGAGGCGCATCAGGGTCGTGTAGTCACTGGTGCCGTCGGGCCGGTAGTACATCACCGAGTGGAACGACCCCGAGACCAGCCCGTCCGCACCGTCGTCCAGGGTGACGTCGGCCCTCGTTAGCTTGGTTCCGTCAGCGAACTCGTCCAGGGGATGCTCGTCCCACGAGGCGATCTTGAGCTTGGTATCCAGGGTCTCGGTCACGACGCCATGGTAGGTGGGCTGATCGGGCCCAACAAGGCCCGGAGCGATTCGAGGTCTCGGCGATCGACCTGACTGTCGGGTCCCGCGTGGAGGTCTCGAAACCTAGCTACTGCGAACAGCCTCGTGCGGCGACGTCCATCACGCCAACGACGACGTCATTGGCGACCAGCCAGATGGCGTCGTAACGATCGACGGTGGGGTCGCAGTGGGGTGGCACGAGTTCGAGTCGGTCGCCCCGTTGGAATGGGTTCGTCGCATCGTTCGTGACCAGGCCGTGCTCGTCACCGAAGAAGTGGTACTCCACGTCGGACTCGTGGCCGACGACGAGGGGCGCGCCGGCGTCGGTGGCCATGGCCTTCAGCCCGGCGTCGACCGTGACGAATCCTTCCTGGTTGGCCGAGATCACCGTCGTCGCGATCGTGAGGCTCTGGGCGAAACGGCCTTCGGGATCGCTGCCCAGCGCGTCGCGGTACTCGCGGTCCATGAAGACGTAGCTGCCCGCCTGCAACTCGTTCAGCAGTCCGATGTCCATATCGATCACCGCGGTGCCGGTGCCGCCACCCGTGCGCAGGTGAACGGGGAAGCCCAGGGCTTCGATGGCGTCGACGACGACTCGAAGCTTGCGGGCGGATTCGACCGTGGCTGTGCGCCGGCTCTCGCGGCCGACGATGTGCTGGAGTTGGCCGCCGTAGCCCTGGACACCTTTGAAGTGGAGGCGATCGCATCGATCGATTCGTTCGACGAGCGCGATCGCCTCGGTGGCGCCGGTCACCCCGGTCCGGCCGAGTCCCACGTCCACGTCGCAGAGCAGCGAGAGCTCGGTGCCGGCGGCTTCGACCGCCGCCGCCAGTTCATCCACACCGTCGGGGTGATCGACGACGGCGATGAGGTCGCAGCGCGCGGCGAGGTTCGCGGCCCTGTGCGCCGCCGCACGTCCAACGAGCGGCGACGTGAGCAGCACCGAGAACGGGCGGCCGTAGCCATCGTCCCGTAGGCACTCGACGATGACCTCCGCCTCGGCCAGCTTGGCGCACGAGAGGCCAGCAGCTCCCGCCTCGAGCTGGCGCCGGGCGATGAAGGCGGACTTGTGCGACTTGACGTGGGGCCGCAGCGCGACGCCGGCGGACCGCGTGACGTCGGCCATGCGTGCGATGTTCTCGAGCAGCAGGGCGAAGTCGCAGACGAGGGCCGGCGTCGCGATGAGCCCGCGGGATCCGGGTTCGCCCAACTGTTCGAGCACGGTGTCGTATCCGCGCAGATCCAACGAACCGTCGCTCACGTCAGCGGCCATCTGAGGTCGCGGGGGAGGGCGCGATCAGCGGCCACGGGAACTCTCGCTCCGCCATCCGAGCGAGGTCGAGGAGCAACTGCTCCTCGTGGTGACGACCGATCACCTGTAGTCCTATCGGCAGGCCCCGCAGCTGGCCCGAAGGGATCGAGATCGCCGGGTTGCCCGTGAGGTTGGCGGGAATGGTCAGCGCACCGTTGTTGCCGATCGCCGTGTCGAAGCCGTGCTCGGCGATCAGGTCAACGCCGCCGACCGTCGTGGCCATCGGCCCCGCGGCGGAGAAGGCCACGTCGGGATTGGTCGCGGCGAAGATGAAGTCCGTCTGTTCGAAGAGGTCGGCCATTCTCTCGTTCAGTGCGATCCGGAACATCTCGGCGGCCCCCGCGGCCCCGAGGCTGAACCTCTCGACGGCGATCTGCATGCCGAGCTCGATCTCGGGGGTCAGGTCGTCACGGCAGGCTGGGTACCGATCGCCGAGCACCCCGGCGAGACCGATCAGGTTGGCCAGGGCCCACTCGCTGCCGCCGCGCGGGAGGTTCACGGCAACGTCCACGCGCCGCATCCCGGCGAGGGAGATCAGCTGCTCGGCGCGCTCGATCAACAGCCCCGTCTGGATGGGGTCGACGATGGCCGCGCCCAGGTCGATGGAGACGATGGCCCGCTTTCCCGAGAGGTCGAACGTGCCAAGGCCCGCCTCCCAGCCCTCCACCCGGGGCAGGCTCAGGGTGTCGCGCGGATCGAAGCCGTTGCAGACGTCGAACCAGCGAGCGGTGTCGCGCACTGAGCGCGATACGCAGCCGACCACCACCGTCAGCGGTGGCTGTTGAGCGTGCGGACCTTTGGGGATCCTTCCGAATGTGGACTTCAATCCGAAGAGTCCCGTGAACCCTGCGGGGATCCTGATGGAGCCACCGCCGTCACCACCCGAGGCGATGGGCACGAGGCCACCGGCGACGGCCGCGGCCGAACCGCCCGATGAACCACCCGGGGTGCGCTCGCGATGCCACGGATTCGAGGTCGTTCCGTGGATCTTTGTCGAGGTGCAGTTGATGCCCCCGAACTCCGACGCGGTGGTCTGGCCGACCAGCACCGCGCCCGCCGAGCGCAGGCGGGTGACCTGAGTGCTGTCGACGTCGGCCACCACGTCGCGAAAGACCAGGGAACCCTGGGTGTAGGGCCACCCAGCGACCGCTTCGAGTTCCTTGATCGCGACGGGCACGCCGCCGAAGGGAAGCGCGACGTCGGCCGCGTCGGCCGTGCGCCGCGCCGCCTCGTCGTCGACGTGGGAGAAGGCGTTGAGGTCGGAGGAGGCAATGGACTCCAACGTCGCGTCGAGTGCTTCACGGGGACTGAGTTCGCCTGATCGAAACGCGTCAACCAGTGAGCAGGCATCTCTTAACCACGGCTCGCGCGTCACAAGACAGAGACTATCCATACTGGCGAGTAACGGGACAATTGCCGGACTGACGGTGGGCCTCGTCG
>JADGOJ010000010.1 GCA_017883045.1 Acidimicrobiales bacterium
ACGTGGAATCACCTACCCTGCCCCCACAGGGTGTAACAGTACGTGCACGTCGATGGCGCCGTGTGCGACGTATTGTTGCACTCCCCTTAGCCGCGATCGCGCTCTCGGGTTGCACCGTACCCACCTTCGGGGCGAGCAAGGGCGCGACCACTACCTCCCGATCGGTGTTCCACCTCTGGCAGGGATTCTCGGTCGGCGCCGCGATAATCGGTGGCTTCGTCGTCTTGCTGATCCTGTACGCGGTGCTGCGCTACCGACGCAAGGGTGGCGAAATCCCCAAGCAGACGCAGTACCACATCCCGCTCGAGATGGTCTACACCGTCGTGCCGATCCTCATCGTCTTTGGCCTCTTCGCCGCGACCCTCGTCGTCGAGAACAAGGAGGTCGCCAACCCCAAGACCGCCGTCACTGTCGACGTGAACGCGTTCCAGTGGGGTTGGAAGTTCTCGTATCCGGGCACGTCGGTCGTCGTCGTCGGCCAGACGACCCAGGACCCGGTCATGGTGATCCCGGTGAACACCGACGTGCACATCAATCTGACCTCGACCGACGTGATCCACGGGTTCTACGTGAAGGAGTTCAACTTCTCGAGGTACGCGCTTCCCGGCGTCGTGAACCAGTTCACCATCCGAGCCGTCAACACCGGCACCTACTTCGGCCAGTGCACGCAACTCTGCGGCCTCTACCACTCGCTCATGTTCTTCAAGGTCAAGGTCGTGACCTCGAGCCAGTACAGCACGTGGCTTGCGGCCAACGAGAATCCCGCTGCCGCGCAGGCCTCCCAGACCGCCACCCAGCAACAGACCTCCGCCCATGTTCCTTCCAAGAACACCGCTAGTTCGGGAGCCAATTGATGACTGACGTTCTGCACCCGCCGGTCGCCGTGCCGTCGCACGACGACCACGCTCACGACGAGCACCACGGTCCCACCGGCATCCTGAAGTGGATCACCACGACCGACCACAAGATCATCGGTCTCTCCTATACCGTGACCTCGGTGCTAATGCTCGTGATCGGCGGGCTGTTCGCCGAGATCATCAGATTCCAGCTGGCGACCCCGAACGGCAACCTGGTCTCACTCGCCCAGTACAACGAGCTGTTCACCATGCACGGATCGGTGATGATCTACCTCTTCGCCGGTCCCTTCGCGTTCGGTGGGCTGGCCAACATCATCGTGCCGATCCAGATCGGCGCACCCGACATGGCCTTCCCGCGCCTCAACGCGCTGTCGTACTGGCTGTACCTCACTGGCGCCATCACCATGCTCACCGGGTTCTTCACCGCCGGCGGGGCGGCCAACTTCGGCTGGGTCGGCTACGCGCCGCTGTCGAACTCGATCAACACCCCCGGCGCCGGGGCCGACCTCTGGATCGGTGGACTGCTGCTGACCGGGTTCTCCGCCATCTTCACCGGCGTCAACCTCACCGCCACCATCTTCTACCTGCGCGCACCGGGCATGACGATGTTCCGGATGCCGATCTTCACGTGGAACATGCTGGTCACGGGGCTCATGATCCTGCTGGCCTTCCCCGTGCTGACGGCCGGTCTCGTGATGCTCTACTGCGACCGCCACTTCGCCACGCACATCTATTCGGTCGCGGGAGGCGGGGTACCGGTGCTGTGGCAGCACATCTTCTGGTTCTGGGGCCATCCCGAGGTCTATATCCTCGCTCTGCCCTTCTTCGGCATGGCGACCGAGATCATCCCGGTCTTCTCGAAGAAGCCGGTCTTCGGCTACAAGGGCATGGTGTTCGCCACGCTCTCGATCGCCGCGCTGTCGCTCGGTGTGTGGGCCCACCACATGTTCACCACCGGCGTCGTGCTGCTGCCGTTCTTCTCGATCATGAGCCTCTTGATCGCGGTGCCGACCGGCATCAAGATCTTCAACTGGATCGGCACGATGTGGCGGGGCCAGCTCTGGTTCTCCACGGCCATGTTGATGGCGATCGGCTTCGTCGTGACATTCCTCATCGGGGGACTCACCGGCATCTACCTGGCCAGCCCGCCCCTCGACTTCTTCACCCACGACACGTACTTCGTCGTCGCCCACTTCCACTCGGTGGTGATGGCGCTCGTGCTCGGCGGCATGGCCGGCCTCTACTACTGGGGTCCGAAGATCACGGGCTACCTGCTCGACGAGCGTCTGGGCAAGGTCCAGTTCTGGTTCCTGTTCATCGGCACCCAGGTCTTCACCTTCCCCCAGTACCTCCTCGGCCTGCGGGGCATGCCCCGTCGCGTAGCTGTCTACCCTCACGACCCGCAGTGGAAGATGCTGAACCAGTGGAGCACCATCGGCGCCATCTTGATCGGCATCTCGACGCTCATCTTCGTCGTGAACGTCGCCGTGAGCTGGAAGAAGCACCCGGCGGGCGACAACCCGTGGGACGCGCACACGCTCGAGTGGTTCACCACGTCGCCTCCGCCGCACCACAACTTCTACCGCCTGCCCCAGATCCGCTCGGAGCGTCCGACCTGGGACTACAACCACCCCGAGCACCGCTCGCTCGGCCACGGCAAGGGTGCCCACGGGACCGCCGAGGAGGTGGAGGCCCAATGAAGGTCGAAGCCAAACTGCTCTTGGGCCTGGGGCTCTTCTTCGGCCTCATGTGCCTCGTCTACTGGAACTGGAGCCTCGAGAACGCCGGCGGCGTGATGATGTTCGCGGGCATGCTGCTCGGCTTCCTGCCGGGTGGCTACTTCTACTGGTGGAGTCGTCGGATGAAGGCCCGTCCCGAGGACGACCCGTACGCGACGCAGGCCGGCGGTGCCGGCGTGGTCGGATCGTTCCCGGGCACCTCGATCTGGCCCTTCACCTTGGGCATGGGGGCCTTCTTCATCGTCCTGGCGCTGGTGTTCGGCATCTGGTTCATGGTCCCGGGCCTCGTCCTCGTGGGCTGGGCCGCCCTCGGCGGCACGGCCGAGGGCCGACGGGGTGGCAAGGTCTAGGCAACCGGCTGGGACCGAGTCACGATGCGTCATCGCGTCACGTGGTTCTCGTCCGCCACTTCCGACAAGTCGACGTCAGCCGTGCGCCGCGGTCGCGATGAGCGGTCGAAACATTTTCACCACCTCGCGAGCGGTGCAGAATGGGGCTTTCGACCACCGTTCTCGATAAGTTCCGGTTCGAATGCTGCCTAGTATTGACAGAGCGCCCCAAGTTCGCCGTTGGTAGCAAGGAGACGATGTGACCGCAGTAGAGAGTTCGACGAAGGTAGTGCTGGGTGGCACCCGAGGCGGCCCGGATGTCGCCACTCTCCGCCAGGACCGGTGGTGGATCCAGCCGGTCATCACCGTGGCGGTGCTGACCGCCTTCGTCATCTACTCGACGTGGGCCGCGTTCCAGAACCGGTACTACTACGTCGGCGCCGACGTGCACCGCGACCTCATCAGTCCCTTCTACTCGCCCTGCCTCGCGAGCAACTGCGTACCCGGTGCCAAGGCCGGCTTCGCCTTCAGCGGCTGGACCCTCTCGCCGGCCCTGCTCATCCTGATCTTCCCGCTCGGGTTCCGACTCACCTGCTACTACTACCGTCGCAGCTACTACCGCGCGTTCTGGTGGTCTCCGCCGTCGTGCGCCGTCAGCGACGCCCACGGCTCGTACTCGGGTGAGACCAGGTTCCCGCTCATCATGCAGAACCTGCACCGTTACTTCTTCTACGCCGGCCTCGCCTTCAACGTCCTGCTGACCTACGACGCGATCATCGCCTTCCGCCAGCCCGGCCTGGGCCTGGGCGTCACGGTCGGCACGCTGGTCCTGCTCACCAACGCGGTGCTGCTCTGGCTGTACTCGATCAGCTGCCACGCCTGTCGCCATCTCTGCGGAGGCCACGTCAAGAGCTTCAAGGCCCACCCGATCCGCTACCGAATCTGGAAGTTCCTGACACCCCTCAACGCCATCCACATGAACTTCGCCTGGGCGTCGCTCGTCTTCGTGGCGCTCACCGACGTCTACGTGCGACTCGTCGCCTCGGGCGCCCTCACCGACTACAAGCTTTTCTAGATCGAAGGATTTCCGTGACCACCTCCCCTTACGAACACCACGACTACGACGTCCTGATCATCGGCGCCGGTGGCGCCGGCCTGCGCGCCGCCATCGAGGCCAAGCAGCGCGGCCTGACGGTCGGCATCGTCACCAAGTCACTGCTCGGCAAGGCCCACACGGTCATGGCCGAGGGTGGCATGGCGGCGGCGATGGGCAACGTCTCCGAGGAAGACAACTGGATGGTGCACTTTCGCGACACCATGCGCGGCGGAAAGTTCCTGAACAACTACCGCATGGCCGAACTGCACGCCAAGGAGTCCCCCGAACGCGTGTGGGAGCTCGAGCAGTGGGGTGCGCTGTTCGACCGCACGAAAGACGGCAAGATCCTCCAGCGCGACTTCGGCGGTCATCGCTACGCGCGCCTCGCTCACGTCGGCGACCGCACCGGCCTCGAGCTGATCCGCACCCTCCAGCAGAAGGTCGTGTCGATGGGCACCGACGTCTTCATGGAGTGCAAGGTGCTGAAGCTCGTGCACGACAGCGACGGGCGCGTCGCGGGCTGCGTCGCCTACTGGCGCCCGACCGGCGAGATCGTCACCTTCTCGGCGAAGGCGGTCATCATCGCCACCGGCGGCGTCGGCAAGTCCTGGAAGTTCACGTCGAACTCGTGGGAGGGCACCGGCGACGGACACGCCATGGCGCTGTGGGCCGGCGCCAAGCTGATCGACATGGAGTGCATCCAGTTCCACCCGACCGGCATGGTCTGGCCGCTCAGCGTGCGCGGCCTGCTCGTCACTGAGGGCGTCCGCGGCGACGGCGGGGTGCTGCGCAACTCCGAGGGCCAGCGTTTCATGTTCAACTACGTCGCCGACATGTTCCGCGCGGAGACCGCCGAGTCCGAAGAGGAGGGCGACCGCTGGTACGACGACCACGCCGCGGGCCGTCGACCGCCCGAGCTGCTACCGCGCGACGAGGTGGCCCGGGCCATCAACACCGAGGTCAAGGCCGGCCGCGGCACCCCCCACGGCGGCGTCTACCTCGACATCGCGACGCGCCGCTCGGCCGAGTTCATCCGTCGGCGCCTGCCGTCGATGTACCACCAGTTCATGGAGCTGGCCGGCGTCGACATCACGCGCGAGTCCATGGAGATCGGGCCGACGTGCCACTACATCATGGGCGGGGTCCAGGTCGATGCCGACTCCGCCGCCACCTCGGTCCCGGGCCTCTTCGCCGCCGGCGAGGCGGCCGGTGGCCTGCACGGGGCGAACCGCCTCGGCGGGAACTCGCTGAGCGACCTCGTCGTCTTCGGTCGGCGCGCGGGCATGGGCGCGGCGGACTACGTCGAGTCCGGTCAGGGCGCGCGTTCCTTCGAGATGGGAGAGGTCGAGGGGGCCGTGCGGGAGGCCCTCGCGCCGTTCGAACGCACGAGCGGAGAGAACCCCTACGACATCCAACGCGACCTCCAAGAGATGATGCAGGCGAACGTCGGCATCATCCGCACCGGTTCCGAGCTCGAGGAGGCCAAGGTCAAACTCGAGGAGTTCGTCGAGCGGGTGAAGAACATCGCCGTGAAGGGCGGGCGGGCCTACAACCCCGGCTGGAACCTCGCGACCGACCTGCCGAGCATGCTCACGGTGTCGCGCTGCACCGCGCTGGCCGCGAGCCTGCGCAAGGAGTCGCGAGGTGGTCACACCCGCGAGGACTTCCCCAAGGCCGATCCCGAGTTCGCGAAGTTCAACTTCGCCCTGTCGAGTGACGGGGGCAACTGGGACAGCCCGGTCAGCGCCGCGCAGTCCGCGCTGCTGGCCATGCCCGACGATCTGAAGGCGCTGCTAGAGGAGGCGAAGTAATGGCTGACGTGACCATGCGAATCTGGCGGGGCGACTCGAGCGGTGGCGACTTCGAGAACTACACCCTCGCCCAGAACGAGGGCGAGGTCGTCCTCGACGTCATCCACCGCATCCAGGCCACCGAGGCCCCGGACCTGGCCTGTCGTTGGAACTGCAAGGCCGGCAAGTGCGGTTCGTGCGCCGCGGAGGTCAACGGCAAGCCCCGTCTCATGTGCATGACGCGCATGGAGGACCTGCCCGAGGGGCCGGTCACGGTGACGCCCATGAAGACCTTCCCCATCATCCGCGACCTGGTGACCGACGTCTCGTTCAACTACGCCATGGCCGAGAAGGTGCCGGCCCTGCTGCCTCCCCCGATGCCCGAGGGCGGCTACCGGATGTTCCAAGAGGACGTCGAGCGCGGCCAGGAGTTCCGCAAGTGCATCGAGTGCTTCATGTGCCAGGACGTCTGTCACGTCATCCGCGACCACGAGGACAACAAGCAGCACTACGCCGGTCCGCGGTTCTTCATCCGCTACGCCGAGTTGGAGATGCACCCGCTCGACCAGAACGACCGACGCGAGCTGGTCCGCGAGGAGATGGGCCTGGGCTACTGCAACATCACCAAGTGCTGCACCGAGGTCTGCCCCGAGCACATCCACATCACCGACAACGCGATCATCCCGTTGAAGGAGCGCGTCGTGGACGCCAACTACGACCCGGTCGCCTGGCTGGGACGCAAGATCCGCCGCAGGACCAAGAGGACGCCGGCCGAGGCAGCGGTCCAACCAGCGCCGTAGTTCGTGGCGGACTTCCTGACGACCGAGTGGTTCGCCGAGCTCAACGAGACGCTGGCGGCGGCCGGCCCGGTCCCCTTCGAGAGAGGGGCGTCGGCCATTCGAGTGGTGATCGAGTTCCCCGACGCGCCCCGGGCGCTGCCCCACGCGATGACCCTCATTCTGGGCCCCGAGGGCGCCTCGGTCGACGTCGGCGACCATCTGGCGGCGGACGCGCTGATACGACTCTCCTTCGCCGACGCGGCCGCGTTGACGTCGGGCAAGTTCGACAGCGCCACGGCACTGCGCGAGGGCCGGATCAAGGTCCGCGGTGACATCAACGCAATCGTGCCGGTGCTCAACTGGCTCCAGCAGGCCCACCCGCACGCCCTCTAGGTTCACGGTGGAACTGCCCCTGCTCGAAGACGACCTCGGCGAACCGGGGGTCCTCGAGGCCCACATGATCCACCGACGCGACGTCGCGCTGCCTCGCGTCGCGGTGCTGTGCTTCTTCAACGACCTGCTCGAACAACTCGCCGGCGAGGGACTCCTCACGACGTCGTACGTACTGCGCAGCGAGATCGGCCGCAACCCGGTCTACGAATTCGCGACCGACGGCGGTGTCGTGGCGGTCGTGCACCCCGGCGTCGGCGCGCCGCTCGCCGCCGGCTTCGTCGAGGAGATGGCGTCGCTCGGGGTGACGACCTTCGTCGCGTGCGGCGGGGCCGGGGCCCTCGTCGACGACCTGGCCCTGGGCCACGTCATGGTGGTGGCGTCGGCCCTGCGTGACGAGGGGACGAGCTTCCACTACGCGCCGCCCAGTCGCATCATCGACGCCGACCCCCTGGGGGTCGCGGTGGTACGAGAGGTGCTCGACGAACACGACGTGCCCTACTTCGTGGGGCGCACCTGGACGACCGACGCGTTCTTTCGCGAGACGCGCGCACGAGTGGACCGGCGCATCGCCGAGGACTGCTCGATGGTCGACATGGAGTCCTCCGCCTTCCTCGCGGTGGCGCGCTACCGCGGGCTGCGCTTCGCCCAGGTCCTCTACGCCGGCGACTCGCTGGCCGGCGACGAGTGGGACAGCCGCTCGTGGGTGTCCGCCCGCTCAGTGCGCGAGGACCTCTTTCGCCTGAGTGCCATCGCCGCCCTGCGTCTGCACCAAGCGTCGCCGGGCTAGACACCTCGCTTCGTCGATGAGGCGACGGCGTGGCCGGCGAAGGGTCAACGCGTTGAGAGTTCGGTCAACGAATTGCCGACCAGATTTGCCACCCACAGGTGCGAGCCACCCAGTGCCAGTGCGCCGGGAGCGTTGAAGCGGTAGTTCTTGCCCTTGATGACTCGCACCAGCGCGCCGGTCGTCGTGAGCTCGGTGACCGAGTTGCCGTGCACGTTGGCCACCCACACGTGGGTGCCGTCGGAGACAATGGCCGCGATGAAGTTGAAGCCATAGCTCGCACCCTTGATGACGCGCACCAGCGCGCCGGTCGTCGTGAGCTCGGTGACCGAATTGCCGTGCACGTTGGCCACCCACACGTGGGTGCCGTCGGACGCGGTCGACGCGGGACCGTCGAATTGATACCTCGACCCCTTCACGATCCTCACGAGCGCTCCGGTGGCCGCACTCAGCTCGGTGACGGAGTTGTGGGCACTGTCGGTGACCCAGACGTGGGAGCCGTCGGAGACCAACGACCAGACCTGGTCAATGCCGTGGTCTGAGCCTTTTATGACTCGCACGAGCTCGCCGGTGGTGGCACTGAACTCGGCCACCGCGTTGTAGGACGAGTTGGTCACCCACACGTTCGAGCCGTCGGAGGCGATGAGCCCGAAGCCTTTGAAATCGCAACTCGAGCCTTTGATGACTCGCACGGGCGCACCGGTCGTGGTGAGTTCGGAGATCGAATTGCCGTGCACGTTGACCACCCACACGTTGGCGCCGTGGGTCGTGATCCACTCTGGATGATCCAAGCCGAACTTCTTCTTGATGATCTCGATCGGAGCGCCGGTGGTGGCGCTCACCACAGTGATCGAGTTGCCGCCAAGATTGACCGCCCACGCCCGCGTGTCATTGGAGGCAATCGCCACGATCTTGTTGAATCCGTAGCTTGGCCCCCGCAGGACTCTCACGAGCGCGCCGGGCGCAGCCCCGGCGCTCAGGGCCATCGCCAGACTGGACAGTGACAGCGACGCCGCCGCAAGGAGTCGGGTCGAGTGGTTCATGGGATATCTCCTGGTGTCTTGGGTCACGCTGCCGCTCACCGCTCCAAAGTCTGATCGCCCTGCAAACGTACGTCCCCGCAGTGACCACCGTACCGCGCGGTCCGGCGCGCCTTCGGTCGGCCTACGATGGTCTAGGGCATCCGACTTCGAATTGTCCGAGGGAGATCATGAGCGACAGCGATTCAAGCGCTCCGTCGGGGCAGGGCGACACCGCGCAGGTGACCACCGAGCTCGACTCCGAAGAGGCGGGCCTCGTCGTCACGTACGACGGCCTGTCATGGCGCGTCAAGCTCATGGCGCTCGCCGTGGTCGTGATCGCCATCGCCGTCGTGCTCGGTGTCTGGCACAACTTCTACTTCCACTGGTTCGAGGTCCACAGCGGCACCGTGAACGAGTCCGGGCCGTACTACGGCTTCTGGAGCGGCTTCGGATCCGACTTGGGCGAGGCCACGATCTTCGTCGGGATCGTCGCCACGTGGCGCCACCACAACTGTCACGTGCGCGGATGCGCGAGGATCGGCCGCCCCGTGCCGGGCACCCCCTACCTCGCGTGCCCGAGGCATCACCCCGAACACCAGGGCTACAAGCGCGCCGTGGCGCTCGAGGAGATCCACGGCGCGCACCAGAAGGCCACGCAGGGTCCCCAATAGCCGCTCGCCCGCTCGATTCGCAGGCGGGCCAACCCGGGTAGCTAGATCAGGCCGAGGGCCCGGACCTCGTCACGCTCGGAGATCAGCTCGTCGGTCGTGACCTTGATGCGCTCTTTGGCGAAGTCGTCCATGGCGAAACCCTCCTTCACCTTCCACGAGCCCTTGCCGTCGGAGGTGATGGGGAATCCGAAGGTCAGGCCCTCGGGGACGCCGTACTCGCCATGACTGGTGACCCCGATGGAGGCGCAGTCGTTGGCGTCGGTGGGGTTCACGAGGCTCACCACCGTGTCGATGGCGGCGTTCGCCGCCGAGGCGGCCGAACTGGCGCCACGCGCCTCGATGATCGCCGCACCGCGCTTCTGCACCGTCGCGATGAAGTCGCCCTGCAGCCAGTCGCGTGCGCTGATGACGTCGAGCGTCGGCTTGCCGGCGATGGTGGCGTTGGCGAAGTCCGGGAACTGGGTCGCCGAGTGGTTGCCCCAGATGGCGAGGTTGCGCACGTCCTTCACGGGCACACCCGCCTTCTTGGCGAGTTGGGTCTCCGCGCGGTTCTGGTCGAGTCGGGTCATGGCGAACCAGCGGTCGCCCGACACCTCGGACGCGTTCGAGCGGGCGATCAGGCAGTTCGTGTTGCACGGGTTGCCGACCACGAGCACGCGCACGTCACTCGCGGCGTTGGCGGCGATCGCCCGGCCCTGGGGTTTGAAGATGCCGCCGTTCACGTTCAACAGGTCGCCGCGCTCCATGCCGGCCTTGCGCGGGATCGACCCCACGAGCAGCGCCCAATTGGTGCCGTTGAAGGCGTGGTGCAGGTCACTCGTCGCCTCGATGCCCGCGAGCAGCGGGAAGGCGCAGTCGTCGAGCTCCATGACGACCCCCTCGAGGGCCTTCATCGCGGGCTCGATCTCGAGCAGTCGCAGGACGACGCGGGTCTCGGGCCCGAGCAACTGGCCCGACGCGATGCGGAACAGCAACTGGTAGCCGATCTGGCCGGCGGCGCCGGTCACGGTGACGTGGACTGGGGTGGTCATGGTACTCCTTCGATTATGGGTTAGAGACGGTCGACGATCACCGAGCCGAATTCAGAGCACTTCACTTCGGTGGCGCGCTCCATCTGGCGCGCGAAGCCGTAGATGACGATCTCGTCGGTGGCGGTTGCTTCGAGGGCGCGAATGACGTCGTCGGCCCCGTCGGTCCCGTCGAGGTGTTCGAACCTCCAGTCCCCCGACAACAGCTCCGAACCGGGGTTCACCTTGTCCTGGCCCGCGCACCTGGGCGCGGTGCCGTGGGCGGCTTCGAAGATGCCGTGGCCGGTCGAGCAGCCCGACTCCATGAAGGCACCTTCGGTGCACTTCTCGACGCTGCCCTTGTGCACGAGCAGCACCGACTCTCGCTCGTGCTTGAGCGCTTTCTGGCCGCCCAGCACTTCCTTCCGATCGATCTTCTTGCCGTGCTTCGTCGCCACCGCGTCGAGCGCGAATCTTGAAGCCGGCCAAATCTCGACGCCGATGCCATCGCCTTCGATGAAGGGGATGATCGGTGTGTCCGTGACCTCCAGCCCACCAGCGGTGTTCATCGTGATCGTGTCAGCCATCACGGTTATCCTACGACGAATCTCAGGGTCGCTTTCAGAGTCCAATGGCCCTAGGGGAGCTCACGAGCTCCTAGCCGAACAACGCTTCGTGGATCTCGCGTGTCGCGGTCGAACGGTTCAGGGTGTAGAAGTGCAGCCCCGGAGCGTTCGCGTCGAGCAGCTCGGCGCAGAGCTCGATGGCGGCCGCGATGCCTTCGGCGCGCACGGAGCCCGGACCGCCGCGGGCGTGAGCCGCCTCGAGACGCTCCACCAACGACAACGGCACGCTCGCGCCCATCTCGGCCATGCGCTCGATGCCGCCGAGGGTCGTCACGGGCATGATGCCCGGCACCACCGGCTTGGTGACGCCGCGCTCGGCAAGGTCCTCGACCAGGCGGGTCCACTCGTGGGCCTGGAAGAAGAACTGGGTGACGGCGAAGTCGGCCGCCTCGAGCTTCTTGGCCAGGTGGAAGCGGTCCGAGCCGAGGTCGGGTGAAAGGGGGTGGCCCTGGGGATGGGCGGCGACGCCGATCGAGAAGTCCGCGACCTCGCGGGCGAGCTCGACGAGGTCGATCGCGTGGGCGAACTCCGAGGCCGCCAGGTCGAGGTCGTCGGGGATGTCGCCGCCGAGGGCCATGACGTTCTGGACGCCCGAGTCCCAGTAGTTCTTCAACACGTCGCGGATCTCCGAACGAGTGTGGCCCACGCAGATCAGGTGGGCCATCGCCGTGATGCGCCCGCCGCGCTGGATCCTCGTCACGAGGTCGTAGGTTCGCTGGCGCGACTCGCGCCCGCCGCGGTAGGTCACCGACACGAACGACGGATCGAGCTGCTCGAGTTCGGCGAGGGTCGCCTCGAGCACCGCGCTCTCCTCGTCGGACCTGGGCGGGAAGAACTCGAATGACCTCGTGGTGCCGGCGGCCAGCAGCTCGTGGACGCGCACGAGACTAGTTCACTCGGCCAAAGTCGTCTTCGAGACGCACGATGTCGTCCTCGCCGAAATAGGTGCCGTGCTGGACCTCGATGAAGACAACGGGCGACGTGCCGCGGTTCTCGCAGCGGTGGGCCTGGCCGAGGCCGACGTCGAGGCTATCGCCCGGGCCCATCTCGCGCTCCACGCCGTCGAGCACCACGGTCGCGTGTCCGCTCACGAAGAACCAGTGCTCGGCGCGCTTGGCGTGGCGCTGGTAGCTGAGCCGCTTGCCGGGCGCCACCACGATGCGCTTGACCTTGTGGTCGAACAGCTCGTCGTCGAGCACCGTGAAGTTCCCCCACGGCCGTTCGTCGAACTCGCGACCCTTGTCATCTGTAGTTGTCGTCATCGCACCTTCTCCGCGGCCAGAACAGCGTTGCGTAACAGCATGGCACGAGTCATCGGCCCGACGCCACCGATCCGCGGGGTGATCCACCCCGCGACGTCGGCCACGTCGTCGGCCACGTCGCTCATCAGCCTCTTGCCCGACCAGCTCGTGCCCGCGCCCACGACCGCCGCGCCGGGCTTGATCATGTCGGCCGTGACGAGTCCCGCCACTCCCGCCGCCGCCACGACGACGTCAGCCTGGCGGACCAGGACCGCCATGTCGTCGACGCCGGTGTGCACGACGGTCACCGCCGCGTTGCACCCGGGACGACGCATCGCCATCAGCAGGGCCAGCGGGCGACCGATGGTGAGTCCGCGCCCGATGATCACCACGTGCTTGCCCTCCACGGGCACGTGGTTCGCCGCGAGCAGCTCGACGATCCCGGCCGGGGTGCAGGGCAGCGGCCCGGGGGCGCCCATCACGAGGCGGCCCAGGTTGGTCGGATGCAGCCCGTCGACGTCCTTCGCGGGATCGACGCGCAAGAGCACCTGCTCTTCGTTGATCCCGCTGGGCATCGGCAACTGGACGAGGATCGAGTGGACGGCGGGATCGGCGTTGAAGCGGTCGATGACCGCCTCGACGTCGGACTGGCTGGCGTTCGCCGCCAGGTGCTCGTGGAACGAGCGGATGCCGACCTCCTCGCAGTCGGCGTGCTTCATCGCGACGTACTTCGCGCTCGGCCCGTCGTCGCCGACCAGCACCGTGCCGAGACCGACCGGGCGACCGGCCGCGCTCAGACGCGCGGCGCGGTCCGCGAGCTCCATCTTGATGCGTCCGGCGAGTCGCTCGCCATCGAGTAGTTGGGCTGTCATGTGTCTCCTAGTGACGGAAGTGGCGCTCACCGGTGAGCATCATCACGATTCCAGCGGCGTCGGCGGCGTCGATCACTTCCTGGTCGCGCACCGATCCCCCGGGCTGCACGACGGCCGTGACGCCGCAACTCGTGAGCGACTCGAGGCCGTCGGCGAACGGGAAGAAGGCGTCCGACGCCGCCGCGCCGCCCTGGGCGGACGCACCGGCCTTGGTCGTGGCGATGCCCGCCGCGACGACCCGCGACTGCTGGCCGGCGCCGATGCCGACCGCCACGCCGTCGCGCGCGATCACGATCGCGTTGGAGGTCGTGCGTGCACAGACGCGCCACGCGACCATCAGGTCCACGAGCTGCTGGGCCGTTGGCTGGGCCCGCGTCACGCAACGCCATTGCTCGACCGGGACCAGCAACTCGTCGGCGTTCTGCACCAGGGCGGTGTCGCCGAAGGTCCGCACCGACAACCCGAGCGGCTCGGGGGCCGGTGCACTCAGCAGGCGCGTCGCCTTGCGACGCGCCACCAACGTCGCGATCGCCTGGGGCTCGAACGACGACGCGATGATCACGTCGGCCTGGGGTCCGGCCGCGATGATACCCGCGAGCTCGTCGTCGATCCGGCCTCCAACGGCGATGATGCCCCCGAAGGCGCTCTGGGGATCGGCGGCGAGCGCCTTGGCGAAGGCGTCGGCCAGCGACGAGCCGAGCGCCGCGCCCGAGGCGTTGGCGTGCTTGATGATGGCGACCGCGCCCGACGCCGGTGCGTCGCCCTGAAGTTCGTGCACGAGCCGCCACGCCGCGTCGGCGTCGAAGAGGTTGAGATAGGAGAGGGCCGATCCGGCGTGCTGCGCCACGGCGTCCCACCAGGGCGTGGTGCCCATCGCGCGGTACCGGGCGCCGATCTGGTGGGGGTTCTCGCCGTAACGCACGATCTCGGCACGCTCGAGGCTGAGGTGCAGCGTCGGAGGCACCACGGCGTCGACGCGTTCGGGCGCTGGCCCGATCGCTCCGCCGCTGTCGAGCCAGCGCACGATCTGCGCGTCGTAGGCGGCGGTGTGGGCGAAGGCGGCCCTGGCCAGCGCGTGGCGCGTGGCGTCCGAGAGGGTGCCCGACGTGGCGATCTCCTCGAGCACCCCTGCGTACTGGGTGGGGCTGGTCACGACCCCTACGTGCTGGTGGTTCTTCGCGGCGGCGCGCACCATCGCGGGCCCGCCGATGTCGATGAGCTCGATCGACGGATCCGAGGAGAAGGGATAGAGGTTGCAGACCACGAGGTCGATGGGGGTGATGTCGTGTTCCACGAGCGCGGCGAGGTGGTCGGGCTTGGTCCGGTCGGCGAGGATGCCGCCGTGGATGCGCGGGTGCAAGGTCTTCACCCGTCCGCCGAGCATCTCGGGGAATCCCGTGACCTCGGCCACGTCGAGGTGCGCGACGCCGGCGTCGCGCAGGGCGCTCGCGGTGCCACCCGAGGCGACGAGTTCGACACCGTGGGCGGCGAGCCCGGTCGCGAGTTCGACGAGCCCGGTCTTGTCCCACACGCTCAATAGCGCCCTCATCAGTCTCCTTCCATCGTGCCGGCCACCGACACCGGTTCGAATCCCTCGGCGAGTGACGCCATCACCCTACCGACCACCATCGGGTAGAGCTCTCGCTCAACGCGCTTGATCCGCTCGTGCAGCGTACGCTCGTCGTCGTCCTCGGTCACCGCAACGCGGCGCTGGGCGAGGACCGGTCCGGCGTCGAGCTCTTCGGTGGCGATGTGCACCGTGCAGCCCGATTCCTTCACGCCAGCCTCGATCGCCTGGGCGACCGCGTGCCAGCCCTTGAAGTCGGGCAGGAGACTCGGATGGGTGTTGAGGACCCGGCCCGGGAAGGCGTCGTGGAAGTTCGCGCTCAGTACGGTGCCGAATCCGGCCATGGCGACGAGGTCGATCCGGCGCTCTTGGAGCTCACGGGTGAGCTCTTCGCTGTAGCCCCTGCGGTCAAAGGACGTGGCGAAGCCGCCGAAGGCGGCTCGATCGACCAGCAGGGCTTCGACACGGGCCGCGCTCGCCACCTCGAGCCCGCGACATGGCCGGTCCGCGGCGACCAGCGCCACGTCGAGGCCCGAGTCGAGCATCGCTTCGAGGATGGTGCCCGAGCCGGACACCAGTACGCAGAGTCGGACGTAAGGCAACGCGCTACAGCGCCTTGACTATCTCGCCCATTTTCTGGCCGGCTTCGGTGGGATTGAGACAGACGTGCACGCCCGCCTTCGCGAGGGCGTCCATCTTGGCCTGGGCCGTCCCCTTCGAGCCCGAGATGATCGCGCCGGCGTGGCCCATCTTGCGTCCCGGGGGTGCGGTGACCCCGGCGATGTACGAGACAACCGGCTTGGTCATGTTCGCCTTGATCCACTCGGCGGCGCGCTCCTCCTCGGACCCGCCGATCTCGCCGATCATCATCACCGCCTTGGTCTCGGGGTCGGCCTCGAAGGCGGCGAGGCAGTCGATGAAGTTCGTGCCGGGCACGGGGTCGCCGCCGATGCCCACGCACGTGGTCTGACCAATGCCCTGTTGGCTCAGCTCGTAGAGCGCTTGGTACGTCAGGGTCCCCGAGCGTGACACGATGCCGACCGGTCCCCCGGCGAGGGCGATGTCGCCCGAGGTGATCCCGATGTTGCACTTGCCCGGGCTGATGATGCCCGGGCAGTTCGGGCCCAGGAGTCGCACGCCGGGAAAGTCCTCGACCAGCCGGTTGTAGATGACCGCCTCGTCCTGGGCCGGGATCCCCTCGGTGATGCAGACGATGAAGGTGATGCCGCCCTCGGCCGCCTCGAGGATCGCCGCGGCCGCGAACTTCGGCGGCACCGAGACGAACGACGCGGTCGCGCCCGTGGCCGCGACCGCCTCCTTCACCGTGTTGAAGACCGGGATGCCGTCGACGTCGGTGCCGCCCTTGCCCGGGGTCACGCCGCCGACGACCTTGGTGCCGTAGTCGCGATTGCGCAGTCCGTGGAAACGGCCCTGGCCCCCGGTGAGGCCCTGGACAATGACCTTGGTGTTCTCGTCAACAAAAATGCTCATGGTTCTTCCTTAGGCGTTCGCGAGGGTCACGGCCCGGCGGGCGGCTTCCAACATGGTCGGTTCGGTGATCAGTGAGTCGCTCAGGTGAGGAGCGAGGATCGCGCGGCCCTCGATCGCGTTGGTGCCGTCGAGGCGAAGCACGATGGGCGAGCTGATCGAGACTCGACCCAGCGCCTCGAGCACGCCCTGGGCGACCTCGTCGACCCTCGTGATGCCGCCGAAGATGTTCACGAAGATCGCCTTCACCTTGGGGTCGGAGTTGATGACCTCGAGTGCGGCCGCCATGACGTCGGCGTTCGCCCCGCCGCCGATGTCGAGGAAGTTCGCCGCCGTGCCCCCGACCTGGTTGACCACGTCGAGCGTCGACATCGCGAGGCCGGCGCCGTTGGCGATGATGCCCACGGTGCCGTCGAGGCCGATGTAGTTGAGCCCCCTCTCCTTGGCCATCTTCTCGCGGGGGTCTTCGAACTCGTCAGCGCGGAACTCCTCCCATTCGGGGTGACGGAAGGAGGCGTTCTCGTCCAGGGTGACCTTGGCGTCGAGGGCGTGGACCTTGTGGTCGGGCGTCAGGATCAGCGGGTTGATCTCGGCCAGGTCGCAGTCGCCCTTCGTGTAGCAGTCGTAGAGGCACAGGAGCAGCTCGGCGGCCTGTTCGCGCGCCACCTCATCGAGTTCGGCCTCGTTGACCCAGCGTCGGGCCGTCTCGAGGTCCAAGCCGCGCACCGGATCGATCGAGAGGAACGCGATGGCGCCCGGGTTCTCCTCAGCCACGACCTCGATCTCGACGCCCCCCTGGGCGCTGAGCATGCCCAGGTGCACCTTGTTCAGCCGGTCGAGGGTGAACGAGGCGTAGTACTCCTTGGCGATGTCGCTCGAGCGCTCGATCCACAAACGTCGCACGACGTGGCCCTTGATGTCGAGCCCGAGGATGTTGCCCGCGTGCAAGCGCACCTCGTCGACGTTCGCGGCGAGCTTCACCCCACCGGCCTTGCCGCGTCCGCCCACCTTCACCTGGGCCTTCACCACGACCGGGTAGCCGACCCGCTCGGCCACCGCCACGGCCTCGTCCACCGTGTCGGCGATGTCGCCCGGTGACACGGCGATGCCGAAGCGTGCGAAGTACTGCTTGCCCTGATACTCAAAGAGATCCATCTACTTCTACTTTCATCTGGTCGATTGTCGGTCGACAACCGGTGCGAACTAGTGCTGGTGGGCCCTCGCGTCGAGGGCGGACTCGAGCCACGTGCCGATCTCGGCGAGCGACGCCCCCGGGGTGAAGACCCGAGCGACGCCCGCCGCCTCGAGTGCGGCGATGTCGTCGTCGGGGATGATCCCACCCACGACCAGCAGGACGTCGCCGCGGCCCTGTGCCTTCAAGAGGTCAATCACGCGCGGCACGAGCACCCGGTGGGCACCCGAGAGCAGCGAGAGTCCCAGCGCGTCGGCGTCCTCTTGGATGACGGCCTGGACAATCTGCTCGGGGGTCTGGTGCAGCCCGGTGTAGACGACCTCGAAGCCGGCGTCTCGAAGGGTGCGGGCGATCACCTTGGCGCCGCGATCGTGGCCGTCGAGGCCGGGCTTGGCGACTACCACTCGATACGTGCGCTCCATGAACCACCAATCATAGAGCCCATCTTCAAGGGGACTTTTCGGCCCGTCGGCGCCCGAAGATCGTCACCGACACCGCGAGTAGCGTTGGTGAACGTGACCACGAACTCCCTGCGCGCGCGGGGCCCACTGCGGGCATTGATCTCGGCGATTCGCCCGAGGCAGTGGATCAAGAACGGTCTGATCATCGTGGCCCCCGCCGCGGCCGGCGAGATGACCCACGCCGACGTCATCCGCCACACCGCCGCCGCGTTCTTGGCCTTCTGCTGCGTGTCATCGAGCATGTACCTCTTCAACGACCTTCGCGACGTCGAGGCCGACCGCCAGCACCCCACCAAGCGGTTCCGCGCCATCGCCGCGGGTCAGCTGAGCCCCAAGGTCGCCGTCGTCGCGTCCATCGCGCTCCTGGTGGCCGGCCTCGCGATCCCCCTCGCCCTGTGGCACCCCGGGGGCCTCCTGCTCGTGCTCGGCCTCTACGTCGCCATCACCTTCGCCTACATCTACTGGCTGAAGAGCGTCGCGGTGATCGAGCTCGGCGTCCTCGCGAGCGGGTTCTTCCTTCGCGCCTACGCCGGCGCCGCGGCCTCGCACATCTTCGTATCGACCTGGTTCCTGGTGGTGATCTCCTTCGGGGCCCTCTTCCTCGTCGTGGGCAAACGAGCGAGCGAACTGCACCACGTGGGCGTCGGCGAGACGCGCAAGGTGCTGAGCGAGTACAGCGCCGAGTTCCTGCACTCGGCGCTGACGCTCAGCGCCACCGTCGTCGTGACCGGCTACTGCCTCTGGGCCTTCGACACCACGTCGACCGGCCTTTCGTTCCACCACGACGTCCTGGCGATCCGGCTCAGCGTGGTGCCCGTGGTGTTCGCGGTGCTCTTCATCCTGCGCTCGGCCGACACCGGCAAGGGTGAGGCCCCGGAGGAACTGCTGCTGCACAATCGGACGGTCCAGATCCTCGTCGTGCTCTGGGCCGCCGCCGTGGCGATCGGGGTCTACGGATGACCCGCGCCACCCTCTACGGATGGGGTCGCACGACGCCGAGCATCGCCGAGGTCGTCACACCGGCCAACGACGCGGACGTCGCGGCACAGCTCGCCGCCTCGTCAGAGGTGATCGCGCGCGGCCTCGGGCGCAGCTACGGCGACGCCGCCCAGTTGAGTGGCGGCGTGGTGCTGAACAACCGCGAGCTGGGCGGGATCGGCCCGATCGGTGAGGACGGCGTCGTCACCGTGGGCGCCGGTGTCTCCATCGACGAGCTGCTCTCGCTCTCCATCCCCCAGGGCTGGTTCGTTCCGGTGACACCCGGCACGCGCCAAGTCACCATCGCCGGCGCCGTCGCCGCCGACGTGCACGGCAAGAACCACCACGTCGACGGCAGTTTCGCGAACCACGTGCTCGAGATGCGCCTCGTCACGCCCAGCGGGACCTCCACGGTCTCGCCGACCGAGGACCCCCAGCTCTTCTGGGCGACGGTCGGCGGTATGGGCCTGACCGGCGTCGTGACGACGGTGACCTTGCGGATGCTGGCGATCGAGACCGACCAGGTGCTCGTCGACACCGAGCGATACGGCGACCTCGACGGCGTGATGGCGGCGATGGCGAGCGGCGACGCCGACTACCGCTACTCGGTCGCGTGGGTCGACTGCATGACCAGGGGGGCGCACATGGGCCGCGCGATCCTCACGCGCGGCGTTCACGCCTCACGAGGCGACGTCGAGTCGCCCACGTTGAAGGGGCCCAAGGCCCCCAGGCTCTTCGTCCCCTTCGACGCCCCGAGCGGGCTGCTCAACCCGCTCACGATCAAGGTCTTCAACGAGGTCTGGTTCCGATCGGCGCCGCGCCACGAAGTGCGCGAGCCCCAGAAGCTCTCGACCTTCTTCCACCCGCTCGACGGGGTGCGCGACTGGAACCGACTCTACGGTCGGCGCGGCTTCGTCCAGTACCAGTTCTGCGTTCCCGACGCGGCCGGCGACACCGTCGTGCGCGCCATCGAGCGGCTCTCGCACTCGGGCGTGCCGAGCTTCCTCGCCGTGCTGAAGCGCTTCGGCCCGGCGAACCAGGGTCTGCTCTCGTTCCCGATGCCGGGCTGGACGCTGGCGCTCGACCTGCCCGTCGGGCCCTCGAAACTGCCGGGTGTCCTTGACGACCTCGACGAGATGGTGCTCGCGGCCGGCGGGCGGATCTACTTCGCCAAGGACGCGAGGCTCAGCCCGGAGAAGGTCCGCTCGATGTACCCCGGGCTCGGCGCGTTCCTCGAGGTGAAGAACCGCGTCGACCCCGAACACCGGCTCACGAGCGACCTCGCCCGTCGTCTCCAACTGACAGGGAGATAGCCATGGAAAACGCCTTCGGTCAACCCCAGAACGTCGTCGTGCTCGGCGGCAGCTCGGACATCGCGCGCGCGATAATGAAGAAGCTCTGCGCCGCGCGCGCCCACACCGTCGTCCTCGCGGGGCGAAACCAGGTGCTGCTCGACGCCGCGGCCGAAGAGGCCCGCGAGTTCGGCGCCACCAAGACCGACACCGTCCTGTTCGACGCGGAAGACCCCACCAATGCCGCTCGCACCGTCGCGGAGTCCTTCGACAAGGTCGGTGAGCAGGTCGACCTCGTGGTCGTGGCGGTCGGCATGCTCGGCGACCAGATGGCCGACGAGAACGACGCCGCGGCGGCGGCCCGCCTCGCGACCGTGAACTTCACGTGGCCGGTGGCGGCCCTGGCCGAGGTGCGTCGCCGTCTCGTCGCCCAGGGCAGCGGACGCATCCTCGTGCTCACCTCGGTGTCGGGGGTCCGCGTACGCCGCACGATGTACCTCTACGGCGGCACGAAGGCCGGCCTCGACCGACTCTGCGACGGGCTGGCCGACTCGCTCGAGGGAACCGGCGTGACGCTCCAGTTGGTGCGCGCCGGCGTGGTTCGCACCAAGATGACGGCCGGCCGCGCCGAGCCGCCCTTCACCACCGGGCCCGACGAGGTCGCCGAGAACGTGATGCGGGGTCTCGCGAGGGGTGAGCGGGTCATCTGGAGCCCACCGATCCTGCGCTACGTCTTCGCCATCATGCGCCACCTGCCCCGGTCGATCTTTCGAAAGATCGCCGATCGCTAGCCGTGGCTGGTCGTGGTCGTTGACGCCGTGGTCTGGTTGTCGCGCAGCGACATCGTGAAGTAGTCCCGGCTCCACCAGGTCGCGAAGTAGCGCGACGGCGGGCCGTTCATCGTGGGGAGCAGGCTGTGGCCGTTGGCGCCGTTGATCGGCGTGTTGAGAGGGCCGTTATAGGTCGAGTACTGCACCCAGTCGGTGTTGATGTCGAGCTCCATGCCGCGCACCGCGCCAGCGCGCACGAGCACGCTCGCCAGGTCGCTGATCGACAGGGCCGGACCGCCCACGTAGACCAGCGCCCCGGTCTTGGTGACGCCGAGTCCCGAGCGCCAGACGTTGAAGGTGCCCCCGAGGGTCTTGCCCCACTTGATCGCGTTCGCCGCGGTGAGGCCCGGAACGGGCTTGCTGTCATTGACGATGAGGTCGAGGTTCTGGCGCACGGAGGCGATCTGGTTGTTCATGTTCAGGCCCGCCGCCCCCCAGCGCCCGACGGTCATCGTGCCGTCTTTGAAGATGACGACCGAGGCGCCGCCGTAGCGCAACGGATAGATCGTCTTTCCCTGGGTGTAGTAGCCGCCGTTGGCGTCCTGCATGCGAAATCCCGCGTTGAACGCGGCCACGAGGTTCTTCGAGTTGGCGGCCGTGATGGGCGCCGAGTACGTGAAGGGGCCGCCCTTGCCGGGAATGAACGAGCCCGAGTAGAGCTGGGCCCTCAGCAGCGTGGGGTCCATCCACGCGACACCGACGACGTAGCTGGTGTGGACCGGGTCGGGTCGCACGAAGGCCTCGTAGATCGTCGGGATGCCGCTCGCGGTCGTGCGCCCGGCCACGTGCCACACGCCCTCGCCGGGCAGCGGCGCGCCGGCCGGCGTCGCGATTCTCGTCGGCGCCGCCAGGTGCCCGGCGTTGGGCACCGTCACCTTGGTCGGCCCGTTGCCAAAGGACCCGGCCGGTGGCTTGCCGCCGACCTTGGCCGGATGCAGCCGGTACCACTCGGCCTCCACCCACGTGACGAGCCCACCCATGCCGTGCTGGCGTCCCCACTCAGCGGCCCGGGCCGAGTACGACACGCCGTAGGAGGGGTTGTGCAGGGCGAAGGCGAGCGTCAGACCGAGGTAGCCGACCACGGCAATGGTGACGGCCGCGAGCAGGACCATCGCGCGCCGTCGCCAGTAGACCTGAGCGGGCAGCCGGTTGTTGCGCGGTGGGGACGGTGGCCGGTAGACCGGCCGGGAAATAGCCATGGGTCACCATTCTGACACCGCGTGCCGACCCCCCTTCACCCAGCGATCAGGTATTCTTACTAAGGATTTACACGCTGCAGCGGCGTCATCGCGAGCACCAGTTGCTTCGTTCCGTGCTCGTCGAAGTTCACCGACGCCCTCGCGTGGCTCCCGGTCCCGTCGACGCTCGTCACCACGCCCGGGCCGTAGCGATCGTGGACCACGAGGTCGCCCACCTTCAGGCCCAGCCTCTCGGCGCCCGTCGAGCGCACGGGTGGCGCCGAACCGGTGCCGAAGGCGCGGCCCTCGGTGAACTCCGAGCCACGTCCGACGAATCCGTCGGCGTCGCCGGCGAAGCTCGATCGACGCGTCGTCTGCGTCGAGGAGAGGTCGTTGATCAGTTCGGGCGGGATCTCCTGGAGGAACCGACTCGGGATCTGATTGGTCGGTCGTCCCCACACCGTGCGCGTCCACGCGTGGGTCAGCACGAGGTGACGCATCGCCCGGGTCACGCCCACGTAGCAGAGGCGCCGCTCCTCTTCGAGCTCCGCGTCGTCGGACAGCGCGCGACTGTGCGGGAAGATCGTCTCCTCGAGGCCGGTGATCACGACCGCGGGGAACTCGAGGCCCTTGGCGACGTGCAGGGTCATCAGCGAGACCGCTCCGGCGCCCCCGTCGAGCTGGTCGGAGTCGGCCACCAACGCCATGCGCTCGACGAAGTCGAGCAAGGTGTCGTACTGCGCGGCGGCCGAGGCGAGCTCGCCGAGGTTCTCCAAGCGCGAGAACGCCTCGTCGGTGTTCTCGGCGCGCAGCGCAGCGCCCAGACCCGACTCCGCGACGATCGCGCCGATCATCTCTCGCGGCGAGAGGTCGTTGGCCATCGCGCGCAACTGGTCGAGCATGAACGAGAACTTCTCGGTGCCCTGCAGCGCGCGGCCGGTCAGGCCCGCGGCGCTGGCGTAGTGCGTCGCCTCGGCGAACGAGAGGCCGTTCTGCGCGGCGTAGATCCCGAGCTTGGCCTGCGCCGAGGCGCCGATGCCGCGCTTGGGCTCGTTGATGACCCGCCGGGCCGAGGCCTCGTCGCGGGGGTTGACGATGAGTCGCGCGTACGCGAGCGCGCTCTTGATCTCCTTGCGGTCGTAGAACCGCATGCCCGAGATCACCCGGTACGGGATCGAGGCGCGCAGCATCTCCTCCTCGAGCACCCGGCTCTGCGCGTTGGTGCGGTAGAACACCGCCATCTGGTTCCAGTCCAGCGAACTCTGCGTGCGCAGACGGCGAAGCTCGCTCGCCACCCAGCGGCCCTCGTCGTACTCGTCGCCCGCGCGGTAGAGGCGGATCTTCTCGCCCTGCACGTCGTCGGTGAAGAGGTTCTTCGCGTGGCGGCTCGCGTTCTTGGCGATGACCGCGTTGGCCGCGTCGAGGATCGTCTGGGTGGAGCGGAAGTTCTGCTCGAGCAAGATGACCTCGGCGTCGGGGAAGCGCTGCTCGAACTGCAAGATGTTGCGCACGTCGGCGGCGCGGAAGCGGTAGATCGACTGGTCCGAGTCGCCCACCACGCAGAGGTTGCGGTGCTGTTCGGCGAGCATGATCACGAGCTGGTTCTGCACGCCGTTGGTGTCCTGGAACTCGTCCACCAGCAGGTACTTGAACCGGTTCTGGTACGAACGCAGGACCTCGGGGTCCTTCTGCAGCATCGCCACCGCGTTCAAGAGCAGGTCGTCGAAGTCCATGGCGTTGGCGAGCTTCAGGCGCTCGGCGTAGAGCGCGTAGATCTGGGCGATGCGCCGATGGTGGGGGTCGTCGCCGCCGGTCGCCTCGTAGCCCGCGGGGCTCAGCATCTCGTTCTTCGCCGCCGAGATCGCCGCCGCGACGCTGCGCGGCGACAGCCGCTTGGTGTCGAGGTTGAGCTCTTTCATGATGCGCTCGACGGCGCTCTCGGCGTCGCCCGCGTCGTAGATGGTGAAGCCCCGCTGGTAGCCCAGCACCTCGGCGTGGGCGCGCAGCATGCGCAGGCAGGCCGAGTGGAAGGTCGAGACCCACATCTGGCGCGCGTCGTCACCCACGAGGTCGACAACGCGTCGGCGCATCTCGTCGGCGGCCTTGTTGGTGAACGTGATCGCCATGATCTCCCAGGGCCGCGCGTCGCCCGTCGCGAGGATGTGCGCGATGCGTCTGGTCAGGACCCGGGTCTTGCCCGAACCGGCGCCGGCGATGACGAGGAGGGGCCCTCCGCGATGCACGACGGCATGGCGCTGGGGCTCGGTCAGCCCTTCGAGCAGTGACGACGGGTCGAGTCGCGGGGCTCGGTCCACCGGCTCACCCCACAGCGACTCGTCGGAGAACGAGGTCCCGCTCACTCCCACTCAATGGTGCCCGGCGGCTTGCTAGTGACGTCGAGCGCGACCCGGTTCACACCCTCGACCTCGCGGATAAGTCGGTTCGCGATCGACTCGATCACGTCGTAGGGCAGACGGGCCCAGTCCGCGGTCATGGCGTCGTCGCTCGTGACGGCACGAATGATGATCGGGTACGCGTAGGTTCGTCCGTCACCCATGACGCCCACCGTACGCACCGCCGGTAACACGGCGAAGCTCTGCCAGAGTTCGCGATAGAGACCGGCCTTCTTGATCTCGTCGACCACGACGTGGTCGGCGTTGCGCAGGATCTCGGCGCGCTCGCGCGTCACCTCGCCCACGATGCGCACGCCGAGCCCGGGGCCCGGGAAGGGCTGACGCCAGACGATCTCGGCGGGCAGTCCCAACTCCTCTCCCACGTGGCGGACCTCGTCTTTGAAGAGGCTTCGCAGGGGTTCGACGAGGTCGAACGACAGGTCCTCGGGCAGTCCCCCGACGTTGTGGTGGCTCTTGATGTTGGCCGCGTGGCCCGAACCCGACTCGATGACGTCGGGGTACAGCGTCCCCTGGACGAGGAACCGCGGACCGTCGCCGCCCTTGCCGAGGTCGCGGGCCACGGCCTCGAACTCGCGGATGAACAGCTCACCGATGATCTTGCGCTTGGTCTCGGGGTCAGTGACGCCGGCGAGGGCGTCGAAGAAGCGGTCCTGAGCCTTCACGTGGATCAGCTCGACACCGAACTGGCGGGTGAACGTCTCTTCGATCTGCTCGCCCTCGTTCTTGCGCATCAGACCCGTGTCGACGAAGACGCAGGTCAGTTGGTGCCCCACGGCCTTGGTGACGAGCGCCGCCGCCACCGCGGAGTCGACGCCGCCCGAGAGCGCGCAGAGCACCCTCTCGGTGCCCACCTGGGCTCGTATCGCCGCGACCTGGTCCACGATGATCGAGGTATTGGTCCAGGTCGGCGCGATGCCCGCGACGTGGTGCAGGAAGTTCGAGAGCAGCTCCTGGCCGCGCTCGGTGTGGGCCACCTCGGGGTGGAACTGCACGGCGAACAGACGCCGAGCGACGTCCTCCATCACCGCAACCGGCGCCCCGGGGCTCGAGGCGGTGACCGCGAAGCCTTCGGGCGGGCGCGCGATCGCGTCGCCGTGGCTCATCCAGCACGAGCCCGTCGAGGGCCACTCGGCCATCAGGACCGACGGGCCCTGACGCGTCAGCTCGGTGCGTCCGTACTCGCCGGCACCGGTGTGGGCGACGTCGCCGCCCAGCTGTTGGGCCATGAGCTGCGCGCCGTAACAGATGCCGAGCACCGGGATGCCGAGGTCGTAGATCGCGGGGTCGAGCGACGGGGCGGGCACCTCATAGACCGACTTCGGTCCCCCCGACAGGATTATCGCCGAGGGCGACTTGGCGCGGACCTCGTCGGCGGTGATGGTGTGCTGGACGATCTCTGAGTAGACGTGCGCTTCGCGGACGCGTCGGGCGATGAGTTGGGCGTACTGGGCCCCGAAGTCGACGACGAGGACGTTCGCGGTCAATGGCCCATGCCCACGCCCTGGGAGCGCTGCAACTGCTTTCCTTCAGTCTGTAGCGACGGCGCCAGCATGATCTCCGCCTTCTGGAACTCCTTCAACGTCTCGTAGCCGCAGGTGGCCATCGACGTGCGAAGCGCTCCGAAGAGGTTGAGTCGGCCGTCGTTCTCGTGGGCCGGTCCGAGCAGCACCTCACGCAACGTGCCGCGGACCTGGGTGCGCACACGCGTACCGCGCGGCAGGGTGGGGTGGAACGTCGCCATCCCCCAGTGGAATCCGCGAGCCGGTGCCTCGACCGCGCTGGTGAGCGGTGAGCCGATCATGACGGCGTCGGCACCACAGGCGATGGCCTTGGCGATGTCGCCACCCTTGCTCATCCCGCCGTCGGCGATCACGTGCACGTAGACGCCGGTCTCGTCGAGGTGGCGCATGCGCGCGCCGGCCACGTCGGCGATGGCGGTCGCCTGCGGGACGCCGATGCCGAGCACGGCACGCGAGGTGCACGCGTTGCCCGGTCCGACGCCGACGAGCACACCGGCGGCACCGGTGCGCATGAGGTGCAACGCGGCCTGGTAGCTGGCGCAGCCGCCGACGATGACCGGCAGCTCGAAGTTGCGGATGAACTTCTTCAGGTTGAGCGGCTCGACGGTCTTGGAGACGTGCTCCGCCGACACCACGGTGCCCTGGATGACGAGGATGTCAAGGCCGGCGTCGAGGATGGTCTTGGCCATCCAGTCGGTGCGCGCGGGGGTGACCGACGCCGAGGTCGTGATGCCCGCGGCCTTCATCTCCTTGATGCGCTGGGCGACGAGTTCGAGCTTGATGGGCTCGAGGTACATCTGCTGCATCCGCGCGGTGGCCTTGTCGTCGTCGAGTTCGCGGATCTCGTCGAAGAGGGGCATCGGGTCCTCGTAGCGCGTCCAGAGGCCCTCGAGGTTCAAGACGCCGAGCCCGCCGAGACGACCGAGCTCGATGGCGGTCGTCGGCGATATCGCGCCGTCCATCGCCGAACCGAGCACCGGCAACTCGAACTTGTACGCGTCGATCTGCCACGAGATATCGACGTCCTCGGGGTCGCGGGTCCGCCGTGAGGGGACGATGGCGATGTCGTCGAAGCCGTAGGCCTGCCTCGCCGACTTGTAGATGCCAATTTCCACTTCCGCCATGATGTCCTCCACCTGAGAAGATGCGACCCCGAAAATGGGCGCCCTTTACGAACAATCTACTGGACGGACCTAGGACCAAACTCGGTTCGCCTCGGGCCACTCGACCCCGGTCACGATGCAGAGCAGTTCGGTGAGCACCCGCGCCGTCGCACCCCAGACCAGGTCCCCTGGCACTCGGTAGATGTAGATGGGGAAGTAGCCCTCGGCGTCGGCGCCCGGACGAGCGTAGGCGCGGCGCCACCGCTCTTCGATGAATGCGCCGTCTGAAAGCAGTTCAGCCAACGAGACGGTAAAGGCCCGGTCGACCTCCGAGGGATCGGCGACCAGCTCGGGGCGCCCACCCAACAACCCCACGACGGGCCAGATGGCCGATCCCGACGCGAACGTGACGATCGGGCTCAGCCAGCCAACGGCCTCGACGGACCCTTCATCGATCCCCACTTCCTCGCGCGCCTCTCGAAGCGCCGTCGCGACGGGCGTCTCGCCGGCGTCGCTGCGCCCACCGGGCAGGGCGATCTCGCCGCGGTGCTGGCGCATGGCGAAGGACCGCCGGGTCAAGACGAGGTGCGTCTCGCCGTCCTCCTCGAAAAGCGCGACCAGCACCGCGGAACGTCGCGTGATCGGCTTGCGCTTGGCATCTGCGACCGCGGCCATCTCACTCGGGTCACCTGGAATCGTCGACGTTGCGAAATGGCGCCGTGCGCTCTTCAGTCGCGACTCGACGAGTTCGAGCCCCAGCCCCGATCGTTCCCGCTCGGGCAGCGTCGACCACGGGGCCGGGCCACCGGGCTGGATGTCGTCAGGTTCGGGGATGGTCTGGGGGTAGTCGTGGCCCTCGAAACGCGCCGGCCATTCGGCGTTTCGCGCCATTGTGATTCTCCCCTAGTGTGGAAATGCGATTAACGAACCACCCGTATTTTATTCGGTCCCCCGCGGTGCCAATCAGGAGAATTCCCCGTCATGAAGTCGCTCGCCCGATTCTGCTATCGACGTCGATGGATCGTCCTCGCAGTCTGGATCGTCATCTTCCTCGGCGTCAACGTCGCGGCGCAGACCTTCGGTTCGGCCTTCGCCAACTCCTTCAGCCTGCCGGGGACGAACTCCACGCACGCCGAGTCACTGCTCGCCTCGGGCTTCAAGGGCAAGGCCGGCGACATCGACCAGATCGTCTTTCACGCGACGAGCGGCACCATCGCGAGCCACGAGGCTTCGATCCAGGCGGTCATCGCCAAGGCCGCGAAGTTGCCAGACGTCGCGACGGTCGTCTCTCCCTTCGTCGGAGGGTCGCTGCAGATCAGCAAGGACAACAAGATCGCCTACGCCGTGGTGTACTTCGCCAAGCCGGCCTTCAAGCTGAAGGACTCCCAGATCAGAGCCGTCGAGACGATCTCCGCGACGGCTCGCTCCGCGACGCTCGACGTGCAGTTCGGTGGCAACGCCTTCGGCCAGCTCGACGCCCCCAAGGGCAGCAAGGGCGAGATCTTCGGTCTGATCGCCACCGCCATCGTCCTGATCCTCGCCTTCGGCTCGTTCTTCGCCATGCTGCTGCCGCTCGGCGTCGCCCTCTTCGCCCTGGGCATCGCATCGGCGGCGACCACGCTGTTGAGCCACGGGCTCAACATCGCACAGTTCGCGCCCATCCTCGGAACGCTCATCGGCTTGGGCGTCGGCATCGACTACGCGCTGTTCATGGTGACGCGAAGCCGTCAGGCGCTGAAACGCGGCATGACCGTCGAGGACTCGATCGTCACCGCGTTGAACACGTCGGGCCGCGCCGTGCTCTTCGCCGGGTTCACGGTCTGCGTCGCGCTACTGGGCATGCTGGTGCTCCGGCTCTCCTTCCTCAATGGCGTCGCCATCGCCTCCTCGTTGACGGTCCTGATCACGATGTTCGCCTCGTTGACGCTGCTGCCGGCCCTGCTCGGCTTTCAGAAGCACCACGTGCTCAGCCGTCGCGAGCGCCGCGCCCTCAAGGACCACGGGCCCGAGCCCGCGGTGGTGGAAACCGGTTGGCAGCGCTGGGCCGACTTCGTGTCGCGCCATCCGCGCATTCTCTCGCTCGTCGCGCTCATGGTGATAGTCGCGGTGGCGGTCCCCTTCTTCTCCTTGCACCTCGGCAGCGCCGACCAAGGCTCGAATCCGACCAGCACCACGACCCGCCAGGCCTACGATCTGCTCGCCAAGGGCTTTGGGCCCGGCTTCAACGGACCGCTCCAAATCGTCGGGGCGATTCGCAACGCCGGCGACCAGCAGGCCATGGTGAATCTGGGTCAGTCGCTCCAGGGCAAGAGCGACGTGGCGGCGGTCGCTCCGCTTCAGATGAGCGACAACGGCAAGGTGGGCGTCATCTACCTGGTGCCGAAGTCCAGTCCCCAGGACACCAAGACCGAGGATCTCATCAACACCATTCGCAACAGCTACATCCCGGCGGCGACGTCGGCGTCGCACACGGCGATCTTCGTTGGGGGCATCACCGCCATCTTCGCGGACTTCGCGACCATCTTCCTCGCCAAGATCCCGCTCTTCGTGGGCGTGATCGTGCTGCTGGGCTGTCTCTTGTTGATGGTGGCCTTTCGCAGCATCATCATCCCGCTCACCGCGGCCGCGATGAACCTACTCGCGACGGGAGCGTCGTTCGGGCTCGTGGTCGCGGTGTTCCAGTGGGGCTGGGGAAGCTCGCTGATCGGGGCGGGCACCGGACCCGTGGAGACGTTCCTGCCGGTCATCATGATCGCCATCCTCTTCGGGCTCTCGATGGACTACCAGGTCTTCCTGGTCTCACGGATGCACGAGGAATGGCTCAACACCGGCTCCAACCAAGAGGCGATCAACCGTGGGCAGGCCAACACCGGTCGGGTCATCAGCGCAGCAGCGCTGATCATGATCAGCGTGTTCTCCTCGTTCGCCTTCGGCGGTCAGCGCATCATTGCGGAGTTCGGGATCGGCCTCGGCGGCGCCGTGCTGATGGACGCCTTCATCCTGCGCACCGTGCTCGTGCCATCGTTGATGCACTTCTTCGGCAAGGCCAACTGGTGGATGCCCAAGTGGCTCGAGCGCGTCGTCCCCCACGTGGCCGTCGAAGCCACCGAGGACATCGACTTCTAGATTGTCGCCACGCCGAATGAATCGGCCACGTCGGCGATGTCTGGTGGTCGCGCCGCCAGGGCACCAACGGCAGCGCCGCGAGCCCGAGTGGAAGTGCGGCCGTCGCCGCACCGAGATGGAGCGAATAGGTGACGAGACGACCGGCCCTGAAGGCGCCCATCAGGGCTCGGTCTGGCCCAACGTGAGACGACCGGCCGACTCCGAACACCGGGCTGCGGTCCCGCACCCTGACCGCGAAACTTCCGATGTTCTTACTTAAGTCCTACGCGAATTATGGGATTCCGAGGGTAGGAATGTAGCAGAGCACTCGATGGAGCGGCTCGCGACCATAGGAGGATCGCGATGTGGGACTATCAACAACACGGCTGGGGCATGGGGAACGGCTCGGGGATTCTCATGTTCGTGGCGATGATCCTCTTCTGGCTACTCATCGCCGCGGGCATCGTACTCATCTTGCGCCACTTCAACCAGTCGCACCTCGAGAGCCACGCTCACGGACACCTCACTGCGACGGGCGACTCACCGGTCGAGATACTGAAGACGCGCTTCGCCAAGGGCGAGATCGACGAGGAGGAGTTCACCAAGCGGCTCAAGGTCCTCAATGGCGAAAAGTAGCGTCGAGGCGACTGAACTCATTTTGCGAGCACCGACTGCTGGAGAAGAGAGAAGACCATGGCGTCTGACCATCGAGGGGCCGTCGAGTGACATCTGACGCCGGCCCGAGCGATGACGCGCGAGCCAGTCGTCCCGCCCTCTGGGACCAGACGTACTCGTCCAAGGACGAGTCGCAGCGATCCTGGTCCCAGGACGTGCCCGCGGAGTCGCTCTTCTTCATCGACGAGACGCACGTGCCTCTCGACGCCGCCATCATCGACGTCGGCGGTGGGGCGTCGCGACTCGTCGACAAGTTGCTGGCGCGGAACTTCTCGGACGTGACGGTGCTCGACATCTCCAGCAAAGCCATCGACGAGGCCCGGCGTCGAGTGGGCGACCAGCGGGTCCGCTGGGTCACGGCGGACGTGACGAAGTGGGTGCCGTCAAGAACGTACGCGCTCTGGCACGACCGCGCGGTGTTCCACTTCCTCGTCGCGCGAGAAGACCAGGCGGCGTACGTCGAGAGGGCGACCAGTTCCATAAGCCTGGGCGGGTACCTGTTGCTCGCGACCTTCTCCCACAGCGGTCCAGCGACCTGTTCGGGGCTCCCGGTGCAGCGGTGGTCGGCTCGAGAACTCACTGACCTGTTCGCCGGCGGCTTCACGCTCGTCGAGAGTGCGCTCAGGGATCACGTCACTCCGTGGGGCGCGGTCCAGCCATTCACGTGGGTGCTGATGCAGCGACGCGCGGCCTAGGGCCTCAGCAGGCGCGCCGCCATCTCGAGGCGATCGGGAACGGTCCGCCACCAGGTCCAACGACCACGCTTCTCGCCGACGATGAGTCCGGCCTCGGCGAGGATGCGGGTGTGGTGCGACACGGTCGGCTGGCTCTTGCCCAGCGGCGCCTCAAGATTGCAGCTACAGGCCTCGTCGCTCGAAGCGATCATCGACAGCAGGCGCAGTCGCACCGGATCGCCGAGGGCCGCGAAGATGCGCGCCACGTCGTGGGCCTCCTTCTCGGTCAGGACCTCGCTGGCCAGTGGGCTGCAGCATTCGACGACGCTGTCGTCGACCAGTTCCGGACTTCTCTTCGACATGGTCCCTCTCTCATTGACATCTGTCGATAAGCCTGCCATACTTATCGACGTCCGTCAATGTAAAGGAAATCCATGTCACGAGTGCAGCTTGCTCTGAACGTCTCGAATCTAGATGAGGCGATCGCCTTCTATGCCAAGTACTTCAACACCGAACCGGCGAAGGTGCGTCCGGGCTACGCCAACTTCGCGATTCTCGAGCCGCCCCTGAAGCTCGTGCTGATCGAGGGCGGCGGCCAACCGGGATCGATCAATCACCTCGGGGTCGAAGTGGCCACCACCGACGATGTCGCCGCCGCAACCACCCGCCTTGCCGAACGGGGATTGGCGACCGAGGTCGAAGAGCAGACGACGTGCTGCTACGCAGTCCAGGACAAGGTGTGGGTGGACGGCCCCGACGGATCGCGCTGGGAGACCTACACCGTGCTCGCCGACGCGAACGGACCCGAGAGTCTCGGTGGCGACGAGCGTTGCTGCAACCCAGCGACGCTGCAGATCGCAGACGCCCCCACTGCCAGCACCTGCTGCTAACGCCCGATGAGCCAGCCGCCGGCGATCTCCACTCCCAGCATGGCGGCCGCCGGAACCACGTCGGTGGCCGCGCGCCTGCCGCGACTCGACCGCTTCTTGCCCGTGTGGATCGTGAGCGCGATGGCCGCCGGCATCGGGCTCGGACGCCTCGCACCGGGACTTAACCGGGCTCTCAACCACGTCCAGTTGGCCGGAACCAGCCTGCCGATCGCCGTCGGGTTGCTGGTCATGATGTACCCCGTGCTCGCGAAGGTTCGCTACGGCGAGATGAACCGCGTGACGTCGGACCGGCGCCTACTCATCCCGTCGCTCGCGCTCAACTGGATCATCGGGCCCGCACTCATGTTCACGCTGGCCTGGCTACTGCTGCCCGACCTTCCCGCCTACCGCACCGGGCTCATCATCGTCGGCCTGGCCCGCTGCATCGCGATGGTGCTCATCTGGAACGACCTGGCGTGCGGGGACGGAACCGCAGCCGCCGTGCTCGTCGCCATCAACTCGTTGTTCCAGATCGTCGCCTTCGCCGGCCTCGGCTACTTCTACCTCAAGCTGCTGCCCGGATGGCTGGGCTTGACGACGACCACGGTGCAGGTGTCGATGTGGCCCATCGCGAGAAGCGTGCTCATCTTCCTCGGCATCCCGCTCGCCGCCGGATGGGCGACGCGCGCCATCGGGGAGCGGACCCGCGGGCGCGAGTGGTACGAGGCGCGGTTCCTCCCTCGCATCGGCCCGCTCGCCCTCTACGGCCTGCTCTTCACCATCGTGATCCTCTTCGCCCTTCAGGGCAATGCCATCAGCCACCACCCCTTCGACGTGGCCCGCATCGCCCTGCCGCTGCTGTGCTACTTCGCCATCATGTGGACCGGGTCGTTCGCCCTCGGTCGATCACTGCACCTCTCGTACCCGAGGACCGCCACGCTCGCGTTCACCGCGGCGGGCAACAACTTCGAACTGGCGATCGCCGTGGCGATCGGCACCTTCGGCGTCACGTCCGGTCAAGCCCTCGCGGGCGTCGTCGGTCCGCTCATCGAGGTTCCCGCACTGGTCGGACTGGTCTACGTGTCGCTGTGGGCCCGTCGACGGTTCTTTCCCGAGGACGCCAGGCGGACGTGACGAGACCGCTCGACCCTTCGCCCACGACGCGCTCGCGGGTCGCGCCAGTGGTGCTGTACGCGTGCGTGCACAACTCCGGACGGTCGGTGGCGGCCAAGGTGATCACCGAGCACCTGGGAGCGGGACTGGTCGAAGTGCGCTCGGCGGGTTCCGAGCCGGGCCCGTCGATCAACGCCGACGTCGCCGCCGTCCTCGCCGAGATGGGTATGGCCACCGACGCCGAGACGCCAAAGCTGCTGACCCGCGAACTGGTGGGCACGGCCGACGTGGTCGTGACGATGGGCTGTGGGGAGACCTGCCCCATCTTCCCCGGCAAGCGATACCTGGACTGGCCGGTAGACGATCCGGCGGGTCAAGACCGTGACACCGTGCGACGAATCGTTCTGGACATCGATCAGCGCGTGCGAACACTCCTCGCTGGACTCGGCATCGAGCCAGCGTCGGAATGACCAGGCGTTCAGCGCGAAGTCCGCTCAACGCGTTGAGCCGGTAGCGCGCCCGCGCGGTGGTGGCGATCTTCATCGGCGGTGGCGGGGCCAACGCGGCGAGGCCGAGAACCCGATGGCCGCCGCATCGAACCGCGGATCCTCCGACCTAGATGCTCTTGTCCTCAATCTCCCAGGCGTGGTCGAGCACGTGCCACGCCGTGCGACGAATGGCGTAGCGCGCCGGCCACGCGCCGTCGGGCACCCCGGAGCGAAGACCGGTCACGGCCATGGCCCGCTGTTCAGTCCAGGGAGTGCGCGGAGGCACCTTGACGCCGAATCTGGCACAGTAGACCCGCTCAGCTTCGCGCACGTGATCGACCACCTCGTCGCGGTCGCGACCGCCGCCCCGCGCGCCCCTTCGCAGTTCGCTCGGCGCCATCTTCACCACGCGGTCCAAGTACGCCCAGCACATCTCGAGAACCTCGACCTGGCGCCTCAGCTCGCGCGGCGAGAGTGGCTCGACGTCCCACGGGCCGACCCGGCTGGGGGCGCCGAACGCCGTCGTCCCGTCGCCGGGAAGGGTGCCGATGATCTCGATGCGCCCGGGCGCGAACCCCGTCGTGACGACCTTGGCGTACCGCTCCCGATAGTCCTCGAGCGCCTCGAGCGCGCCGTCCAGCGTCTTGGCGCGACGACACCAACCGGGCCAGTGGAGCGCCACCGCGAACACCGAGTTCTTGGCCTCCTCGAAATAGACGCGGGTCACCGCCACCGCTCTCCTCTCACGTTGCGAGAAGTCTCCACGCCCCGCGGCGCCACGTCAAGCGCCGATGCCGACGCCGCCGCGAACGCCGGCACGCGACCGCCCACTCCCCCCAGCTCGCGAGCGGATGGGTTCAATCGCGTTCTGGGTAGTCTGAGTGGCAATCACTGCGGACGGACCCCTTGATTTGTTGAGACGAGAAGGACTACTAATGGCGACAACTCGAATTGCTAAGGCCCTATGGGAGGGTTCACTGCTCGAAGGCCGTGGCACCGTCGAAATGGCCTCCAGCGGCATCGGAACCTTTCCCATCACCTGGGCGTCGAGGGCCGAGTCGCCCGAAGGGCGCACCAGCCCCGAGGAACTGATCGCGGCCGCCCACGCCTCGTGCTTCTCGATGGCACTCTCGAGTGGCCTGGCCAAGTCGGGCAACCCGGCCGAGTACCTGGACACTTCGGTCGAAGTCGACTTCCAGCCAGGCGTCGGCATCACCGAGATCAGGATCACTCTCTCGGGAGCCGCCGAAGGACTTGACGCCACCGGTTTCGCCGAGGCCGCGGAGACCGCCAAGACCAACTGCCCGGTATCCAAGGCGTTGGCGGCGGTGCCGATCTCCCTGACCATTCGTTAGGTTCGCGAGTCACAACGAAGGGCTCTCGATAGTCTTCGCCCACCAGACGATGTCGGGGTGGGCGAGGAAGTGAAGAGACCACGGGAGCGCACTTTGCAGCTTGGCCATGATCCGACGTAACTGGCGAGATCGAGCCTCGGGATCGACGAGCGCCGCGCCCTTCGCCGGTCGAACATCGAGGATCGCGCTCGCACGAGTGCTGGGTCTGGTCGGCATTGCGCTCTACAACTGGTGGATTGTCGTGGCGGTGCAAGGCAGACTGCTGACCAGCACGGACGCGTTCTTCAGCGACCTCGAAGCGGTGGGACGACCAGACGCGAACGTCCTGCAGAACCTGGACCTCATCGCGGGTCTGACCCTGCTGGCCGCACTCTTGCTCCGGGGATCTCGCGGCCCGCGCGGGCCGCGATCCGAGTGGAAGTGGCTCATCGTCTACTCGGTGGCGGCCGGGTTCGGCGGACGCTTCGCCTACGCGTGTGCCGAGGGCCTCAGCGCCAGGTGTCGAAGCGCCGAGTGGCATCTGCGACTGCCGCCGCACCACTACATCCACGTCGTCGTGGGCGTCGTCGAGTTCGCCGCGGCCACATTCTCGGTGTACCTGGCGTGGCAGCGGACCAGGGCGCAACGAACCATGCTCGCTCGTGGCGTCAAGTCAATCGGCGTCGCGCTGCTCGTGGGCTATCCCCTGCTCGGGATCGCCTACCTGATGGACCGGTTGGGAGCGTACTTCGAGCCGATCTTCTTCGTCAGCTTCTCGCTGATGGTGGCGATAGAACTGTTCGAGCGCACCGAGCGACACTGAGGCGATCGGCGACACGGCCGACCGGAGCAGGTTCATGGAACGGCCACCGTTGTCTCTGGCGGGCGATGAATGGACTTTGTACCCTCCTCCGCCTCGGCCCGTTGGTCGCAGAATGGCTGAGGGGACGAGAAAGGTCCTGAATGCACCGGATTGTGATCCTGGGCGGAGGCACCGGTGGCACCTTGAGTGCCAACCGACTCCGCAAGATCTACCCAGTCTCCGAGGCGAGCATCACCGTCATCGACGAGAACGACGACCACGTCTATCAGCCGGGCCTGCTGCTGGTGCCCTTCGGCCTGAGCCATCGCGAGGACATCGTGCGCCCGCGCGGACGCCAGTTGCACGAGGGCATCGGCTATCGCACCACCGGAGTCGACCGGGTGGACCTCGAGGGTCGCAGCGTGCGGCTCAACGATGGCACGGAGATCGTCTACGACGTGCTGGTCGTGGCGACGGGCTCGGTCGTCTCACCTGCGGAGACCGAAGGGCTGACCGGCGCCGGTTGGATGGAGAAGGTCTTCACCTTCTACACGCCCGACGGCGCGGCAGCGCTGGAGAAGGCGCTCGCGGCGTTCACCGGCGGACGCCTCGTCGTGAACGTCGTCGAGATGCCCATCAAGTGCCCGGTGGCACCGCTCGAGTTCTGCTTCCTCGCCGACTGGTTCTTCCGCCAGCGCGGACTGCGCGACTCGGTCGACATCACCTACGTGACCCCACTCGACGCGGCCTTCACCAAACCGGTCGCCGCCAGGCAGCTGGGCGGGATGCTCGCCCAGCGCCGGATCGACCTGGTGACCGAGTTCAACACCGGTGAGGTCCACGGCGCCGAGGGTCGACTCGTCGCCTACGACGGCCGCGAGGTGCCGTTCGACCTGGCGGTCGTGATACCGGTGCACAACGGCGCACCGTGCGTGATGCGCTCGGCGGGGCTCGGCGACGAGTTCGGCTTCGTCGCCACCGACGAGCACACCCTGCAGTCGAAGGCCTCGCCCAGCGTCTTCGCCCTCGGCGACGCGACGTCGCTGCCGATCTCCAAGGCCGGCTCGGTGACCGACTTCGAGGGCGAGATCCTCGTCGAGAACATCCGGCGGTTCCTCGCCGGCGAGCCGCTCGACGCCTCGTACGACGGGCACGCCAACTGCTTCATCGAGACCGGATTCTCCAAGGCCATGCTGATCGACTTCAACTACGACGTCGAACCGCTGCCGGGGCACTATCCGGGCAACTTCGGCCTGCCGCTCTTGAAGGAGTCCCACCTCAACCACCTCGGCAAGCTGATGTTCGAGTGGATCTACTGGCACAGCCTCCTGCCCGGGCGCGACATCCCGGGCATCCACAGCGCCATGCCCCTGCGGGGCAAGCAGCAGCCCGTCAAGTCAAGGGAAGGAGTGTCATGAGCGTCGACACCATCGCCGGAGCCACGATCGACCTGAACGAGGAGGGCTTTCTGACCGACTCCACGCAGTGGAACGAGGAGGTGGCCGTCGAGTTGGCCCGACGCGAGGGGATCGCCCCGCTGACCGATCGCCACTGGCAGGTCATCCACTTCATGCGCAAGGAGTTCGCAGAGAAGGGCACTGGACCGACGGTCCGCCTGCTGGGCAAGACCTCGGGCGTGCCGGTGAAGGAGCTCTACGAACTGTTCCCGAAGGGCCCGGCCAAGCTGGCGGCGAAGATCGCCGGCATCCCCAAGCCCCGCGGCTGCATCTGATCGCCACGAAGAAGGAGACATCATGGGTGACAAGATCACCAAGGTTTCAATCATCATCTCCAAGGGTTCACTCGAGGGGATCTACCCAGGCCTGATCATGGCCAACGGCGCCCGGGCCGAGGGGATCGAGGCGAACCTCTTCTTCACCTTCTTCGGGCTTGACGCCATCCACGCCAAGCGGCTCGAGCACATCAAGGTCTCGACCGTCGGGAACCCCGGCATGCACATGGCCACCTTGCTCGGCGGCCTGCCGGGCATGTCGGCGATCGCCACGCACATGATGGGCCGCAAGATGGAGCAGAACGACATCCCGGGCATCCCCGAGTTCATGGAGTTGCTCGGCGACTCGGGATGCGGGATGCACGCCTGCAAGGCGTCGGTCGACCTGTTCGGCATGGAGAAGAACGACTTCATCCCCCAGGTCCAGGACATCATCACCGTCGGCGAGTTCTACGACATCGCGGCCGGCGGCGAGATCATCTTCACCTAGAGAGGACACCTCAGCGCTGACGTAGCCCATCGGGCCTCAAAGCCTCCCTTTGCCCCCGATGGGCTTCGTCGGCGCTGAGGTGGACAGCACGCCGAGCCAACGACGCGGTGGCGAATGCTGAAGTTGCGGGCGAGTGCGAGACTGGCCTACTCGTCGAGTTCGATCATCCCGAGGCGCTCGGCCGTGCCGGTGTAGTAGGCGACGAGCGCCGATGCGAGCAGCAGGGCGCCCGAGGCGATGAGGGCGATGTCGAGGCCGTGGGTCAAAGCGCCGTAGGCCGCGTCTACCACCTCATTGATGATGTGTTGGACGAACTTGCTGGAGTGGCTGCCGATGGCTTTGGCCTGGGAGGCGGCGGTGCCGGTCGTGACCGCGGTGATGATCTCGGACTGATAGGCCGCCGGGATGTGCAGTTCCACGAGACGATGGGTCAGGTTGACGGTGAGTTGTCCGTTCACGATCGAACCCAGGATCGCCACCCCGGCGACGGCGCCCAGTTCGCGCGCGGTGTTCACCGCCGACGAGGCCATGCCCGAGTTCGCGGAGGGCAGGCTCGACAGCGCGGTCGCGTTCACCGGCACGATGACGATGCCAAAGCCAATGCCCGCCAGTCCCATGGTCCAGCCGAGTGACGAGACCCCGACGTGCGGTCCGATGACCATCTCGGTGAGCAGCACGCCTGCGGCCGCGAGCAGGCAGCCCACGGTCATCGGGAGTCGTGATCCAACGCGGCCGACCCACGGTCCCGTGAACAGCGCCGCCACGACGATGCCGCCGAGCAGCGGAAGGAAGTCGAGGGCGAGGCCGTAGGCGCTCACCGAGGCGACGACCTCCAGATACAACGCCACGAAGAAGAAGATCGAGAAGGTCGAGAAGAAGCTCGCGAAGGCAATGAACGCCGAGCCCGTGAACGAACGTCGCCGGAAGAACCCGAGTTCGAGCATCGGGTTCTTGGCCCGGTGCTCGGCGAAGTAGAAGATCGGGATCGTGAGGAAGCTCACGATGTAGAGAGTGATCACCCAACCAGTGACGTAACCGGTCAGTTCGCCTTGGATGGTGGCGAAAGTCGCCGTGCCGAGGATCACCGCGCCGAAGAAGAAGCCGGCATAGTCCACGCGACGTCGGTGCGGGTTCACGCTCTCGGGTAGCGCGATCGCGGCCACGACGAGGGCCAGGCCACCGAAGAGGAGGTTGAACCAGAACACCGCGCGCCACGACCAGATGCCGACGAGGACCCCACCGACGACCGGGCCCATCGCCAGCGCCAGGCCCGAGATGGCGGCCCACGTCCCCAGGGCCCTGGCCCTCGTCTTGCGGTCGGGGAAGAGGTGGCGGATCATCGACAGGGTCCCTGGCTCGGCCGCGGCCGCTCCGACCCCCATGATGATCCGCCCGATGACCAACTCGCTCGGGTTCACCGAGATCGCCGAGACGATCGAGCCGGCGCAGAAGATCACCACGCCGATCAGCATGACCTTCTTGCGGCCGAAGTTGTCACCCAGCGAACCGCACATCAGCATGAGACTGGCGAAGGCCAGGGCGTACCCACCGACGACCCACTGCAGTTGGGAGACGTTCGCGTGCAGTTCGGCCTGCACGCTGGTCAGCACCGCGCTCGCGACCGTGTTGTCGAGGAACGTCAGAAAGAGGATCGCCAGCAGTGCCGCGAAGGCGAAGTGCGTGCGCAGTCGACGCACGATCGACGCTCGGAATTCCAGACGTTCGATCGGCACCGGAGGCGATTGGCCGGTCAGGTCGGTCATTCGCCTCTCTCCCACCTGTTCGTCAGATCCTTCTCGTTTGCCGCATCCCTGTCAGGGGGATACGCACCAATGCTTGCAAATCCACCGCCCCTCGGCGCGCATGGTCCCGTTCTTCAACCGCGCGCCCGTTTCACGTGACCGCGGTGATGGGTCCCTTTGGTCAATGCCTCTTCGGGGGCAGGAACGTGATCCTCGCCGTTGCGGTGTCGCCGCCGTTCGCGTTGCCGACGCTGATGGCGCAACTCTTCAGGTTCGACGCCTTCGTGCCACACGTGCCGTTGCCGATCACACCGGTGCCGACCTTGAACTTGGTCACGGGCAGCGCCCCCTTGGCGCTGATCGTCGCGGGCACCGCCGTGGCGATGTTGCAGCCCGAAGCGTCCTTCGCCGTGAAGAGGCATTCAGTGATGTACACCTGGTCCTTGGGCTTGAACCCGGTCCCCTTGACGGTGACGACCTTGTTGTTCGTCAGGCCGCCCGAGGGCACCACGACCAACTTCGGTCGACTCGTCGCGCCCGCGGTCGCCACTGAGGCGACTGCGCACGCGACGAGTCCGGTACTCAATACGACAGCGGCAGCCGCTGTACGAAACGCTCTTTTCGTCATCTCTACGTCCCCATTCGCTCCGACGAGCCGTTCGCCGATTGACCGTCGTCTGATTCGCAGAGAACGCGACAACGACAGGACTTCCGACTCGCTATTTTTTTCATGGTAGCAAGGTGCCGGTCCCAACGGTACGCCGGGTCCCGAGTTCTTCGAAGTGTGGGGGTGGTATTCGCACGGGCGGACGAGTGCGTTGCTGAGGGACCCTTACCGACGCCACGGGCACGTCGGCGCCAATGCAAGAAGCCGGGCCTCGAGTGGGCCCGGCTTCTCCAACGTCCGAGGACGTGTGACTACATCATCCCGCCCATGCCGCCCATGCCGCCGTCCATGGACGGGGCACCAGCAGGTTCGGGCTTGTCGGCGACGATCGCTTCGGTGGTGAGCAGCAGGGCCGCGATGGACGCCGCATTCTGCAACGCCGAGCGGGTCACCTTGGCGGGGTCGATGATGCCGGCCTTGATCAGGTCCACCAATTCACCCGTGACGGCGTTCAGGCCGATCGAACCCTTGGCGTCGGCGACCTCGCGCACCTTGACGGCGCCTTCGAAGCCGGCGTTCGCGGCGATGTGGCGAAGAGGTGACTCGAGGGAGTT
>JADGOJ010000058.1 GCA_017883045.1 Acidimicrobiales bacterium
GAAACGACCAACGTCGCCGAGAACGCCCTGGCGAAGCTCCGTCGCAAGGGTGTGGACCTGCTGGTCGTCAACGACGTGGCCGCTCCCGGCGCCGGCTTCGAGCACGCGACCAACGAAGTCGTTCTGCTCGGCCGTGACGAAGTCGCCGAGACAGTCTCACTCCGCTCCAAAGCAGACATCTCGTTGGTCATCTTGACTAGGGTTGCCTCATTGTTATCTCAAGGAGCCCCATGAGCGACCGCACCCTCTTCACCTCGGAGTCGGTGACCGAAGGCCACCCCGACAAGATCGCCGACCAGGTGTCCGACGCCGTGCTCGACGCGATCCTCGCTCAGGACCCGACGGCCCGCGTGGCGTGCGAGACGCTGCTCACGACGGGGTTGTGCGTCGTCGCCGGTGAGATCACGACGAGCGCCTACGTCGACATCAGCCACCTCGCGCGCCAGACGATCATCGGCATCGGCTACAACGACGGAGCCATGGGTTTCGACGGACGTAGCTGCGGGATCCTCGTCTCGCTCGACAAGCAGAGCCCCGACATCGCCGACGGCGTCGATATGGCCTTCGAGCACCGCTCGGGCGCGGGCGGCGAGGACGCGCTGAACGCCCTGGGAGCCGGTGACCAGGGGATGATGTTCGGCTACGCCTGCAACGACAACGACGACTTCATGCCCCTGCCGATCTGGCTGGCGCACCGGCTCTCGATGCGCCTCGCCCAGGTGCGCCACTCAGGCCTGGTGCCGTACCTGCGCCCAGACGGCAAGACCCAGGTCACCATCGTCTACGAGGACGGCCGTCCCGTCGCGGTCGACACCGTGCTCATCTCCACCCAGCACCATGACGGTTACTCCCAGACGACCATCAAGGACGACGTGCTCGAACACGTCATCCGCCCGATGCTGCCGGCCGACCTCGACACGAGCTCGATGCGCGTCTTCGTGAACCCGTCGGGCAAGTTCGTCCTGGGCGGCCCCCACGCCGACACCGGTCTCACCGGGCGAAAGATCATCGTGGACACCTACGGCGGGATGGCCCGCCACGGTGGTGGTGCCTTCTCGGGCAAGGACCCGTCCAAGGTCGACCGCTCGGGCGCCTACGCGGCGAGGTGGGTCGCCAAGCACGTGGTGGCCTCGGGGGCGGCCGATCGCTGCGAGGTCCAGGTCGCCTACGCGATCGGCGTGGCCCGACCGGTGTCGGTGCTCGTGGAGACCTTCGGCACCGAGCGCGTCGACCGCGCCAAGATCGCCAAGGCCGTCGAGGCGCTGTTCGACCTGCGACCGGCCGCGATCATCCACGACCTCGACCTGCGTCGGCCGGTGTACCAGCGCACCGCGGCCTACGGGCACTTCGGTCGCAGCGACCAAGGCTTCACCTGGGAGCAGACGCCCCGCGTCGACGATCTGCGCCGGGAACTGTCGATCTAGCAGTGACCGCGCGCGCGGTTCAGGTCATCACCGAGGTCGCGCCGGTCGACCGGCCCTTCGACTACGCCCTGACCGACGCCACGAGCAACGTCGGAATCGGCGACCGCGTCCGCATCGATTTCAACCATCGATCGGTGCGGGGCTGGATCATCGGCGACGCGCCGTGGACCGAGGAGTTGAAGCCGCTCACCAAGTGGCTCGGCTACGGTCCGCCCGGTTCGCTGATGGCGCTGCTCTCGTGGGCCAGCGAACGCTGGTACAGCCCACTGTCGCGCTTCTTGATCTCGACGTCGCCCAAGAGGCTCGTCACGACCCTGCCCAGCGCCCCCCCCGCGTCGTCACTCGCTGGCGCGGTGCTCGCGGACGCGCTCGAGGTCGCGCCCGGCGTGATCGAGCTGTCGCCGACGACCGACCCGCTGCCCCTGATCCTCGGCGCCTACGAGGCGACCCGCGAGGTCGAGGGCTCGCTGCTGGTGCTGGTGCCGACCGAAGCCTGGGCCCACCGTCTGCGCGGTCGACTCGAGCAGCGCGGCTGCGACGTCGCGTCGGGCGAAGCGCAGTGGGACCGGATGCGCGCCGGCTGGCCGGTCGTGGTGGGATCGAGGGGGATCGCCCTCGCACCGGTGCCCAAGGTCCGCGGCGCGTTCGTCGTCGACGCCGACGACGAGGCCTACAGGTCACACGGTGCCCCGACGTGGGACGCGGTGACGATGCTGCGAGAGCGGTGCCGGCGCGACGGCGCCGCGCTGTGGTGCACGTCGAGCATCCCCTCGCCGGAGTTGCTCGACGCGGGCCCGTACGAGAAGGCGGGTGACGTCGTCGGCGGGTGGCCGTCGATCCTGGTGGCCGACCGGCGCTTGAGCGACCCTCACGACGGCGTCTTGTCGCGTGAAGCCCTCGACGCCGCGCACCGGGCCCTGAAGAGCGCCGAGCCGGTCGCCGTGGCCGTCGTCTTGCAGCGGCTGGGCACCGGTCGGCTGTTCGCATGTCGAAAGTGCGGCGAGCTGGCGCGTTGTGGCGAGTGCGGCCAGGCCGAGGAGGAGTTCGGCGAGCAGCTGGCCTGTCGCGAGCGCCACGAGCCTCGAGCCAACTTCTGCCGGTCGTGCAACGCCACGAATCTGAAGCGCGTGCGGGTGGGCGTCACGACCCTGGCGCGCGACATCGCCGTGCAACTGGCACAGCCCGTGAGCGAGCTGACGGCGACGAGCGACCCCACGGTGGCCCTCGAGCGTGTCGTGGTCGGCACCGAGGCGATCTGGCAGCGGGTGCGACGCTGCGCGGTGGTGGTCTTCGTCGACTTCGATCAGTACCTGCTCGCGCCGCGCGCCTCGTCGAGGCGAAGCGCGATCACCGCGGTAGGCAAGGCTGGTCGCCTGGTGGGCTCGCGCCGCGAAGGGCGCGGCGCAGTGGTGCTGCAGACCCGCCGCGGCGAGGACCCGGTGATCGAGGCCCTCGAGCGCGGCCGGTTCGACGAGGTCGTGGCCGACGACGTGGCGACGGCGCGGGTGTTGGGTCTCGCGCCCTTCGGCGCGCGCGCTGAGGTGTCGGGCGATGGCGCGGCGGCGTTCGTCGAGCAGCTGACCGGTGTCGGGTTGGGCGTGCACCCGACGGCGTCGGGCTTCGAGGTGCGCGCCCGGGACGTCGCGACGCTGACCTCGGCGCTGCGCCACGCTCGACGACCCGGGGGCAAGTTGCGCGTCGCGGTCCAGTAGCCATCGTCCAGGTGGGCTGCGGCGCGGGACTCGCGGCGAGGCGGCGACCGGTATCGTGGGGTGGTGAGCACGCTGACTATCCGAACCTACGGCGACCCGGTTCTGAACCAGGTGGCGACCGAGGTCGAGAACATCGACGGGAAGGTCGCCGCGCTGGCCGAGACGATGATCGAGACCATGTACGAGGCTCCCGGCGTGGGCCTCGCCGCCAACCAGATCGGCGTGCAGAAGCGCCTGTTTGTCTACGACAAGGGCGACGGGCCAGTCGTGGTGGTGAATCCGGTGATCGTCGAGTCCGATGGGGAGTGGACCTACGAGGAGGGATGCCTCTCCGTGCCCGGCCTGAGCTGGGAGATCACCCGGCCGAACGCCGTCCACCTCGTGGGCTACGACCTCGACGGCAACGAGATCAGCGTCGAGACCGACGAGTTCGAGGGCCGCATCTTCCAGCACGAGATGGACCACCTGAACGGGGTCTTGTTGATCGAGCGGCTCGACGCCGACCAGAAGAAGGAAGCCAAGAAGGTCCTGCGTCAACGGCGGTTGCAGATCGCCAGCCACGATCCTGACGGCTTGCACCTCTTGTAGGGCGGCCAGATGCACCTCGCCTTCCTCGGGACCCCCGAACCGGCCGTCGCCTCGTTGCGCGCACTCGTGGCGGCCAGCCACGACGTGCAGATCGTCATCACGCGTCCCGATCGTCGCCGGGGCCGCGGTGCGGGATTGACGGCGAGCCCCGTGAAGGTCGCGGCGCAGGAGCTGGGGATTCGCGTGGCCCACCGATTGGCGGACCTCGACGAGGTCGAGGTCGAGCGTGGTGTCGTCGTCGCCTACGGCGCCATGATCCCGGCGGCGGTGCTCGAGAGGATCCCGATGCTCAACGTGCACTTCTCGCTGCTGCCGCGCTGGCGTGGTGCGGCGCCCGTGGAGCGGGCGATCCTCGCGGGCGACGCGCAAACGGGGGTCTCTGTGATGACGCTCGAGGCCGGCCTCGACACCGGCCCGGTGCACCTCGAACGCCGAGTGGACGTGGGCGACAAGACCGCCACCCAACTGACCGACGAACTGGCCCGAGTGGGTGCGAGAGCGCTGGTCGAGGTGCTGGCCTCCAAGGAGTTGCTGGCCCACCCTCGACCGCAGGTCGGCGAGGCCACGTACGCACAGAAGTTGACCGCCGAGACCTTCCACCTCGACCCGTCCATGTCCCAATCGCTCGTACTGCGCACCGTGCGCCTGGGACGGGCCTTCGCGCTCGTCGAGGGGAGGCGCCTGCGCGTGGACGAGGCGCGCGTCAGCGTTGCGCGGGTTGTGCCCGGATCCGTCTCCCTGGTCGACGGCGAGGTCGTCCTGGGCGCGGCCGATGGCGGCATCGCGCTCGTTCAAGTCCAGCCCGAGGGATCGCGGCCGATGGCGGCGAAGGCTTGGTGGGCGGGCGCGCGCCTCGACGGCGCGACGGCGCGGTGGTCGTAGGAAATCAGCCCACGCCCTAGGCTGACGGCGTGACATCGATCGACGCCGGCCCCACCGGAGCACTTCGAGTGGCCCCTTCGATCCTCGCCGCCGACTTCGGAGAACTGGGCAACGCGGTGCGCACGATCGACGCCGAGACCGACTGGCTGCACGTCGATGTGATGGATGGGCACTTCGTCCCCAACGTCTCGATCGGCCCCCCGGTCGTGCAGTCAATTCGCCGCTACAGTTCTCGGTTCTTCGACTGTCACCTGATGATGAGTGAGCCGGGACGCTACCTCGAAGCGTTCCAGAAGGCCGGTGCGGACGGTTGCACCGTGCACGTGGAGGTCGGCGGCACCGCGTCGCTGATCTCCGACGCCAGAGCACTCGGGCTGCGGGTGGGGCTCGCCGCCAACCCCGACACCGCGTTCGACAAGGTCGCGCCGTTCCTCGGTGACATCGACCTGCTGCTGTTGATGACGGTGTTCCCCGGCTTCGGCGGCCAGTCGTTCATGGGCGAGGTCATGCCCAAGGTGGCCGAGGCTCGTCGCGAGGTCGACGTCAACGCCCTCGCGCTCGACATCGAGGTCGATGGCGGCATCGACCTCGCCACCGCGCCGATTGCGGTGGCGGCCGGTGCCAACGTCCTGGTGGCGGGATCGGCGATCTTCGGCCGCCCCGCGCCGCTCGAGGCGGCCCGCGCGCTGCGCGTGGCGGCACGCGACGCCCAGCGATGAAGTTCGCCAACTCCGAATTGATGACCATGGCCATCGCCGCGGGAGAGAAGGCGCGGTTCTTCGCTCCACCCAACCCCTGGGTCGGTGCGTTGGTGGTGAGCGCCCGTGGGGTCATCGTCAGTGAGGGCCGCACCCAGGTCCCGGGCGAGTCTCACGCCGAGATCGAGGCGCTGCGCCGCGCCGGCGACGAGGCGCGCGGCGCCACCATGGTCGTGACCCTCGAGCCGTGTTGCCACGTTGGGCGAACCGGGCCATGCGTCGAGGCCATCATCGAAGCGGGCATCGCCCGGGTCATCGTCGGCACGCTCGACCCCGATCCGAGGGTCTCCGGTCGGGGGGTCGAGCTGTTGAAGGCCTCGGGGGTCGACGTCGAGGTGGGCATCGAAGAGGAACTCGTGCGCACTCAGCTCGCCTCGTACATCTGGCACCGGATCACCGGGCGGCCCTACGTCGTGGTCAAGATCGCGAGCACCCTCGACGGCGTCGTGGCGATGGCCGACGGCACCAGTCAGTGGATCACCGGTGAGCAGGCCCGACGCGACGCCCACGTCCTGCGCGCCCAGAGCCAAGCGGTGCTGGTCGGCGCCGGGACGGTGCGCAGCGACGACCCATCGCTCACGGCGCGCCTGGAGGATATCGTCATCGAGCCCCTGCGTGTCGTGCTGGGCCACGCCCCCGAAGGCGCGAAGGTCCGTCCGTGCCTCGAGCTCTCCGGCGACCTCGGTCAGATCCTCGACGAGATCGCCAGCCACGACGTGGTGCAACTCCTAGTCGAGGGCGGCCCCACGACCACGAGCGCGTTCATCGACGCCGGCCTCGTCAACCACGTCGTGTGGTATCAGGCCCCGGCCTTCGCTGGAGGCCAGGGGACCCTCAGCGCCATGGAATTCCTAACGACGCCCACGATGGCGGCCCTGCGCCGGGGTCGAGTGGTGGACGTTCGTCGAATCGGCGAAGATATACGGATAGACGTGGAGGTCTGATGGCGTTATCAACGATCGAAGAGGCAATCGAGCAACTGCGCCGAGGCGGCATGGTCGTGGTCGTCGACGACGAGGACCGCGAGAACGAAGGCGATCTGATCATGCCCGCCGAGGACGTCACGCCCGAGAGCATGGCGTTCTACCTCGAGTACACCTCCGGGGTGTTCTGCGTGCCGCTGGAGTCCGCCCGGGCCGACGAGCTGGACCTGCCGCTGATGGTCGTGGCGAACACCGAGGCTCAGCGCACCGCGTTCACGGTCACCGTCGACTATCGCCACGGCACATCCACGGGGATCTCCGCGAGCGACCGCGCGGCCACGGTGCGGGCGCTGATTGACCCCGAGACCCGTCCGACCGACCTGAGCCGTCCGGGCCACATCTTCCCCCTGCGCTACCGGGCCGGGGGCGTGCTGAAGCGCGCCGGCCACACCGAGGCGACGGTCGACCTGTGTCGCCTGGCGGGCAAGTATCCCTCGGGCGTGCTATGCGAGATTGTCTCCGCCGACAAGGCGGACATGGCGCGCCTACCCGAACTCGAGCAGTTCGCCGCCGCTCACGACCTGCCCATCATCTCGATCGCCGACCTGATCCGCTACCGGCGTCACCACGAGAAGCTCGTGCGCCGCATCGCCGAAGCGGCGTTGCCCACCGAGCACGGGCAGTTCCAGGTCTTCGTGTTCGAGAGCGTCCTCGACGGGGAGCAGCACCTGGCCCTGGTCTACGGCGACATCGCGGCCGCTCGTGACGTGCTCGTGCGCGTGCACTCGGAGTGCCTGACCGGCGACGTCTTCGGGTCGCTGCGCTGTGACTGCGGACCCCAGTTGGAGACCGCCCTCGCGAAGGTGGCGGCCGAGGGGGCAGGGGTCGTGGTCTACCTGCGCGGCCACGAGGGTCGAGGCATTGGTTTGGGGCACAAGATCCGCGCCTACGCCCTGCAAGAGGACGGTCGCGACACCGTCGACGCGAACATCGAGCTGGGCCTGCCGGTCGACTCGCGCGAGTACGGTATCGGGGCGCAGATCCTGGTCGACCTGGGTGTGACCACGATGCGCCTGATGACCAACAACCCCAGCAAGTACGGCGGACTCGAGGGGTTCGGGCTGAACATCGTCGAGCGCGTGCCGCTCGAGAGCAGCCCGACGGCGTTCAACATCGACTACCTGCGCACGAAGCGCGAGCGGCTCGGTCACATGCTCGGGGGGCTCGATGACCTCGAGTGACGCGACCGAGTTCGACCCCTCGCTGAGCGAAGGATTCCGCTCACGGGTCGGGGAGTACCTCGAAGGCGCGCCGGTCGGTCGTGGGTTGCGCATTGGCATCGTGTGTGGCCGATTCAACGGTGGGATCACGACGAGACTCTTGGACGCGGCACTGGCCACCCTGGCCGAAGGCGGCGTCGACCGCACCGACATCTCAATCGGCTGGGTGCCGGGCGCCTTCGAGATCCCCTTGCTGGCCCTGGCCTACGCCGACTGCGATCGCCCTTATGACGCGGTCATCACGCTCGGCGCGGTGATCCGCGGCGAGACCGGGCACTACGAAGTGGTGTCGGGCGAGTGCGCGCGTGGCGTGCAGGACGTACAGCTGAGCACCCGGGTTCCGGTGGTCTTTGGCGTGCTCACGACCAACACCGTGGAGCAGGCCATCGCTCGCTCGCTGCCCGACGAGACCAACAAGGGCCGCGAGGCGGCGCTGACGGCGCTCGAGATGGTGTCGATCCTGCGACAGGGATCGTTGGCGGACTAGCCGTGATCTCGGGGGTCATCGCGGACTTCGACGAACAGCGTGGCGACGGACGACTGCGCGACGACGCGGGCCACGAGTACTACTTCCACTGCGTGTCCATCGCCGACGGGTCGCGGACGATCCCGCTTGGCGCGCGAGCGCACGGCCGTCGTGCGGTGGGCCGCCTGGGCCACGACGAGATCGTCGACGTGGCCCAGGCGGGCTGACGCTGCACCGGGTCGGACACCGTCGCCGGGACGCAAGAAGCGCGCCGCCCCCGAGGGAACGACGCGCTTCTTGAGGTACTTCAGCGTTGCAGACTACGCAGGCTTACCTGGGTGTCCAGGCTTGACCGGAGGCGCACCCAAGGCGGTCAGCGCCGTGGTGCGGGCGGTGATCGCGGCGGTGACCGCGGCGGTCAACGCGTTGCGTGCGGCCAACCGGTCGGCGGCACTTTGGTTGTGCGCCATCGCCGTAGCGAACGCCTTGTGGGCGACATTCACAGCATGACGGAACGTCGCGTCGATCGCCTTGCGTGCCTTCTCGTAGGCCAACAAGGCCTGGTGGTAGGCGTGGATCGGGTTGACGGCAACCGTGGTGGTGGTCGATGTCGTGGTGGTTGTCGTGTCAGCGAACGCCGTACCCGAGACACCGATACCCATGGCTGCGGCAATCGCCAAGGCGGCGACACTTCGTGGATTGAGGAACTTCATACTTACCCCTTTCAGAGGAACAAAGACCAGCGTACTGGGCGAGTTTTAGAAACCCCTGTGAAGTTCCTGATTAAGGGCTGTGAAACCGACAGACGGGCTTTCAACCCGCCACGCGCTCGAGATCGCATCGCGGTCTTTAGCCGGGTCACCGAGGTCTTGCTCGAGCGCAGAGGGCGGCGGAGCGAAACACGAGGGGCACCGAAGAAAGCGGCGCGCCGTTCCGAATGGAACGGCGCGCCGCTGTGAACAGAGCTGGTGCTAAGCCTTCTTGCCGGAGTTGCCGTCCTTCATTGGGGGGCTTCCCAGGGCAGTCAGGGCCGCGGCACGGGCAACCGCAGCGTTGGCAACCGCCAACTGCAGCGCCGCGCGGACCGTGGCACGCGCGGCCGGTGTCGTCGCGGTCAAGATAGCCGTGGCGAACGTGGCATCGGCTGACGCTACGGCGGCCCTGTAGGCAACATTGATCGCGTGCAGCTTGTCAATGTAAGCCGATCGGGCCGAGCCGGCGGGCGGGGCTGGCGGGCTGCCAAGTGCGGTCAGCGCCAGGGCACGCGCACTGAACGCTGCGGCGAGGGCCAAGTGGAAGTTCGCGTGGGCGGTAGCGCGCTGGGCCTTGGTGGTCGACGCGTTGATCGCCGCGGCCAACGCTGACCTGGCAGACACCAGGGCGGTCCGGAAGGTCCTGTTGATGCCCCTCAACTGGGTGACGTAGGCCAACTGGGCCACGCGCCAGGTCTGCCACGCGGTGGGTGCGACCGTCGTGGTCGTGGTCGTGGGTGCGACCGTCGTAGTCGTGGAGGCGACCGTCGTGGTCGTCGTCGTATCGGCGACGGCCGCAGTGGGGATGCTGAGACCCATCGCTGCCACAACTGCCAATGAGGCAATACCTCTTGTAGTGAAATGCTTCATGTGGACCCCTTTCAAAGGAACAAGCTCCACGGTACGAAGACAGATTGTGGAACGACTGTGAGACGCTTGAATGTTGCCTGTGAATGTCCGCACCGGGTCCTCAACGACCGGTTCGCTGCTTTGCGAACGGTACGCTCACAACATGGTGGTAGAGCGATGACGACAATTCTGATAGTCGACGACGAACCGGGAGTTCGCGACCTGCTGCACGACGCGCTGGAGAATGCGGACTACGACACCGAGCTCGCGTCGAACGGGGCCGAGGCGCTCGACGCAGTGCGTCGCGGCAATGTCGATCTCTGCATCGTCGACATCAATATGCCCGTCATGGACGGATTCGAGTTCCTCGAGCGTCTGCGCGCCCACGACACCCGGACGCCCGTACTGATGCTGTCCGCGCGTGATGCGCCCGATGACGTCGCCAGAGGACTGCGCTTCGGTGCCGACGACTACGTGCGTAAGCCGTTCAGTCTCGAGGAGATCCTGCTGCGGATCTCAGCGATCCTGCGCCGATCGCGAAGTGACGCCACCGACGAGCTGGTGCTCGTCTGCGGCCCGATCGAGATGAACGTCGATCGTCACGAGATCCGAGTCGACGGTCGCGACGTCGATCTCTCAGCGACGGAGTTCCGCCTCCTGGAGGTCTTGCTCGAGCGCACGGACCGGCTGGTCACTCGCGAGCAGTTGCTTCGAGAGGTCTGGAACATCGACTTCGACTCGGAGACCTCGGTGCTGGACACCTACATCTCGTACGTGCGACGCAAGATCCACCACGACGACTTCGCGCCGATCACCACGGTCAGGGGCGTCGGCTTCAAGCTGATGAGCCCGGACACCCAAAGGTGAAGCTGGCGACTCGACTGACCATCCTGCTGGCTGCCCTGACGATCGTCGTGGCCTTCTCGGTCGGTTGGTTCGCGGTGAGCCTGAGCTCGCGCTCGCAGTACTCGTCGCTCGATGCGTCCATCAACTCCGTGGTCGTCAGCGGCATCGGACACCCGAACACCGCGCTCAGCGATGCCCTCAACGTCGTTCAGGAGCAGCACTACGACCTGACCCTGGACGTCATCGACCCGTCAGGGGCGGTGACCCAGGTCAACTCGGCCAACGTCATGCCGACGAGGTCTCCGACCATGGCCGAGGTGCGCGCGTCGCTCGGGCGCGTTCGATCCGTCGCGAACCTTCCCGGCTTCCGGATCCGATCCCTCGACGTCGGAGGAGGGTCGTTCCTGGTCGTCGCGGGATCGACGTCGGCAATCGCGCAGCAGAATCGCCGCTTGGCGCTCAGCGTCGCACTCGTCGGCGTGCTCGCCGCTCTCGTCATGCCGCTGCTCGCCCGGCTGCTCATGCGCAGGGACCTGCTGACGATGGGGCAGTTGATCGACTACGCGAGCGACGTGGCGAGGGGGACCGAGTCCGGCCCGATACCTCCGGGCCTGGGCAGCCGAGACATCCGAGAGCTCCAGGCGGCACTCGCGACCATGGTCGAAGCGCTGCACCGCAGGATCGCCATCGAGGTCGAGAGCGTCGAATCGATGCAGCAGTTCATCGGCGACGCCTCGCACGAGCTGCGCACGCCGCTCACCGTCATCAAGGGCTACAACGAGTTGCTGTCGAGTCCGCACGTCACCGGGGCCCAACAGCAGCGGGCCATGGAGAGGGTGCAGCGCGAGATCGAGAGGATGGACTCGCTCATCACCGATCTCTTGCTGCTGGCCGAGCTTCGTGAGGTTCCCCAGAGCGCCAACGACCGCGTGGCCCTGAGCGGACTGGTGGACGCGCACGTGGAGGAGTTCAGGGTCGAGAATCCCCGTCGATCGGTCGAAAGCGAAATCGAGCCCGGCATCTTCGTGCTCGGTCGGAGCGACTATCTGGATCGTCTCATCGTCAACGCCCTCAACAACATCGTCCGTCACACCGGTGAGCCGGTGCCGGTCCGAGTGTCGTTGCACCGCGTCGGGAACGACGCGGTGCTGCGCATCGAGGACGGAGGGGAGGGACTGCCTCGTTACGGCCTGCGCCCGCAGCGATTCGCGAGGCTGGACTCGTCGCGTTCGCGTGAGACCGGAGGATCGGGACTCGGCATGAGCATCATGCTCGACATCGCCGAGGCGTTGCACGGGACGATGACGACCTCGAAGAGTCCCCTCGGAGGGCTGGCGCTCGTCTTCGTGTGGCCGGCCGCCGCTTGAAGTTCCTCGTGGCGCTCGTGATCGAGGACTGGTTGACTGGGTAGCGACCTGCTCACGTTTCCGCGGGTCGGGTCGCCGCGCGGACGTAGACCTGCTGCACTTCGGCGAGGGCGTTTCGATAGAGGTCGACGTGCTCGCCGAGGCGTTCACCCCCCGCCTGGAGCATCGCGGCGATGGTGTCGATGACCAACTGGGCGGCCGCGAGGTCGGGCGGCGTGGCCGCTAGATGCACCGCCGCCAGCTGCAAGAGCACGAAGAAGTGGTTGCCCAACACGGTCTCAACCGGCGTGGAGCGCAGGTGGGCGATCTCCTCGGACTCGTTGAAGGGCTGTTCGCTCGCTTGATCGGTCATCCCGACCAAAGTAGCGCCAACGGCGACGCTTTTGACTCCCGGGACCGACCCCGGATCCGCCACGCCGGCCTCGAGCGGGGTCTGCTAGCGTGTTTGAGCAGTTCACAGCAAGTGAGGTTGGCATTGCCAACGTCCACCTGGCCACCCATGTGCGCCGGGTTCCCAGGAGTTTTGCGCCCCGCTTGCCGTGGCGACGCCATCGAGGCGTCGCGTAGAGCAAGGAGTGAGTTATCGCAACAGTGCCTGGAGACCACCGAGTCAATGAACGCATTCGCGTCGAGACCGTACGTTTGATTGATCACGAGGGAAACCAGCGTGGCGTCATGGCGACCCGTGAAGCATTGGCGTTGGCCCGAAGCCTTGATTTTGATCTGGTCGAAATCGCGCCGACGGCGCAGCCGCCAGTCTGTCGAATCATGGACTATGGCAAGTTCAAGTTCGATGAGGCGCAGAAGGCTAAGGAGTCGCGTCGCAAGACCCTGAACGTGGGCGTCAAGGAGATGAAGTACCGGCCGAAGATCGGTCCGGGTGACTTCGACACCAAGACGCGCCTCGTGGAGAAGTTCTTGACCGAAGGTCACAAGGTGAAGGTCACCATCATGTTCCGCGGACGCGAGTCAGCGCACCCCGAGCTCGGCAAGAAGATCCTCGACCGCATCGTCGAGAAGCTGGAAGACGTTGCCAAGGTCGAGTCGGCGGCGAAGCTCGATGGTCGCAACATGATCATGGTCCTGGGTCCCGAGAAGAAGGCCAAGCCCAAGGCCACCGAGGATTCGAAGGTTGAAGTACAGCAAGAAGTCGCGCCGAGTGTTTCGGCCGAAGTGACCGTAGAGGAGGGCTGAGATGCCGAAGATGAAGACTGACAGTGGTGCCAAGAAGCGAATCAAAGTGACCGGAAGCGGAAAGCTTCGCAGGCGCAAGGCGTTCCGAGGCCACATCATGGAGAAGAAGTCGTCGGTCCGTGCCCGCCGTTTGGGACGTGAGACCGACCTTTCGCCCGCTTTGGAGAAGAAGACCAAGCGACTGATGGGCCTGTAGAGAGATCGAGTTAGGAAAGAGGAACTGATATGGCACGAGTAAAGAGGGCGGTCAACGCCAAGAAGCACCACAAGGCGGTTCTGGAACAAGCCAAGGGATACTACGGCGATCGCAGCCGCACCTTCCGGTCAGCCAACGAGGCCGTCCAGCACGCCGGAGCCTACGCATTCCGCGACCGCCGCGCGCGCAAGGGCGAGATGCGCCGGCTCTGGATCCAGCGCATCAACGCCGGCACCCGCGCCCACGGCATGAGCTACAGCCGCTTCATCGCTGGGCTGAACGTCGCGGGCATCGAAGTCGACCGTCGCATGCTCGCGGACTTGGCCGTAAACGACAACGCCGCCTTCGCGGCGATCGTCACCCAGGCCAACGTCGCACTGACGAAGTAGGCCGTCCTGATCGAGGCGTTGGGGTCGTCACACCAGCGAGTGCGTCGACTTCGACGCCTCGTTCAGAAGAGGGCCCTTCGATGGAGCGAGGGCGTCTGCGTCATAGAGGGACCGGACCTCGTCGAGGCCGCCCTCGACAGCGGCGTGGAGTTCGAGGCACTCTATGTCGACGAGGGCGAGTCGCACCGACCCGAGCTCGCCGCGCTGAGCGCGAGGGCCGCGGCACGCGGTGTGCGGGTCTTCTCGCTCGGACCTGGGGTCTTGGAGAAGGTCGCCGACGCCCAGACCCCTCAGCCGGTGCTCGCGGCCGTGCGATTCATCGTGGCCGACATCGCGTCGCTCGCGAGCGCTGGTCTCGTGTTGATCCTGCACGAGATCCGCGATCCGGGCAACGCCGGAACGATCATCCGGTCCGCTGACGCCGCCGGCGTCGGCGCCGTGGTCTTCACCGGACAGTCGGTCGACCCGTTCAATCCCAAGACCCTTCGCGCGACGGCCGGATCGGCGTTTCATCTGCCCATTGCCGTGGGAAGCCTCGCCGAGGCGTTGGACCACTTCGTCGCCGGGGGATCGCGGACCTTCGCCACGGTGGTGCACGGGGGGACGAGCCTTCGTGAGGTTGATTTCACGGGGCCCACCGTTGTCGTGATCGGCAACGAGGCCAGCGGGCTCGACGCCAATGCGATCGCCCTTTGCCAGGGCACCTTGACGATTCCCATGGCCGGGCGCAGCGAGTCACTGAACGCCGCCGTCGCCGCATCATTGATCGCCTTCGAGGCGATGTGGCAGCGCGAAGACATCCCGACCGCCTCGCCACCCCCTAGCCTTTAGGCGATATGACCACATCGCCGCTCGCCAATCTCTCCACCCAGACCGCAGAGCTTCTCGCCGCCATCGCCGCACTCGAGTCGATCGAGCAGCTGCGCGATGCCGAGCCACTGATCATCGGCAAGCGGTCGATCCTGTCGAGCCTGCAGAAGTCGCTGGGGGTCCTGGCGCCCGA
>JADGOJ010000128.1 GCA_017883045.1 Acidimicrobiales bacterium
TGAAGAGGGTGACGCGCTCGGGCTTCGGCGACGGTCTCTTCGTCGCGTGGCGGGACTGGCCCGAGGTCGTCCGCAATCAGCCGGCGTTCGCCCGCGCCACCGTGCTGGTCGCCGGGACGGATTTCGGCATCGGCTCGTCGCGCGAAGCGGCGGTGTGGGCGCTGCAGGACTACGGAATCCGCGCGGTCATCGCGCCGCGCTTCGGTGACATCTTTCGAACGAACGCGGGCAAGTCGGGGCTGTTGGCCGTCGAGCTGGCGGAATCGAAGGTCGAACGGCTCTGGGACTACCTCGACGCGAACCCGGGGGCGCTGATCACCATCGATCTCGAGCGGCGCACCGTCGCCGCGGGCGATGGATTCGAAGAGGGCTTCGCGATCGACGGCTACGTCCGCTGGCAGCTGCTCAACGGGCTCGACGAGATCGCGATCACGCTCACGTCGAGCGATGCAATCGCGGCGTTCGAGTCCCAGCGCCCCCGGATCAAACCCCGGGTCCTCGAGTCCTAACTGCGGGGTAATGCCTCTGGGTACTCGGCGGCCGGGAACCAGCCGGCTCTGCCGAGCAGCGCCGGAGTCGGAATCGCCAACTTGGAGGTGATGAAGTTCGACGCCTCGAGCAGGCGATCGAAGTCGAGTCCCGTGGGCGAGCCGCTGCGCTCGAGGAGGTAGTTGAGGTCCTCGGTCGCGATGTTGCCGGTGGCGTTGGGGGCGAACGGGCACCCGCCGATGCCGCCCGAACTGGAGTCCAGAGCGCTCACGCCGAGCTCGAGTGCGGCGAAGGCGTTGGCGTAGCCGGTGTTGCGGGTGTTGTGCAGGTGCATCCGGATCGGTTTGTCGGTGATCTCCTTCGTCGCGATCACCAGGCGCCTGACGTCGACGGGTGTGCCGACGCCGATCGTGTCGGCGAGGGCGATCTCGTTCAGGTCGAGCTGCGCCGCCACCCGAACGATGTCGGTGACCTGCTCGGTCGAGACTTCGCCCTCGAAGGGGCAGCCGAAGGACGCGCCAATGGTGACGCTGACCGAGAGGCCGGACCTCGACGCGCGCTCGGCCATCGCCTCCAACCCGTCCAGGGCTTTCTTCACCGACATGCCCTGATTGCGCTGAGAGAAGGTCTCGGTGGCGACGACGACGATGTTCGCCTCGTGCACGCCCGACGCGATCGCGCGCTCGAGCCCGCGTTCGTTCATCACGAGCCCGATGTAGCTGACCGAGAGACGCCGCGGCACACCGGCCATGACCGCCTCGGCGTCGGCCATCTGGGGGACGCGGTCGGGGCGCGCGAAACTCACGGCCTCGATTCGCGACAGGCCGGCCTCGACCAGCAACTCGATGTAGGTGATCTTGTCCTGGGTGGAGACGACCTGTTTCTCGTTCTGCAGTCCGTCGCGGGGTCCGACTTCGACGATCTTCACTCGGCTCTCCTCAGCTAAGGAAATGTATTGCGTACAAGATTATACGTGACCCTGGAATCCGGGGAGCGGCGAAGCCGCCCTTTGCAGAGTATTTCAAGGAATTCGAGGATCACCGCCGCCCGTCGCGAATCCCGGGTGTCGAGATTGTATGCAATCGCACCTGTCGACGGGTGAGAGGTGACCCCGGAGGGTCCCCGGACCTGCCGTCGTCAGTGCGAGAAGCGCACCTTGGGCAGGATGCGTCCGAGCCACTTGGGCAGATGCCAACTGCGGTGGCGTCCGTAGCGCAGGACGATCGGCAAGAGCACCAGTCGCACGACGATGGCGTCGAGCGCCACCGCGACCGCGAGGATCACGCCCATCTCCTTGGGGGCCAACGGGCCCGAGAGGGCGAAGGTCAGGAACACCGCGATCATCACCGCGGCCGCGGAGATGACGACTCGACCCGACGTGCGAACCGAGCCGACCATGGCGTGCTCGGGATCGGCGTGGGTCTCGTAGCTCTCCTTGGCCGCCGAGAGCATGAACAAGGTGTAGTCCATGGCCACCCCGAAGACCATCGCCCCGAAGAACAGCGGGCCCCATGCGTCGACGAAGCCCTGAGGCTGGAAGTTCAAGAGCCCCGAAAGGTGGCCGTCTTGGAAGATGAGCCGGGCGACTCCGAACGCACCCGCGACCGACAGCGCGGTGAGCAAGACCCCCGCTGCGGCGATGAGCGGCGCACCGAGGGCGATGAGCAACAAGATGAAGCCGAGCGCCACCAGCACGCCGAAGACGATCGGCGTGTAGTGGGTCAGGGACTTCTGGAGGTCGTAGTTCTCCGCGGCGGCGCCTCCCACGAGCGATCCGGCCGGCAGGGCTTGGCGGACGCGGGCGATGGTCGCGGCGGTGGCCGTCGACGACGGGCCGGTGGTGGGCACGACCTGGTCCATGGTCCAGCCACCGCTGGTCGGTCCTGGTGTCGTGGCCGCGACTCCGGGCAGCGTCGCGAGAGTGGTCAACGCCTGGTGCTGCTGGCCGGCGGGAACCAGTACCTGCAGGGTCCCCGGGGCGCCGGGCCCGAAGGCGGCCGTCACCTGGTGGTAGCCGACGCGCGCGTTGGCGTCAGACGGGATGATCGTGATCGACGGCATGTTGGTGCGAAGGCCGATCACCGGCGCCGCCGCGAGCAAGAGCACCGCCAGCGCGCCGAGGCCGAAGACGGTCGGGTGCTTCCACATCGTTCGAGCCCAACCGTGCAGCATGGTGTCCAACCGGCCGTGGTGGTCGGGGTCCTTCGCCTTGCGGCGCGATCCGACCGCGCCCGCGTTGATGCGGGTGCCGAGCCGTCCGAGCACGGCCGGGAGCAGCGTCAGGGTCGCCGCGAGCACGGCCACGACCGAGAGCATGATGCCGAGGGCCATGCTGCGAAAGGCCGGGCTGGGCACGAGGAGGATCGACGCCAGTGAGGCGAGTACGGTCACCGCGCTGAAGGCGACGGCCTTGCCCGCGGTGTCCATCGTCTCGGCGACCGCGGCGGCGACCACCTCCTTGTCACCGGGAAGCGCGCCGCGCCTCTTCAACGCGGAGCGGAATCGCACGACGAGGAAGAGGGCGTAGTCGATGCCGAGGGCCAAGGCGAACATCAGCGCGAAGTTGAGCGCCCAGATGGAGACGGGGAAGAGGTGCGTGGAGATCACCAGTGCGCCGGCCGCGACCAGCAGTCCCACCATGGTCAAGAGCAGCGGGAGGCCGGCCGCCACGAGACTGCCGAACGCGATGACGAGGATGATCATCGTCACCGGCCACGAGAGCATCTCGGAGCGCAGCATCGCCGAACGGTTGGCGTTGTTGAAGTTCGCCCACAGCGCGCTGTCACCGGTGAGCGTCACACTGACGCCGGTGGTGGAGAGTCCCTGCAACGGAGTGGCGAGCGCGTCGGCGGCCTTGACCATCTCGTTGGTGCCGGCGGCCGAGCCCGCCGTGATGATGGCGGTGCGTCCGTCGCGTGAGATCGAGGCTCCCGTCTGAGGTAGTACCACCGCGGACACCCGGCTGTCGGCGTGCAGCATCGACGCCGCCTTGGCGATGGCGGCCTGGGCGGTCGGATCAGTGGCGATCGGACCGTTGTGGTCGACGACGACGACCTGGAGCGCCGCGGCGCCGAGTCCTGCGAAGTGACGCTGGATGATGTCTCGCGCCTGCACCGACTGGCTCGAGGAGTCCTGCCATCCGGCTCCAGCCAGTGCGGTCTCCACCTTCGGCGCGAAGGCGCCGAAGGCCCCGAGGACGACGAGCCAGGCCAGCAGCACGAGGCGCAGGTGCGTCGCGGTCCAGCGACCGAGGCGGGCGAAGACGCTGGGGCGTGGCTCGACGGGGTGGCTCTCGGCCGCGCCGAGATGATTTTGGGACGTTGGCTGCACCATGTTCTGCTCCTGGGATGTTCGAACGCAGGCACCTCGAAGGATCGAAGTCTGCGCGCGGAATGAAGAAAGCATAGCATACCCCCAGGGGTATATACTTGGATCAGCGGACCGAGACCGGTCGCGCAAAG
>JADGOJ010000011.1 GCA_017883045.1 Acidimicrobiales bacterium
CGTCATCCACAAGGGAATGCACGAAGCCGCCTACTCCGGTTTCGATGGCGTCGACGCCCACGGCGCAAGCCTTGGCGAAGTGCTTTCCGCCGCCAACGTGAGCGAAGTCACCGTGGTGGGCTTCGCCACCGACTACTGCGTGAGGGCGACCGCCATCGACGCCGCGGAACGGGGCCTAGCGGTCACCGTTCCGTTGGACCTCTGTGCCGGTGTGAGCCCCGACACCACACGCGCTGCAATCGAAGAGATGGCGCACCATGACGTCGTCATCACGCACGCAACCGGTATCTGACGGCTGGAAACCGCGAGAATCGGTCCTGCGAGGGCGCGCTGACTGCCAACCATCGGCGCCCAGAAGTCGCCCGATCGGCTGATCAGATCGGTCTTCGGGCCGGTTGATCGCGAACCTAAACGCCGCAACGGCGCCGCTCCGAAGGTGACAACGCACTCGTATGGCGCAGGAAACGGCCAATGTCGTCAACCATGGACGGGCGGGATTCAGGCACTCACTTAGTACTATCGTGGCGGCAAGCCTCTCAGCCCGACCCGTGATGGAGCGACCGCCAGACAGCCTCTCTGGGCCGCGGCGCGTGACTCTTGTCGACCAAGCGACGGGCCTTGAAATCCTTCTGGACAAGCGCTACGTTCGAAAGTACCGGTGGTGCTATTGGCTCTTTGGTTTCGTCCTGATTCTGCGTCAGGTGAACGCAGCAGGGGGGTCGTAGCACCGCCGGCATCTTCGTGGACTGCGAGTGGCCCTGGCGCCGAGGCTGCCTCGCGCGGGCAACGATCGATCGAGTCATCGAAAAAGCGCTCGCTTTCGAGCCTGCGTGCCGGGACGGTCCCGGTGACCGTGATGCGAGGCGCCAATGACCCCACTGGGCCTCACGGCCACGGCGGGGCCGTGACGCCCATAAACGATGCTGCGGCTTCAGCGGTGTCGAAGAACTAGCACCAGGGTCAGACCGACGTCATCGTCAACTGGTTCGTCGAGACGTGCGACGAGGTGAGACCATCGAACTTCATCGCCGAGGTCGCCGTGGAGCAGGCCGCTGCCGATTTGAATCGCGAATCATCCGGGGTCGTCACCCTGCTCGAGGAGGAGAACAGGGAGATCGCCCAGGGCGCCCCGACAGCGCGGGCCACCTGACGCTGCCGATGGCGTGCGACCGGCAGGTCGGTCATCGCCGCTGACCTCAGTTGCCCTCTGGCCCGGTCGTGTCCTCCATCGATTCGCTGAGCCGCTCGGCCATCGCCACGGCGTCGGCGAGCGGCAACGAGGCGCGAGCGGCGATCCAACAGGTCACCGGCGCAGCGGTCCGTTCAGAGGAACGTGCGGCGACTCCAGCCAGCGCAAGGAGCTGCTCGACTTCGGGCTCGGTCGGCGACGCGACTCCCGCCGCGGCGGCGAACTCGTCGATCCACTGTCTTCGCGTCAGCGCCATGTTGGGATGCTAGCCAACGCGCCACGGCGACGCGCACGTGGGCCCACCCTCGTTCGCACTCTGTGACGACCCGCCACCGGATGCTGTCCGTCTCGGACTCTTTCGCCAGCAGTTCGGCCGAGGACCTCGGCGGACGTCGCAGCCTCGGGGACTGTGCGACTCACGACTCGGCCATCGCGATGGATGACGGGAGGTCGCCCGCACGACCCAGTCCGTCGGCGCCGAGGAGCATGATCTCGACACGCTCGCCGGCCGTGGCCCCGCTCCCGTCGACCAGGACCGCAAGGGCGTTGGCGTTGGCCATCGTGCTCAACACGTGTGCCGCCTGGGTCCCGGCGGAGCGAACGTGGACGAGCCCGTCCGCCGCGACGCGAGCGCGAACGCTGACAATGTGCACCTTGCCGTCCGACCGTCGTTCCAATGGCTCGTCCGCCACGGCAAGGAGCGTGGGTCGAAACAACTCCCCGTGACCCGCCATGCGTCGCAGGGCCGGCCTCGCAAAGAGTTCGAAGGAGACGAGGGCCGACACCGGGTTGCCGGGCAGGCCGAAGACCGGTGTCCCGCTGGTGACCAGCCTTCCGAAGGCGAATGGCTTGGCTGGCTTCACCGCCACTCTCATCGATGGCGTCGTCCCACCGCACAGTTCGGCGAGGACATCGCTCACGAGGTCCGCATCCCCCACGCTGACCCCGCCCGAGGTCAGCACGGCATCACACGACACTGCCGCGCCGGCGAGCGAGTCCTTGAGACGCTCGCGATCGTCGCGCACGATACCGAGATCGATCCCGACGAAACCCGAGGTCCGCACGACCCCCAACAACGCGAGCCGATTCGAGTCCCTGATCTTGCCCGACGCCAGGGGTCCGGGTCCCTCGACCAGTTCGTCACCCACGGAGAGGACGCCGACGCGGGGCCGAGGGTAGACGAGGGCCCCGGTCAGACCCAAGCTCGCGAGCAGCCCGAGGTGAGCGGGACCGAGGACCGCGCCGGGCTCGCAGACCCGCTCGCCGCGCCGGAGATCCTCGCCGGGTGAGCGGACGTGCTGGCCCGGGCGAACCGCCGTAGTGATGACCACCGAGGTGGCGTCGGCTCCAGGGTGGGAGTGCTCGACCATGCAGACCGCGTCGGCGCCGAGGGGAAGGGCTGCGCCGGTCATGATCCGAATCGCCTCCCCGGTACGAAGCTCGCCCGCGGCCGGATGTCCCGCGAGTGCGGTGTCAATGACGCACAGGTCAACGGGGGCGTCCAGCGTGTCGCGCGAGCGCACGGCGTAGCCGTCCATGGCGGAGTTGGTGAATGGGGGCACGTCCTCGGGCGCGATGACCTCCTGGGCGAGCACGCAGCCGAGCGCCTCGGCCAGGTCGAGCGTGACCGGAGTCAGCGGCCGAACACCCTCCAGGACGATCGCGAGCGCCTCGTTGATCGACAGCATCTCACCCACTTCATTCCGTCCACTGCACTTGCTCGGATACGGTACCCGATGGTCCAGGGAACCAGGTCAAGCCCAGCCGTTCCAGGTCCTCCGGCCGGTCGACATCCTCGAACGCCTGCGGTTCGACGAGAGACCCCCACACGGTCTCATCGATGAATACCGTGTCGGACCCAGCGGCAAGGTGCGCCAGCGAACGGTCGTGCGCCAGTCGCCCCCGCGACGCTGCCATGGCGGCGCACGACCATCGCGCGCAGAGTGGTTGCGCCCTGCCTCCAACGACCGGCACGACCGACGACTCCCCCGGCCAGTTGGCGAGCATCCGCAACACCTCGACCGTCAGCAGCGGCAGGTCGCACGCGAGCACGAGCGTGGCCCGCGGCGCCCCCAGGGCGCACAGAGCCTCCCAGCCCGCGGCGACCGCCGAGAGCGGACCGCCCCCCGGCGGGACCTCTCTCAGCGAAGGGAGTCGCGTCACCCCGAGACCGACTTCGATCGCCGGCGACGCCACCTCAGCGAGCAGCCCCGCCAGGCGATTCGCGAGGCCGCGGCCGTTGACGAGCAACCGCGCCTTCTCCGTGCCCATGCGCCGGCTCGCCCCACCGGTGAGGAGCATCCCGGCAACCGCACCGTCGTGGGCGGCCATCTCAGGCGCGGCCGCGTCCGGTGGACTGGCCGGCCCACTCCCGACCCCGGCGCGGCGCCATCGCCGCGCCCGGGCGCTCGCGACAGCGACCGCCCATCATCTAGTGAACCTGATCAAGAGCCGCCACCAACTCCGCGGAGAACTCCCCCGGATGACTGGCCACGTAGGTGCGCAACTCGGTTCGCATCTGCACCGTCCAGAACCTCTGCAGGTGACTGGCGATGGCCTGGCTGGCATCGCCGGCGGCGGGGATGTTCTCCGCGATCTGCTTGGCCATCCTGACCAGCGCCGGTGCCACCTCCTCTGGCTCGATTTGGATATGCTCGCTCGCCGGTCGCACTTCGACGGCGGTGACCTTGTACTCGGGACAGTTCGTGGCCCAATCGGAGAAGTCGGTGGTGACCACGTTGACACCGCTGATCGGGTGATGGAAGGTGGTATAGACCACGCCGGGCGGAACACGATCGGTGACCTTGGCCCGCAACAGGGTCTGGCCGACTCGGCTGGCGATATTCACTTGGCTTCCGTCGGCGATGCCCCGCAGGGCGGCATCGGATTCATGGATCTCGAGGATGTCCTCGGGGTGCCAGACCGCGTTCTCGGTCCGACGGGTCTGCGCTCCGACGTTGTACTGGCTCAGGATCCTTCCGGTGGTCAGCAGGAGCGGGAACTTTCGGGTCGTGCGCTCGTCGGTGGAAACGTAGGGCGTCTCCATGAATCGGCCCAGACCCCGCACGAAGCGGTCGACGTGCATCGTCGTGGTGCCCAGCGGCCGTTCATCGTTGCAGGGCCACTGCACACTGCCCACTCGATCGAGAAGATCGAAGCTGACGCCCTTGAAGGTGGGGGTCAGCTCAGCGATCTCGTCCATGATCTGCGAGGCGCTGTCGTAGTGCATCGGGTAGCCCAGTGCTGCGGCGAGCTCTGAGACGATCTGCCATTCCTGCTTGCCATTCCTGGGCGCCATCACCGGGCGAACCCGGTTGATGCGGCGTTCGGCGTTGGTGAACGTGCCGTCCTTCTCAAGGAACGACGTCCCCGGCAAGAACACGTGCGCGAAGGCGGCCGTCTCGTTGATGAACAGGTCCTGGACGATCACCAGTTCCATCGACTCGAGTCCGGACTTGACGTGCTTCACGTTCGGATCGGACTGAGCGATGTCCTCGCCTTGGATGAAGATCGCCTTGAACCGGCCGTCCACTGCGGCGTCCAGCATGTTGGGTATGCGGAGACCGGGCTCGGCCTGGAGTCTGGTCTTCCACACGGTTTCGAACTGCTCGCGCACGACGTCATCGGAGACGTGGCGGTAGCCCGAAAACTCGTGTGGGAACGAGCCCATGTCGCAGGCACCCTGGACGTTGTTCTGTCCGCGCAGCGGGTTGACCCCTACGCCCTCTCGGCCCAGGTTGCCGGTGGCCATCGCGAGGTTCGCCATCCCCATCACCATGGTCGAACCTTGGCTGTGCTCGGTCACGCCGAGGCCGTAGTAGATCGCGCCGTTCCGGGCCGAGCCATACAGTCGAGCCGCGCGACGAATCTCCTCGGCGGGAACGCCCGAAAGTGTCGCTACGACCTCGGGACTGTTCTCTGGACGAACGATGAAATCGAACCAGCGCTTGAAGGAGTCGTCCTCGCAACGTTCGGCGACGAAAGCCTCGTCGTAGAGGTGCTCGGTCATGATCACGTTCGCGATCGCGTTGATCACGGCCACGTTGGTGCCCGGTCGGAGCTGAAGATGACCGGCCGCCCTGATGTGTGGACTCTTGACCAGGTCGATCCGGCGCGGATCGACGATGATCAGCTGTGCCCCCTCGCGCAGACGACGCTTCATCCGAGAGGCGAAGACCGGGTGTGCGTCGGTCGGGTTCGCGCCGATCAGCAAGATGACGTCAGCGCTGCCCACGGACTTGAAGTCCTGGGTGCCCGCCGAGGTGCCGAAGGTCTGACCCAAGCCGTAGCCGGTGGGTGAATGGCAGACGCGAGCGCACGTGTCGACGTTGTTGTTGCCGAAGGCGGCCCGTATCATCTTCTGGACCGCGAAGACCTCTTCGTTGGTACAGCGCGACGAGGTGATCCCACCAATGCTGTTGCGTCCGTACTTCGCTTGGACTTCCTTCAGTCGCGTCGAAGCATGGGCAATCGCCTCGGTCCAGCTGACTTCGCGCCAGTCGTCCTCGATCGTTTCGCGGATCATCGGTTTCGTGATGCGATCGGGGTGCGTCGCGTAACCGAAGGCGAAGCGTCCCTTGACACAGGAGTGGCCCTCGTTCGACCGCCCACTCTTCGCCGGGACCATCCTGACGAGCTGGTCGCCTCGCATCTCCGCCTTGAAGGTGCATCCGACACCGCAGTAGGCGCAGGTGGTGAGCACGGTGCGCGTCGGCACACCCAGTTGGACGACGGTCTTCTCCTGCAGCGTCGAGGTCGGGCACGCCTGCACGCACGCGCCGCACGAGACGCACTCACTCTGCAGGAACAGCAGACCACCGGGCGAGATCTTCGAGGCGAAACCCCTGCCCTCCACGGTCAAGGCCAGGGTGCCCTGCACCTCGTCGCAGGCGCGCACGCAGCGACTGCAGACGATGCACTTGCTCGCGTCGAAGTCGAAGTACGGATTCGAATGGTCCGTCGGGGCGTCGAGATGGCTCTCGCCCGCGTACCCGTAGCGGACGTCACGCAACCCCACGACGCCGGCCATGTCCTGCAGTTCGCAGTCGCCATTGGCCGGACACGTCAGACAGTCGAGCGGGTGATCCGAGATGTAGAGCTCCATCACCCCCCGACGGATCTTCTCCACCTTCGGGGTCTGCGTGTGCACGACCATGCCGTCCTCGCACGGCGTGGTGCAGGAGGCCGGGGTGCCCGTCCTGCCGTCGATCTCGACGACGCAGAGTCGACACGAGCCGAAGGCCTCGAGTGAATCGGTCGCGCAGAGCCTTGGTACGGCGAGACCTGCTTCGTTGGCCGCGCGCATCACCGAGGTGCCGGTCGGCACCTGGACGCTGAGTCCATCGACGACTACCCCGACCCGGTCGCCAGACGTGCTCGCCGGCGTGCCGAAGTCCGTCTCATGCAGTAGCGCCACGCGTGCTCCCTTCGACCGACTCGATGCCGAAATCTTCCGGAAAGTGGTCCAAAGCGCTCTTCACCGGCAATGGAGTGAGTCCCCCCATCGCGCAGAGGGAGCCTTCCGTCATCACCTCACACAGATCCAGCAGCAACTCGAGATTCTCCCGACGACGCTCCCCCGCCACGATCTTGTCGATCGTCTCGACGCCGCGAACCGAGCCAATTCGACACGGTGTGCACTTGCCACACGACTCCTCGGCGCAGAACTCCATCGCGAAGCGGGCTTGCTTGGCCATATTGACGCTGTCGTCGAAGACGACGATGCCACCATGCCCGAGCATCGCGCCAATGGCGAGCAATGATTCGTAGTCCATCGGGACATCGAAAGCGGATGATGGAAGGTACGCGCCGAGCGGACCACCGACCTGGGCCGTCTTCACCGGTCGTCCCGTGCGGGTCCCGCCACCAAAGCCGTCGACGAGGTCGCGCAGTGGGACGCCCAGTGCCAACTCGACGATCCCGCCGCGCGCGACATTGCCCGCCAGTTGGAAGACCTGGGTGCCCCGCGAGCGTCCGGCACCACGATCCCGGTACGCGGATGCGCCGTGACTGATGATCCACGGCACCGAAGCGAGCGTCATGACGTTGTTGACGACGGTCGGCTTGCCGAAGAGGCCCTCGACCGCGGGCAGCGGCGGCTTCGCTCGCACCACACCCCGCTTGCCCTCGAGACTCTCGAGCATCGCGGTCTCCTCGCCACAGACGTACGAGCCCGCGCCGACCCTCACCTCGACCTCGAAGACGCGTCCGCTGCCCAGGACATCACGACCCAGGATCGCGGACTCGGCAGCCAGCAGCACTGCGGCGCGTAGGGCGCCGATCGCGTGCGGATACTCGGAGCGAACGTAGATCAGCCCTTGGGTCGCCCCGACCGCCAGGCCCGCGATCGCCATGCCCTCGATCAGCGCGAACGGATCACCCTCCATCAGCATCCGATCCGCGAACGTCCCGCTGTCGCCCTCGTCCGCGTTGCAGCAGATGTACTTCTGCCCGACCTGAGCCTGCAGGGCGGTCTGCCACTTGATGCCGGCCGGGAAGCCCGCGCCGCCGCGACCGCGCAGACCCGAGGCACCCACCTCGTCGATGATCGCCTGGGGGTCCATCGTCAGCGCCTTGCGCAGGGCCACGAGGCCGCCGTGCGCCTCGTAGTCGCTGACCGAGAGCGGGTCGACGACGCCGACCCGAGCAAAGGTGAGCCGGTCCTGCTTGGCGAACCACTCGTGGTCGTCGACCACGCCCAGTGAGAGTTGGTGATGGGCGCCATCGAGGAAACCAGCGTCGAAGAGTGAAGTGACGTCCTCGGGGGCGACCGGCCCGTAGCCGACTCTGCCGTTGGCGGTGGAAACCTCGACGAGGGGCTCGAGCCAGAGCGCGCCACGCGAGCCGTTGCGCACGATCTCTACGGCTTTCCCCCGCTTTCTTGCCTCATCCTCGACTCGCTTCGCGATCTCTTCGGCACCGACCGAGAGAGCCGCGGCATCGCGGGGCACGTAGACGGTCGTGGAGCCGCTCATCGAGGGTCGCCGAGTGCGGCACGGATCTTGGCGACCGTGGTGCGGCCGAGCAGTCGATCGTTGACCAGAGCGGCGGGGCCCAGCGCGCAGTTGCCCAGGCAGAAGACCGGTGCTATCTCCGTCTCGCCACTTCGTGACTTCGCGTGGACGTCGAGGCCCAACTCGGCCCTGATCGCGGCGACCAGCGAATCCGAGCCACTGGCCTGGCAGGCTTCTGCGATGCAGACCCTGACCACGTTCGGGGCCGGCAACGTGGACCGGAGGTCGCTGTAGTAAGTGAACACGCCGTAGACCTCGGCCCGCGACACGTTGCAGACTTCGGCCACCGTGTCCAGCGCTTCATCGGGAACGTAGCCGAAGGTCTCCTGGATCGCTTGCAGCGCCCGCAAGACGGAGCCCTCACTATCGGCGAATTGGCTCACCGCGTCGCGAACATCATCGAAGACAGGAACCCGCCAGGTCGCACCCACTCGGCCACACTAGACCGGCTATGTCAATTTCTCCCGTTCCTTCTCGAGTCGACGGCGTGATCTCGCAGTCACGGCTTCGGGCTCAAGTCGGCCGATCACGACGCTGACGCGGTGGATTGATGCTCGAGGTGGGAACCGGCATGATCGTCGCCACCCCCTTGCCCCGTTCAGGTGGCTTCGCCATCGGCCGGCTCGTCGTCTGCCGGATCATCAGCGACTGGGGCGTACTGATTCGCCACGCCCGCGCGGGCAAACGCCAGCAGGGTCAATCCGAATTCGCGAGCCAGTTCCACGGAGAGTGACGTGGGCGCAGAGACGCCGACGAGTGCCGAGATTCCGGCCACCACCGCCTTCTGCGCGATCTCATAGCCAACGCGGCCCGAGACGACCAGCGTCCAGCCTGACAGTGGCAGCTTCCCCGCGACCAGAGCGGCGCCGATCACCTTGTCGACGGCGTTGTGACGACCAACGTCTTCGCGCAGGAACTGAAGTGCGCCGTCGGGGTCGACGAGGGCTGCCGCGTGCAGGCCACCGGTGCGAGCGAAGACCTCCTGGCGACCGTCAAGGAGACCGGTCATGGCGGCGAGGCTGGCCGAGTCGAATCGGATAGGCGCAACCCTCGTGGTGCCTCGCTCGTGCAGATCGCTGAGTGATGCGCTGCCACACACTCCGCACGCGGAAGAGATGGTGAACCGACGCTCCATGTTGCGAGCCGCGTCCGCGGCGCTTGGCGAGAGTGAGGCGATCACGACGTTCGCTCGTTGCCGTGCGCTGAGCGTGGGGTCAGCGCAGACTTCCACGCCGATGAGTTGGTCCGGGCTCCGCACGATCCCCTCGCCCCAGAGGAACCCCGCTACCAGTTCGAGGTCCGAGCCCGGGGTTCGCATCGTCACGGCGAGGGTGCTCTCCGTCGTTCCTCGGCGGACTCGTATCTCCAGCGGTTCTTCGACGACGACGTTCTCCGCGCGTGCCCCAGAGCCGTCGCTACGCAGGATCTGCACACGAGCGATCGCAGAGGGCGCATCATCTTCGGCCGGCATGGGCCAACCATACTCACGATCGTCTCGGACGACACGGGGCTGAACCGGGTGCCGACGTCCTCAACAGGTCAGGTCCGGGGTGGATATCCGAGGAAGGGAACGAATCCACCAGATCGCCGACGGTGCTGCGTGCGACCGTCGACACGACGTTTGCTACCCATACGCGGCGTGCGAGCAGCAAGCATCGTGTCGACGGCCGCACTCGAACGAGGCCGATCATGTGACTTTGGTCATCGTAGAGTGCCGACGAGACTGTGATTCACTCGAGAGTGAACGGATGAGCAGCCGAAGGGGGTAGTGGTGGCCGTGACCGAGTCCGCTCTCTCCATTGGCCGCAATGCCTTCTTGCGCCCGATCCTCGACATCGGCGCGTCGATCGGCCTCGACGACGCGATGCTCGACACGTACGGGAAGTACGTGGCCAAGGTCAATCTCGACGCGATCGAGGAGTTGTCCGACCGGCCGCGGGCCGCGTACGTGGTGGTGACGGCCATCACGCCGACGCCGCTCGGCGAGGGCAAGACCACGACGACGCTGGGTCTGGCCCAGGCGATGCACCACATCGGGTACCGGGCCACCGCGGCCATCCGTCAGGCATCGATGGGTCCGACCTTCGGCGTGAAGGGCGGCGCAGCCGGTGGCGGCTACAGCCAGGTCTTGCCCTTCGAGGCCGTGAACCTCCACCTCACCGGCGACATGCACGCCGTCACGGCCGCGCACAACCAGCTGGCCGCCATGGTGGACAACCATCTCTACTTCGGCAACGAGCGGGGCCTGGACCTCGACGCCATCACCTGGCGGCGGTGCCTGGACGTCAACGACCGCGCGCTGCGCAACATCGTGCTCGGACTGGGCACGGGCAAGGACGGCGTGCCGCGCCAGAGCGGCTTCGACATCACCGCGGCGAGCGAGGTGATGGCGATCCTCGCGCTGTCGACGTCGCTGCGCGACCTGCGCGAGCGCCTCGGACGAGTGGTCGTCGGCTTCACGAAGAAGGGCCAGCCGGTGACGGCCGAGGACCTGAAGACCGCCGGTGCGATGGCCGTGATCTTGCGCGACGCCCTCAAGCCGAATCTCTTGCAGTCGATCGAGAACACGCCGGTGCTCGTGCACGCGGGGCCCTTCGGCAACATCGCCCACGGCAACTCGTCGATCGTGGCGGACCTGATCGGCATCCACACTGGGGACTTCCTGATCACCGAGGCGGGTTTCGGCGCCGACATGGGAGCGGAACGCTTCTTCAACATCAAGTGCCGCGTCTCGGGACTCGTGCCCGACGCCGCGGTGATCGTCGCCACGATACGTGCCCTGAAGGCCCACTCCGGGGCGCACCGGATCATTGCCGGCAGGCCGCTGCCCGAGGCGCTGCTCGCGGAGAACCCCGACGAGGTGCTCGCCGGCGCGGCGAACCTGAGAAAGCAGATCGAGAACGTCATGATCCACGGCGTCACCCCGGTCGTGGCGATCAACGCCTTCCCCGAGGACTTCGAGTCCGAGTACGACGCGGTGCGCTCGGTCTGCGATGAGATGGGAGTGCGCTGCGCGGTGGCCAATCACTTCGCCCTGGGCGGCAAGGGCGCCACGGAACTCGCCGAAGCCGTCGTCGAGGCCGCCAGCCAGCCCTCGCACTACCAGCCGCTCTACCCGAGCGAGATGGCGCTGCGCGACAAGATCTCGACCATCGCCACCAAGGTCTACGGAGCCGACGGCGTGGACTTCGCACCGGCCGCCGCCAAGCGACTCGAACTCTTCGAGCGCTGCGGCTACGGCGACTTCTCGGTGTGCATCGCCAAGACGCACCTCTCGATCTCCTCGGACCCGATACTGCACGGCGCGCCGACCGGTTGGCGCCTCCCAGTTCGTGAGGTGCGCGCGGCGGCGGGCGCCGGCTTCGTCTACGCCGTCTGCGGCGACATGCGCACCATGCCCGGGCTGAGCTCCCACCCGGCCGTGGAGTCGATCGACCTGGACGAAGACGGCGAAGTGATCGGGCTCTACTGATTCGTCAAGCGCCCATCGGCACGGACCCGCGGCATCGGTGCCCCGGTGAGGGGTGCTGACGGCGCCGAGCGGAGGTGGCCGCCTGGCTCCATCGCTCGGCGGATTGATTGATTCGCCGAACCTGCAGGTCCTCGACGGTGAGTCGGACTCGCCAGTGCGCATGGTCTGGACGATTCCAGCAAAACGTGGCGCATTGCGATGTGAGATGAGTTCGAGTCCCCGCCACCCATCACTGATGCAGCCCTGACCGTTTCACTCGCCTCCTCCAGGTGAAGGCAACCATCCAACTTCGGTGCCGTCGACAAAGCCATCGGATGTCCTCAACGGGACCGTGCCGTATTCCAGCAACCTTCGAACGCAGAGAAGCTTCGGTTGGCCGCCGGGGATGGTGCACGATGAGGCGGTCTCTCGGTCACTTCAACCGCTGCTGGACGATCTGGCATTGTCCGCCGGTGTGGGTAGCTCGTATGGCGCGTCGGTCGGCCGACGTCAGTTCATGAGCAGTGGACTGGTTCGCGGAAGCGGGGTGCTAGCCGGTCGCGCAGCCCGGTCTTCAACCATCGAGAGGGCGTCCTCCACCTGCGCAGCAGGATCGGACTTGGGGGCCATCGAACATGTGGCATTCCTCATACAGGGAATCCAATGGACTGTTCAATGTCGCACGGTCTGCGAGGGCGGACCGTGGCGTCGTCCAACTGGCGATCACTCTCCCTCGATCGTCGCGAAATTCTGGACCGAAGATCACTCAACGACTCGCTGCCCCACCACCACTGAGGTCGACGACATTGGCCGGGCCAGCTCGTCGAGGACCGCCGTTTCGAATCGTGACATCCGTCTCGTCGGATGCCCCGGCCTTGGCTTCCACGGACGCCACCCCGGTCATGCTGCGCGGAAAGTGTGAGTGTCACGACTTGCGCGGTTGGAACTGCCGAGCGCCTTACGCGGTGGGACTAGGTTCGTCTGTATCGCGATCCAACACTGGGTCGCCCGTCCCCTGAGGAGGAAGAGATGGCAAATGTTGGCGATCGGATCGAGTTGCACTCCAATGGCGCGCCGCGCTCTGGCGTCGTGACTGCTGTAAACGGCGACATGATCACCGTGCGGTGGGACGCTGGCGGTGAGACAAGCCTCATCCCCGGGCCAGGCGTCCTCAGTGTGGTGACTAGCCAACAGCAGGCCCCGTCCATGCGCACGAGCCCAACAGCCTTGGCCACCACGACCTCGGCAACGCAGTCGTCAGGGACCGGTTCACGGACTCGTGCGGCGAAGAAGGTCGCTGCCGTCAAGAAGCCCGCGGCGAAAAAGGTCGCTGCCGTCAAGAAGCCCGCGGTCAAAAAGGTCGCCGGTGCAAAGAAGTCCGCGGCGAAGAAGTCCGCGGCGAAGAAGTCGACGGTCAAGAAGGTCGCCGGTGCAAAGAAGTCCGCGGCGAAGAAGGTCGCTGCCGTCAAGAAGCCCGCGGCGAAAAAGGTCGCTGCCGTCAAGAAGCCCGCGGCGAAAAAGGTCGCCGGTGCAAAGAAGTCCGCGGCGAAGAAGTCGACGGTCAAGAAGTCAACGGCTAAGAAGTCAACGGTCAAGAAGTCGACGGCTAGGAAGTCGACGGTCAAGAAAGTCGCCGGTGCAAAGAAGCAAACGGCCAAGAGAACGTCGATCAGTCGAACGATCGGAAGAAAGAAGGCGTAGGCCGACGGCCGCGTAACCTTCCTGGGCTTCATCGACGAGGGGCCAATCGGCATCTACCGTCGGGTGTCTGGCCGTGAAAACCAACACAGCAAGCACGACCAAGAATGGTGCCGGCCGCACCATTGACTTTCTTGCCGGTTCAGGGCGAGCCACGGGCCGCCTGCCCGCAGTTAGATTGGTCCTCGTGGGTGGGGCGAGGAGCGAAACCGTCCGGAGAAGGACATCACCGGCGCTTCCCGTGGTCCTCCTCGCCCTGGCGCCGCTTCTCATGTCAGCACTTGTGGCCACGGTCGCCCCGGCTTCGGCGGCTCCCAGGAAGGGACTGTCAATCTCGACAGTCGCGGTTCGCCCGACCACCGTCACCACTCTGGGCCTCGACGGCTGGAGGGTCCTAAGCAGCGCCGATACCTCGGCGTCGGGTACCCAGATCTCCGAACCGGGCTTCGACACCACACGCTGGATGAGGGTCATGCCGGATGACGCCGGGGCGCCGGGGACCGAGATCGAAGCCCTCCTCCAGAACCGCGCCTGTCCCAACGTCTTCTACTCCACCAACATGAAGAAGTGCTTTGGCTATGTGGACCACATCGGCCGCGTCACCGTACCCCGATTCGCCGTTCCCTGGTGGTTCCGGACCGTCTTCGCGGCCTCGCTCCGTCCCGGCCAGCACGCCACGCTCGTCATCAACGGCGTCGTCGGCCAAGCCGACGTCTGGGTCGACGGCATCGAGGTTGCCACCCAGAGGTCTGTCCAGGGTGACTACGTGAAGTACACCTTCGACGTCACCCGACGGGTCGTCCCCGGAGTCAACAGCGTGGCGATCAAGGTCTACCCCAACAACCCCATGACCATGTTCACCGTCGACCACGTCGACTGGAGCCAGATCCCGCCGGACAACAACACCGGCATCCAGTTCCCCATCCAACTCGAGATCGCCGACGCGTTGAGCGTCAGCAACGACTACGTGACACAAGTCGATGCCCCCGACATGAGCTCGTCGGCTCTGACGGTCCACACCGACGTCACCAACCATTCTTCGTCGCCCCGACGCGCCACGGTCGCGGCCAGCATCACCCCGCCTACCGGCGCGGGACCGGCCATCCACGTCACCCAAACCCTTCGGATCCCGCCCGCGTCGACCAGGACGGTGACCTTCAGCCCGGCGAGCTTCCCCGCCCTCACCATCGAGAAGCCGCTCCTGTGGTGGCCATACCAGATGGGACGGCAACCTCTTTACCAGCTGACCACGAAGGTCAAGGACGGGGCCGTCGTGTCGGGCGCCCCCGTCGACAGCTTCGCCATCAGGAAGGTGACAACCTCGCTGACCGCCGGATCGGCACTGGCACCCAGTGGCGTGCGACGCTTCGCCGTCAACGGTGTCCCCTTCCTCGTCCGCGGAGCAGGATGGGCCCAGAATCTCTTCCTCCACTACTCCTCCCAGAACACCGCGAACCAGATCGCGCTCGTCAAGAGCATTGGACTGAACGTCATCCGCACCGAAGGTCAGGTGATGCCCGACAACTTCTACCAACAGATGGACCGGGCCGGCATCATGATCAACGCCGGCTTTCAGTGTTGCGACCGCTGGCAGCTCCCCCCGAACGGCCAGGGGGTGACGAGCCACGACTACCGGATCATCTACCTCTCGACCCTGACCATCGGCCAGCGTCTGCGCAACCACCCGTCGGTCATCGACTACTCCTGGAGCGACAACGCCCCCACCGAGAAGCAAGAGCAGGTCTCCCTGACTGGATTCGCCCGAGCCGGGTTCGACGACCCCATCATCTCCTCCGCCGAGTACAACTCCTCCCCCGTCCTTGGAGCCTCCGGCGCGAAGGAGGGGCCCTACGACTGGGTCCCGCCGTCCTACTGGTACGACACCTCGCACTCCTCGACCGCCTCTAATCTCAACCCCACCTTGACCAACGTCGGTGGCTCATGGGGCTTCGACTCCGAGCAGTCGGCCGGCGACACCGTTCCCACCATGGACTCGATCAACCGCTTCCTCTCGCCGACCGAAAAGGCGAAGCTGTGGCAGGACCCGAGCTACAACCAGTACCACACCAACTACGAGCCCGGTCATACCGGCTACGCCTTCGGGACCCTCTTCCACCTGGACCAGGCAATCGCCCAACGCTACGGACCGTGGTCCAGCCTCTCGAAGTACGTCGAAGCGGCCCAGGTCCAGAACTACGAGGACACCAGAGCCCAGTTCGAGGCCTTCATCAACCACTGGAACAACGAGCCCACACCGTCGACGGGCACGATCTACTGGATGCTCAACACGGGGTGGCCCAGTCTCCTGTGGTCCCTCTACAACGCGGACTACGACGAGGCCGGATCCTTCTTCGGCGCCCAAGAGGCCAACGTCGCCGTCCACGCCCTCTACGCCTACGACGACCAAACGGTTTCAGTCGACAACCTCGGCGGATCGACCCAGTCCAACCTGACGGTCGAGGCCAAGGTCTACGACCTGGCCGGACGCCTCCTCGACCACCAGACCTCGGCCACTCTCACCCTCGCCCCTCAGGCCGTCGACAACAACGTCATCCATCCCCTGGTCCCGGACAGAACCACAGCTCCGACGACCGCCTCCGCCTACTTCGTCGAGCTCCAAATCCGACGCGACGGTGCCGTCATCGACCGCAACGTCTACTGGCTCTCCACCCAGCCCGACGTCGTCAACTGGAATGCCACCGTGGGCAACCCCCAGGCGGTCATGAGCCAGTACTCGGACTTGACTGGCTTGCGGAGCCTGCCCCGGGCCACCCTGTCGGTCCGGGCGACGTCGAGGAGGTCGTCCCACAACCACTCAGACGACGTAACGACGGTGACGGTCACCAACACGTCGGCGTCCTTCACGGTGGGGTTCTTCCTTCGAGCCGATGTGCGACGCGGGACCGCCAGGGGGGCTGCCCTTCGCGGCGAGAACGAGGTCCTTCCAATCGCCTGGTCCTCCAATGACGTCACCCTCTGGCCCGGCGAGTCCGAGACACTGACCGCGACGTACCGGGCCTCGCTCCTCAAGGGATCGAAGGCTGTGGTGAGCATCTCTGGGTGGAACGTCCCCGAGCGCAGCGTCGCTGCACCGATGCATGGCTGACTCGACGCAATCCCACGTCCATCGCGGTCGACCGTTCGCCATTCTCAATTGTCAGCGTGGCTCTGGTGCGATGGATTGTCATGACGATGACTGAGGCGTTGCCACTGGCGCACCAGTCTCCGTGACGCGAGCTCTCGGTTGGGACCGCTGGCAGAATCCCAACGGTGGCCGCAGGACCTGGGAAGTGGTGGCCGCTCCACCGCGCTAGCGAAAGCGTGGGCGGGCCAAAGAATAAACCAGATCAGCAGCAATGCCTACCCCATCGAACGTCAGCACGACGGCGGTCGGACGTCTACTCTTCGACCGGACTGGATCCTCTGGGACGGGACCGGGTTTTGAGCGACTCGCTGATGAGCCCGCGAGTGTGCTACTGACGATTGGCCATCGTCGCCAGGACCGCTGACCGAGCATCTCCCTCGGCGCCGAGGTGCAGCGCAACCTTCATGATGCCGAGTTGGTGGACCATGCCGTCGCCCACGTGATGGGCTACGACTGCCTCCACGTGATGATCGAGCAAGAAGCGCGCCACGCGAGCGTGGTGTCGCGCCGAACTGCCCTCGTCGTGGCGGATACTCCAATCAACCTGGAACTCCTCCCACGATCGAATCTCACCGTCCGCAACCTCGGCGACTGCGAGGCGGTCCGCCTTGCCCCAGCGCGGGTCGACCGTTCCGTCGGGCAGGACTGGGACGCATATGACCACACGTTCAGGGTACTCCCGGTGCGCAGCAACGTGGGTCGCGGCAGTGGAATCGACACCGAGGATGGCTCCCACGTCTGCCCGGCGGCTGACCGGACGTGAATCGATTGCGCGCCATCGAGGGTCACGTCCCAATGAGCCGCCGCTGTCGAGCGAGCGCCGAACCTCTCCCGACTTGGTTGGAGCTATTCATTCAGGTGACCTCCCCAGCCCACCAGCCACGAAGGGGCCATCCCTGGGCCTCCAGACAAGAGCGGCAACACGGAACTGGAACCTCAGAACCCCGCGGTGCCGTTCGGAGTTCCCATGCCCGTCGGCCCGTCGTAGCCCTGCTGAGCGGTGCACAGATAGGCGAGCGACGGATCGGTGTTGCGGCCATGGCCGGTGCACTGGCCGTTCGAGCCAGTGACAACGTCATGGAGCCCAGCAGAGTAGAAAGCGCTGGCGTCGCTCGCCCCGCGGCCCACCAACCCGTAGATCGCCGAGACGATCTGGGCCGAAACGCTGGTCCCACCAAAGACCATCCATCCTGGAGAGTGATAGCTGTCGTACACGTTCACCCCAGTGTTCGGATCAGCGTCCGCGCCGACGTCAGCAACGGTGCGCATCGCGCACCCGCCATCGGACTGCCACGAGGGCTTCTGAATGAACGCCGAGCAACCACTGCCCGTACCACTCCACACCGTTTCGCTCCACACGCCAGTGCTAAATCGCAGGGACGTGCCGCCGACCGCGATGACCGTCGACGCGGCGGCAGGGAACTCCACGCCGTAGCCACCGTCGCCGGTGGCCGCAGTGATCGCGATGCCGGCATGGTCGAAGTAATTCGCGGCGTCAGTCGCCTCGCCGGCGTACTCAACACCGCCGTAGGAGTTGCCAATCGCCACCGGTTGGAAGTTGGCCGCGGTGTTGACGGCCGCACCTAAGTCGGCCATGCTCGCCGAGTTTGCCTCGACGAGCAGGATGTTGCAGTTGGGACATATCGCCGAGACCATGTCAAGGTCGAGCGAGATCTCCTGGGCCCATCCAGTGTTGCCGGTCGGCAAAGGGCTCGTGTCTCCTGACTGGTTGACCTTGGCGAAACAGGGTCCCGACGGCCTCGTCAACGTTGTACCCGCAACCGTGCACGAACTGATGGACGGCAACGCCTGGTCAGCCCTATAAGAGTTCAGGTCCGTGAAGGCATTCGGATCATCGTTCGCGTCGACGATCGCGACGGTGTTGCCAGCGCCGTTGGAGCTTGAGATGCTCGTCAGTCCGTAGGCCGTCTGGAGATCGGAAGCATCGTAACTCACGGGCGTCTGGGACCCTGGCTTACGGCTGTTGGCATCGGCGGGCGTCAGGGTCACGTGACGAACCGCGTCGCAGGCCGCGAACCCGAGGGCGGGCGTCGCGCAGACTCGTTCATTCATATAGGACAGGCCCGTCGGCGAAGGCGAGCCCTGAGCGGTGGGTGCCACGAAGGTCGCCACCAGCACTCCCACGGCGGCCACGCCTGACGAGATTCGAATTGCACGTCTACGCATCCGTCACCTCCGGGTGTCCGAAGAAGGAACTGCCGGCACTCGAAATCGACGCTAGGTCTAGTCGCGTTGAAAGTGGTGGACAGTATCCGAGCCACACCCACCCGCCGGCCGAGCCTGGTGGACGAGTCGCGCCGACCTGCTCACCATCTCGATCGGAAGCCGTCTCGATCTCAATTCCCTTCGAACTGTCGAACGATGAACATGTAGAAGACGGTCATGATGCCGTAGAGCAGGATCGCGACTTTCGGATTCCACACGGCCGTCAACGTGGCTGCCGTCCATACGACTGGTCCCGGCAGGGCGAATCGCCTGACCGCGGTGATCGTCTTGGCCGAGAGTGCTGGCGCCATCGTGGCGCGATGGAAGATCATGTACCACCAGCACACGTTGATCATGACTCCGATCGCGATGCTCGTGGCGCCCCACATCAGCGCCGCTGGCCTCAGTCCCCCACCATCCCAGTGCGCGGCGATCAGCCGGGTCGGGTACGGATAGAACGCGACACACATCAGCAGTCCCACGTTCAACAATTTGAAGGTCGAGTTGGCCTGCACCGCGTGCCGCAGCATCGCGTGATGATTCATCCACAACATGCCAATGGTCAAGAAGGAGATCATGTAGCCGATGTACGATGGCCATGCACCGTTGATCGCATGGCCGACGGCCGCGCCGGGAGCATCGGCGGTCACATTGAAGATCAGTACGGTTGCCGCAATGGCGAGCACTCCGTCGGCGAAGGCCTCAAGTCGATGGGTCTCCACCATCAAGAAATTAGCGTGGATACCGATCGAGGATCAGAGTTATGACTCCTTAGTGTCTGGCTGTCCACGTTCTGCTGCAATTCGAAGAATCTGGTGGACCCTTGCGGGCAGCTCTTGGACCTTTCCGAAACGTTGGAGCAGATGACGAAACGGTCCTTTGATTAGGAATGATGACAATTGCACCTGACAGTCCGGTCTTCCGGGAATTGCACGAGTTGTCCCATGCTCGGCGTCAAGTGGCGTCCATTGGACAGGACGGTCCAGCGATTCGGCCCGGTGGCCAAATCGCGACCGCGACAGGACAAGGTAGCCGAGTTGGAGAGTCCGGCCGCTGCAGACGGTCGATCACGAAGACGGACCTCCCCTATTTCGCTCGACCACCAGTCCGAACTACTTGGCGAGATCGTGGGCTCGAGAAGGTCTCGTGGCTGCGCAGAAGGAACTCTTGAAGCGCCGGACTCTTGTTCGCCGTCCAAACCAGGGCCAGGCCCACTGATGCTTCGATGTCATCAATGACCAATGCTTTCAATCGACCAACGTGGTTGGCGGCCATGGACTCGGTGAGAATGGCAATCCCGAGACCGCGCACGGCGAGATCCGCAACGGCGTCAGGCGCGCTGGCCTGAAGCACAATGTTCGGCCGCACTCCACTGGCTACGCAGGCTTGATCGAACATCGTCCGGGGTGCTGTTCCCTCGGGCATGCACACAATCGGGTAAGCACTGATCTCGGCCAGACTGGTCCGGCGGCGCTTGGCCAGTTGGTGGCGCAGGGTAACGCCGGCGACCATTCGTTCGCTGGCCAGCGACAATGCGCACAGTCCCGATGGCGCATCGCCAACCGTTCCGATCAAAGCTAGGTCTACCGCACCGGCCCGTACCCGCTCTGTGAGCGGCTCGGAGTTGTCCTCGATCAGAGTTATCTCGACGCCGGGGTGGGCAAGATGGAACGAAGCCAGGGTGTCGAACAGTCCTTGGACTGTGCATCCAGTGATCATTCCGACCACCAGTCGGCCCTGAATGAGCCCGGTCACGTCGTTCACGGCCTGACGCATGGCATCAACAGATCCGAGGACGGCGCGGGCATGCTCGACTGCCGCCACGCCTGCGGTTGTCAATGTCGCGCTGCGACCCGAACGGTCGATGAGCGTCGCGCCGAGTTCGAGCTCGAGCTTGCGGATCTGGGCGCTGACCCCCGACTGGCTGATGTGAACGCGTTCGGCTGCGCGAGTGAAATTCGCTTCCTCGGCCACCGCAATGAGGTACTCCAGCTGTCTCAGTTCCATATCCAACAATTCTAGTTACAAGTAGTACAATCTGTTGGACTTCTGACACTGCGTGGCTCAGACTTGGCAATGTTGACACTCAACAGTTCATGGAAGGACGGCCATGTCAAGCAACGAGAAGGCCCTGCACCCGGAAGACCTCACCCGACTGTTCGTCGAGCGCGCGAACGAAGGTGACGCCGCCGGCGTGGCCGAGCTCTACGAGGAGCAGGCCGTGATGGCCTACCCTCCCGGCGAAGTAACGGTAGGACGCGACGCAATCCGCGAGTTGTGGGAGAAGATCCTGGCGAACGCGCCGCGCTTCGAGCAAGAGCCTCCGCTGCCGACGTTGATCAGCGGAGACATCGCGCTAACGTCCACCCCGCCGAAAGACAACGCGGGCGCCCGTGCACAAGTGACTCGACGACAGCCGGATGGAACTTGGCTGCGCCTGCTCGACCAGCCTGAGTTCGTCTCACTGGCCAAGGAGGTTCCCGAGACATGACATCTCGAGAACGGTCAGACGGATCGTCAGCTGAACGGGTGAAGGCGCTCGCCGCCTGCACCCGACTTGCGGGGGCCGAACTGACGCACCCTTTGGTATTGAAACGGCGGTCTTCAAGGCTGGCGGCAAGATGTTCGCAGCGGTCAGCTTGAGCGATGAACCGGGCCGCCTCACCCTGAAATGCGATCCGGACTACGGGGCCTTCCTGATCCAGCAGTTCGACGAGATGATTCCCGGATATCACATGAATAAGCGACACTGGATCACTATCACTCTCAGTCCAACGCTGCCTCCAGATCTCATTGAGGACCTGATTTCAGATTCCTACGACTCAGTGACCGCCTCGCTTCCCAAGCGTGCCCGGCTATCGCTCGAGACGAAGAATTGGTGAAGGATTGCGCTACGGGTTCCACCCCATCCTTCAAAGGATGTGAGCGCGACGGTTAATCGTGAATTAACTCAACTGACAGCGGCCCCACACAGCGCCGGAGTCTGCTGCCAAGGTGATCGATCGGGGGAATCCGAGACCGCCTACTGGAATGCGGCTTTGAGGACGGTGCGGGCTCGCAAAGTGACCCACTTGGAAGGACGGCCCTGCTTCTCAATGTCAACAACGGTGCTCCCGTTGTATGCGTAGCGATTCATCCATCGACCCTGAACCTGCTGGGTCTCAATCCAAGCCAAGGCGTTCTGGAGCCGAGGATCATTGGCATACCCGAGTTCGGCGAAGACCTCGAGACTTTGAAGCACATCGGCGACGTAGCCGGAAGGGAAGCCGAGCTTGAACCACGCACTTGCTGGTTTGGTATCCCGTGAGAGCATCGGATAGTCGGCTACGGCCGGATCGCGAGACAAGAGGAACGATACGCCGTGGTCGATTGCATCGCGCACGAGTTGGCTTCGCATACGAGGCGGTATCCGGGCGAAGTCGACTAGCTCCTTCACCGCCCCCCATGCGCACGGCTTCTTGTCATTTGCCGCGCACGCGAAACGTGGGCCACTCGTGCCCGACGCGTAGTAGCGTTCAACGCCCTTCCCGGTGATGGCTCGAGCGGCCCAGTCAACCGCAGCCCGAACGCGAGCATCTTCGAGGCGACCGAAACCAACAAGGGCCCGTGTCAAGTCACCGTTCAGGCAGTGGATGACCCGTGACGGTGGCGGCGAGCGATCCTCCTTGCCGCCATAGGCGACGAAGCCACCGGACGCCGCGGGCGTATGGTCGAGCACATAGTCGCACGCGCGTTGAATTCGGGGATCGCCGGCGTCAGCCCCGAGTTGGTCCAAGAAGATCAACTCCCACACCGTGCCCGTGTATTTGGGGACATGCCACCGCCTGGATTCACCCACCAACCCGCCGGATCTTGGGCTTCGAGAATTGGCCGGATGGGCTCGCATCGCATTGCAGCATCCCGCGCCAAGACCACGTCAGGGTCATCAGCCGGCCGACCCAGCAGGCGCTGCAACGTAGCTGCCCGAACGGCCGGCGTGTCATCGGCGAGCAGCCACGGGATAGGGTCATCACTTAGGTGGTCGGCCCAACTCACGCTAGACCACTCGAATGTCTCGTCAAGACTCCAGTTGTCCGCACCCATCCATGTGTCATCTGCCACTTGCGTGGAGGCAAGTGTCCTTGGTCCCAGACCTAAGCACCAAGCGCTATACCGATCTAGTGCTGGGGTCCGCCCGAGGCCAATTGCTCGGCCAGGTCCGCGAGGCTCTCGGCATACAGGTCGAACGGGTCGTAGGGCGCGGGGACTGCCATAACAACCTCCTGGTTGATCAACTCATCGTTGTTGATTCACAGGACTGTTGCGCTGACTCCCTGAAACCGCCGACTCTTCACGGCTGAAGGAAGTCGGCCTTTAGTTGTCCGCAATCCGCCAAACGTGGCTCAAGCGAGATGCCGGAGAGTCGGTCGCGAAGAAGGTTGCGGTAATCCATGCTCTTGCGAGACGTTTGAAGCAGTCGTGGGTAAATTTGCTGTCAACTGAACCGACAGCGGACCCTCGGGGAGGTCAATCGGTGGACGTCGGTGGCCGATAGATTCGCCACCGTCTTGCGACCCGGCGTCGGAATGATGTGGTGGTCGAAGATCCGCCTGTGGTTGCTCGAGGCACCCGGAACCACTTGGTGGCGCAGGACGGTCTCGCACCAACTGATGAAGAGCCGAGAGACCGTCAGGGTGCATCCGGCAGTGGAATCCCGTCGATGAGGTGACGCTGCTGAAACTTCAGCTTCTTCGCCGCCTCGGTCCGGGTCTTCGCGCTGACCGTCTTTCGGATGAGTTTGCCGTTGGGCCCGTAACCCAGGGTCAGGACCCCCAACCACCGTCCATCAGACGATCGCTGGTAGATCAAACCCTCGCCATTGCCTCTGGATCCCGCCATTTCAAACCCGCTTTCGCGTGGCTGACACCGTTGCTGACAACGGTCGCGGAAGGCGAGGAGTCGGATTGAATTGAAGAACGAAAGTAGCTCTGATGAGGTGAAATAGTGGTGGGCCGTGTCCTCTTTGAAGTGACGGTCACACGTCTGGTTGTCTCGCGTCCAGCCTGATCCGAAGGTGTTCACACCTCGCCTGCACACCCTCATGCACTGGCTTGCGAATTCCGCTTGAGTCGCCAGTCCAGGCGGGGCAACTCTCAATCTGAGACTGCACTCCTCGATTGACGCAGGACACCTTCATCTTCGCCAACCGGCAGAACCTCCGTGACGACGACTTGCTCACAAGCGCGACTTCAGTTCTTGCACCAGCGCGTCACCACTGCGGGCCCAGCGGCCGAGCCACGAGCTCGGAATCACTCCACGTATCGCAGAGTGTCCGGAAGGTTCATCGCTCGGAGTCGCCTGGCACCAAGAAGCGGTGCGAGGGCGGTCGCCACCACCCCGATGAGGGCCGTGATGAGGTAGGAGGTGGTTCGCACTGACTCCAGAACGGCCAGTTCGGGGATCGCGGCCGGAAATACCGTCGCGAGGATCCACTTGAGAACGAGCAGTCCGGTCGCTATCCCGAGCCCGATGCCGACGAGACCCAGCAGCACGCTTTCGAGGATCTCGATCAGCACCACTCGCCGCACGGTGGTGCCGAAGGCCATCATGGTGGCGTTTTCACGAACCCGTTCGTCACTGCCTATCTTGCTGCTGTTGTAGGCAACGAGAAGGGCCATGAGGCCGATGACGACCTGGAGGATGATGAAGAGGTTGGATATCCCACCGAGGACGTCGCGCATCGTGGATGTGAGGGAACTCGCCGCCAGAGCCGCCGCGACGCCGGGTATCGCGGAAACTGACCGCTGCAATCGGTCCATCGTGACGTCGTGGCGCGGTACAACGGTGGCCGTATTGACGATTCCCGAGAGTCCCATGAGCGGCTCGTCCTTCAATGACATGTAGGCGACGAAGCTGTACGGACTTGCGACCACCGCACGCACCGGCAACACCGAGTCAGCGAAGCGATAGCCCGTCCCGTGGGCCACGGGGTGACGTAACGTGATCCGCCCCCCCTGAGCCACGTGCAGGTCGGATGCGGCCTTGGCGGAGATCACGATGCCACCGGGCTGGACACGCTGGGTCGCCAATGAGGTCGGCACCGCCAGCGGGTTACCGAGATCGACCATATCGATCGACACGTCGACCGTGGTGTGCCCGCGGATCAGGTAGCCGCCGATACTGAGCCCGAGAGCGCTCGCCCCGACCAGCTTTGAACCGACGACAGCGGTGACGACGCTCGACCCAGCCGATTGGTATGACTCCAAGCTCACCAGGAGACGGTCACCGCGACCCCCCGAGAGAATCTGGTCCCCGGACTGGATCGTCGACGTGGTCGAATCGGTGGCTCCGAACGCCGCAAGGAGCGGGGCGAGGACGAGGGCGATTGCGAGGATTGTCATGAGAGAGCGCGCCGGGGCGATGGTCGCCCGACGCAGCGGAGCCTGGGTCATCGTGTTGCCCGGCATCCACGTCTTTCGCTGGAGTCCCAACAGGCGGTGGCGGCGCGTGCGCAGGTGGGGTGGGATCAGCGCGTCCGTTGGTGTCGTACGCACGGCGCGCCACACGGGGTAGAGGCTGCCGGCCAAGGGGATTGCGAGTCCGAGTACGGCTGCGCGCACGAACAGCCCCGCCTGCCACGGGCTCTGCCACACCGGCAGGGGCACTTTGACCTTGAGGATGGCGACGACCCACTGTCCAATGCCCCATCCCGCCGCGACACCGAGCACGACTCCCGCCACAGCGACCTCGAGAGCCAGCGCCAGCGGACGAACGGCGATGCGGCTCCTGGGCACGCCAAGCGACATGGCGATACCAAGATCGCGACGTTGAGCCTCGACGAATCGTCGAGTGAGGTTGAAGGCGGCGAATCCGGCGCCGAGCAAGATGAGAAGGGCAAAGACGCTGAAGACCTTCTGCTCGCTCACCACCTCGCCGTAGAGGGACTGGGTTAGCAGCGAGTCGCGCCGGACGCTTACGGTCGTCGCGATTGGGAGCGTGGAGCGCCCCAATTGCTGGCTGAGTTGGGTCGCAACGTGTTCGACGCTGACCCCGTGGCGCACGAGAGCAACTACGTCATTGACTTGACCAGGCTGGCTTGCCAGACGCTGCGCGAGTGACAATGGCGCGACGATGACCGCACGGGTCGCCGCACCCTGGATGACACCTCCGAGAGTCGACGTCGTGTTGAGGTATTCGGGCGAAAGCATGGTGCCGACGTAGCGAACGCGCACATCGGCGATCCACAGCTCACCCTTCGGCGGAAGGTGATGCTGGGCGGCAAAGTGCTCGTCCAGCAGCACCTGCGTGCCGGTGGCGTCGGCTGACCCGATCGTGCCACCCCCGGTCACCTTCCACCGGTCGATGTGCACGCCCTTCGCCAAGTCCACTCCGACGATCACCCCAGCGGCCGGGATGGTCCCATCCGGTCCAGCGCGCACCGGGAGGTCCGTGACGAGGCGAGCCTCCACGGCCGAGAGGCTGGCCCCACCCGCTGACCGCACGGCCGTGAGCAACGTACGGGTCGGCAGGGCCAGGCCAGCGACCGGCTGAACTTCGAGGTCGTGGGCGTGCAGGCTCGAGAACGAGACATTCAACGACTGTGTTCGCCATACGGACGTGCTGCCGAGGCCGGCGTAGATACCCGACCCCAACGCAATGATGGCGGCGATTGCGATGACTTGGACGAAGCGCTGACGCAGACCTCGCCACGACCAACGCAACCAGAACACGGGGCCCACCACGTCACCAGCGCAGTGTCGAGGGGTCAGCCGGACCATCTGGTGTTGGACCGGCTGAGATGATCCGTCCGTCCGCCAGTTCGACGACAAGATCGGCCATCCGGGCAATCTCCCGATTGTGAGTCACGAGCACCACCGTCTGACCGGCGTCGGCCCGTGCTCGCAGGAGACCGAGGATCTGGACACCGGTGCGGTAGTCCAGTTCTCCAGTGGGTTCGTCGGCGAGGAGGACTGGATTGCCGGTGGCGAGGGAGCGCGCGATTGCCACGCGCTGTTGCTCACCACCGGAGAGTTCGTGTGGGAAGTGATGCTCTCGATGACCCAAGTCCACGTCCGCGAGCATCTGAACCGCAACCGCACGTGCGTCCTCCCTTCCGGCGATCTCAGCGCCGAAACAGACGTTTTCGAGAGCCGTCAGTTCGGGAAAGAGGTTGAAGGCCTGGAATATGAAGGTGACCGTCTGACGACGGAAGGCAAACAACTGGCTGCGACTCATCTCGGTCACGCGTTGACCGGCCACGTCGATGACGCCCTCGGTCGGCGTGTCAAGGGCGCCGATCATATTCAGTAACGTCGTCTTGCCACTGCCCGACGGCCCGAGGACGACCACGAAGACAGCCGACGGGATCTCCAACGTCGCGTTGTCCAACGCCACTACTACGCCACCGGGCGTGACGTATCTCTTGGAAACGCTGTCCAGCCCGATCATGGCCACGCGGTCAGACGACCGATGCGCCGCGCCTCGGCGGGTCGAATCATCGCGTCCAACAGAGACTGTGCCCATGTTCGCATGGTACAGAAAGTTCGATGCGCCGCCCCATGGCACTTCGTCACAAGAATGCACCATTTCTTCGGCGGGTCTAGCGGAGCACTCTGGTCGCGTCGCATGGTGTACCTCGGAAATTACAGGCAATGCACCTAGACAAGACCAACTTTCAGCACTCCAGAGGTTGTCAAAGTCGATGCAACGCGAACTCGATGCAAGTCCCACCTTGTTGCATGCCCCGGAGTGTAGACCGAGCCTTTCTCGAAAGGTCAGTCGACAAAGGACATGATGATTCGAGCCGTGATGGAGTATGCCGTGTCCAAGAATGGGGTGCTTTGGGGTCGAGGGTTAGTGCTGAGGAATTTCGCGCGTACGACGCACGTGGAACGGTGGCTGTTGAGCGGATGCGGCGTGCTCCTGCTCATCCTGGGGCTTGGAAGTACGTCGAGCTGGGCTGCGGGTACGGCACGCCGAACCGCGCTCAGGATTGAATTCGACGATCAATCAACACTGCGTAACGAACGGTATTGCACGGCTGATCGACGAACTTCACCGTAAGTCGAACGTTCTTGGCGCGTCAAGAAATGATGGTGGTGTTCTTGTAGGTTCACTCCTCAAGCGCGTCAGTCAGCGACACCTCGACCGTGGTAACGAACCGATTGCCATGAGGCGATTGGCCGTGCAGTTGGGCGAGTTGGAAACACCCACAAGGTCAAGACTTTGGCGAGAGCAGATCTGGTGCGGCACCTCACGAACCACCGATGCCTGCGTCATCGCGTTTGACGAAAACGCAGTTGATGGAAGTGAAGGTGCCCGTGAGGTCCCGCCAAGCGACGAGTCACTCCCTCTGGGAACGCCACCTCATCGATACGACGCATGGCAGGAAGTCCCGGTAACACGGCCAGGGTCACGACGGCGCCGATGAGCGCAAGGCCTTCTCGTAGGCCAACCCACTGGATGAGAACCGTCATCGCCAGGGAGCCAAGGGCCATCCCCGCCACCTCACCGGCCTCGAGCGCGCCCAGTACTCGACCTAGCTTCTCGTTCGGAACGACGTGTTGCAGCACCGTGATGGCGTTGACGTCGACGATGGAGTTGGCTGCACCGATCAGCCACATCATGAACAGAGCCGCCCCGAGACCAGGAAAAGCCGCAATTATCAGGAGAGGAGCCGCCCAGATCATCACGCCGATGCCGAAATCCATCGCCAGCCGGGCCCGCTCCACCAACATGAGCGCAATGAAGCCGCCGATGATGCCGCCAATGCCCAGGGTGGATTCCATTAAGCCAAGGCCCGACGTCCCGACGTGCAGCAGCCGCAGTGCAATCGCTACGGTAAACACCGCGGACGCCCCGGCGACGACACACTGCAATATATAGAGCGCGACCAAGGTTTGAAGATCGCGGTCGCGGTGTATTGCGCGAAAGCCCTCGACGGCTCGAATGAGGAAGCTCTGTGCTTTGTCGTCATCGGTCGCCTTGGAGTTCGCGAGGTGCGCAATGAGCTCATCGGATCGCTCCTCTGGAGCAGGCGGCCGTACCGACAACACGATGAGCGCCGACCAGACGAAGGTCGCGGCATCAAAGGCCAGCGCAATCGTCATGTTGGCGTACGCCAACATGAATCCCGCCACCGCGGGACCGGCGAAGAATCCGACGCTCTCGATGGTGCTCGAGACCACGTTGGCCCCCGCAAGCTCATCGTGTTCTCGAGCCAGTGACGGAAGGATGGACGCTTGGGCCGGGCGAAACGCTGTTCCGGCGAGCCCGACGACGACAACGAGTGTGTAGACCAGCCACCTGGAGTCATGGAGTCCTACGAGGATCGCCGCCAACGTCACCAGCACGAGTCGCACGGTGTCCGAGACGACCATGACGACCTTACGGCTGTATTGGTCGGCGAATGTCGACGTCAACGGGGCGACAGTGGCCATCGCCACGTAGCGCACGACCGCCAGCCCGCCGACCGCCGTGGGGCCGCCGGTGCGGTAGGCGTACACCCCCGCGCTCAGTGCGAAGACGCCGTCACCGATCAGCGATCCTCCAAACGCGAGGAAGATCCTCCGAAGGGCCGGATTGGCGAAGACGTCCACCATCGCCTTCTTTGACGACGCCAGTTCGTTGCGAACGAGACTCATGTCAAGCAACCTCGAGGAGCCGGTCACATCTGACGCAACCACTCTGCACAGAAGCCCCGCGACGACCATAAGCAGGTGGATTCACATTGCTGCCGTCCTGGAGAAACCATTGGAGGCGGTGACGCGCGATTCGAAGTGGAGCCGCACGTCGACAGACGGTCGACCAGACCAACGTGACCTCGCCCCCGCCGAACCCCGGCGTTCGCCTAGTCTCGAACTTCACGCTGAGGTGCGTCGCCCGCGCCCACGTCTTCCATTCCAGACTTCGATCGATCGCCACCAAGGTCGAACGCGTTGTTCGATATCGCCGCCCGAGGTCATCGCGTGGCGAACTCGGAACCGAGGACATCGGCTCTCGACGAGCAGACACTGAAACCCAGTTGCAGTGACGTCGCGGCAACGGGCTCTTCAAGTGCGAGCTAGTTGCCGGAACGCGCGGCCAAGGATTCAAAGTGCTCGTAGATTCGCGGCTCGCCAAGTCGTTCTCGAAGGTGAACGGCATGCGCCGCAACCTTCTTCCACATTCCCTCGATCCAATAGAGGTCGCTGAGCACGTCCCAGTCGAGAAGACCGTGCTTAACGAGGGTTCCCACCGTCTCGCCAAACGCGAGGATCTTACGGACGGCTTCGTCCTCTGACGACACGTCATTCGGGTCATAGCCTTCGGAAAATATCTCTTGCATCGCCTCATCGAGGCCCATGTCCGTGCTCCACCGCACAATCTGCATTACGAGGTTCGCGTCTTCGCTTGTTGCCATCTCTCCTCAATTCCTCTATGCGGGTTCGCCGCTCTTGTCCACCGCGCACCGCTTAATAGTTATCTACTCACTGCAACTTCAACTCAGCGGGGGGTCCGAGTGCGGTCATACTACAGCAATCAACGTCGACTGTGTTTGACCGAACGACACAGAAGTGAAGGCGCCGCCAGCTTGAACACACGATGAGTCGCATCTCGAGGACCGTCGACTTGAACTTCGCGAAACTCCCCGGTCGCCTTCCTTCGAACCCCCCCCAAACCCCAATGGATCTGGTGTCGTCGCGTACGGCTCTTTCAGTCCGAGTCGAAAGTCGATGAGGTCTTGAGAACCTGTTGGCTTCAGAAACGGTGCATCCGGCTCCGAACGTCCGAATAAACGTTCCGCTGACGGCATTGCTGACGGAAAAGTGATATCGAGTGCAAGCTCTCTTCGGAGGACGATGTGACAGGACTTGCACCCTGCACCGGCGCCCGACTCTGCTATCTCGTTAATGGCGTGAAAACGGAGTCAGGACTTATCTGCTGGGACAATTGACCTCTTTTGCCATAGTTGCAGCCGTTGTCATACCCCGGACATAGAGTCGAACATATGTTCGCTCTTCAACGAGAACTCAACGAAGTACAGCGGGAGGCCGCCACCTTTGGGGACGGGCCACTCCGAGTCATCGCCGGTCCTGGGACTGGGAAGTCGACAACCCTTACGGCCAGAGTCGGTGTTCTTCTCGAGCGTGGCGTCGCGCCGGAGCGAATTCTGCTCCTGACCTTCACCCGCCGCTCAGCGCGCGAGATAGTAGGCCGCGTTCGCGCACTTCGAGGCGCTGACCAAGGGCGCAGGGTCTCGGGCGGGACCTTTCACTCAGTCGCTCACCACACGCTTCGCCGCCACCACGCTGCCGTTGGTCTGCCTGAAGGTTTCGGTGTTCTGGATCGCAGCGACGCTGCCGACCTGATGGACCTGGTACGCGGCGAACTTGGAATACTGAGCAGAGCGCGGCGACTGCCAAAGAAGGCGACATTGGGCGCGCTGTATTCGCGAACGGTGAATACTGGAATGCGACTCGCCGATGTCATGCGCGAGAACACGCCGTGGTGCGCCGAGAACCTCGACGAAGTCGCTTCGCTTTTCACGGCGTTCGTGGCCCGAAAGCGGTCACTCGGACTGCTGGATTTCGACGACCTGCTCTTGTACTGGCGGGTGGCTGTGCAGGATGAAGCCTTAGGAAGAGAGCTCGGCGCGGCCTATGACCATATTCTGGTCGACGAGTTCCAGGACGTGAACCTCCTGCAGTTGGACGTCCTCGTCGGTCTGCGTCGAATGGATCCTCGGCTGACCATTGTCGGCGATGACGCGCAGGCCATTTACGGGTTCCGTGGCGCGACGGCGAGGTTCTTGCTCGATGCCGAGCGCTACTTCAACGGGCTGACAACCATCACCCTGGACGTCAACTACCGCTCTTCTGGCCCAATCCTTGTGGTGGCCAACGCCATCGCCGCCGACGCGCCCGAAGGATTCTCCTCAGTCCTTCGCGAAGAGGTTCCGGTTCCCGGTGCGAGCCAGCCACTTCTCGTCCACTGTGCCGACGAACGTGACCAGTCAGAATCCGTCGCCGACCGCGTCCTTGAGTTCTATGAACAGGGCATTGCCCTGCAGAAGCAGGCGGTGTTGTTTCGAGCGGCACACCACAGCGCCGACCTTGAGATTGAACTCGCCCGGCGACGGATTCCCTTCGTCAAGTACGGAGGTTTGCGCTACCTAGAAGCTGCGCACGTGAAGGACCTCCTGGCGGCATTTCGTCTCGCCGACAATCCACGAGATGAGATGGCGTGGTTCCGTCTTCTACAGCTCATGCCAGGTGTAGGTCCAGCCAAGGCGAGACAGGCCATCAACGCACTCCGAGACGTGGACGGGAAGATCCCCTTGTCCCATGGCGACGTCCAGCGACGATGGTCGGGCGTCGTCGACGTGTTACCGAGCGATGTCCGAGAAATGTCGCGTGATATCTCAGACGCCTTGTGCGAGAAGGAGTTGGAACCGGTGGAGGTGCATGCGGAGCGAATTCGCCGAGCGATCGTGCCGCTCATTTCATCGTCGTATGACGACGCGGTGGCGCGGCTTGAGGATCTCGGGGCACTCGTGCTGGCGTGCGCGGGGACGTTACGACTGAGCGATGTGGCGGCTGAGCAGGCCCTGGAGCCGCCGGCGTCTACCGGGGACCTCGCTGGCCCTCCGATGATTGACGAGGATTGGCTCGTCCTCTCGACCGTCCACTCAGCGAAGGGTCTCGAATTCGACGCGATTCATGTCATTCACGCCGCCGACGGCAACTTTCCCTCGGACATGTCGCTGGGGTCGCCAGAAGGGCTCGAGGAAGAGCGCCGTCTCTTCTATGTCGCTGTTACGCGGGCACGGAGGAATCTCGCTATCTACGTACCTCTCCGCTACCACCATCATCGAGTCCGTGATGATCACTCCTGGGCCCAACCATCACGTTTCTTGAGTGAATCGGTCCGTGAGACGCTCGTGGAAGTTCCAGCTGCCGGCGCGAGCCAGCAAGTCACTTCGTCACCGTCGACGCTCGCTATCGATGGTTCAGCTGTCGTCGAAGGGCAGTTGTCCAAGTTGTGGTAATTGACGTTCGACGTGGCCGGCATATACGCCCACTTCGAGCGTTCCGGTCAATACCGTGGGCCGTACAGTCATGAGTGGCTCAGACTTCGTCGTTGTGACCCAACAAACTCCCTGATGGAAAGGCTTTCACAGGCAGCGTGCACACCCTGGCGCCCACCCAACGCGACTTCACTCTCACCATGCCACTCCCCCAATCGACCTGGTGCTTACGCAACTCGCCACTCACATCTAGTGGCATGGAGATTAGGCCCAGCATGTGACTCGCGGCTGGGCTCGAGACCAGGCATTGGCCCTTACTGGGCGGTGACGTGTTCACCCCACGTGGCCGGACCTTGAGTGATCGAGACGCGGGTCATGAGGTGGTCATTGGCCGCTCCATGCCAGTGCTCTTCACCGCTCGCCGTCAGGTGGACGTCGCCGGATGGAATCTCGACGGCCTCCTCGCCTCGGGATTGCACACGACCCGTGCCTTCGATGACATAGAGAGTCTGACCTCCTTCGTGTGAGTGCCAGGCGGTCCGAGCACCCGGTGTGAAATGCACGGCAGCGACATTGACCTTGGAGTCCTCACTCGACTCGACGATGCTGTCGATCCATACGTCGCCCGTGAACCACTCGCTCGGCCCCTTGCTTGTCGGCTTTCTCTCCTGAATCCCCATGAGTCCTCCTCTTCCCTAGTATCCGTCGACGGTTTCGTCATCTCGGCGGCTCTTCGTTGTCGTCGTCCAACTGACAAGCAGATCCAGCGCGTGTTGCGACGGGCTGCCTGGTTCTGCGCTGTAGACGAGGATGCGCTGACCGGCGTCACCCGGTAGATCCAAAGCCTCGTAGTCGAGGGTGAGATTACCGACGATGGGGTGGTGCAGCGTCTTGGTACCGGTACGGTGGAACTTCACGTTGTGGGCCGCCCAGCGAACACCGAACTCTTGACTTCGAGTGGAAAGCTCGCCGATGAGCTGGGATAACGCCTTGTCGTAGGGGTCGCGTCCGGCCTGGCAAGTTGGTTCCTCAAGGAACCAACCGGCGGAACGAAAGAAGGGTGCACGGCAACATGCAAGTTTTGACGGGAATTGGACGCGACGAAGCGACGTAAACCCTTGAAAAATGGCGGTGCGATGACGTCGGGACGCCGAGTATCTCGGAAGATGGTGGGCCTTAGCGGACGGCTTTCAAACCTTTCTGACTGCCTGGATCACCTCACGAAGGGGTGAATTCATTCGAATCGCAAGGATCTTTGCCCCCCGAGGGCTGACCTGAGGCTTCCATCCCGCTTGCTCTACCGTCCCCTTTCAACAATCGCCCACGGGCTGCCGAAAATCAGTGACTCGCGCTATTTCCTGGAGACTCTCGGACTCTCCCAGCGCTATTCGGGTATGAGGCTTCCTGGGAATCTATAGCCAAGTCGTGAACAAATTCATTCAACAAAGGAGCGTTTTTCCGCTCATTCTCTCTAGAGTGGACCTAACGAACGGAGGTCGTGCCCCACTCGCCCGAAGTCCTGCAGTCAATAGTCGAATCATCAATCGCTGGAATCATCACAATCGACTCGCATGGCATAATCCAGATCTTCAGCCCTGCGGCTGAGCGCCTGTTTGGCTACGAGTCCAGCGAGGTCGTTGGGCATAACGTCTCGATGCTGATGCCCGAGCCGGATCACAGTTGCCACGACGGATACGTGGCCAACTACATGAGTTCGGGCGTCGCCCGCATCATTGGTACCGGCCGGAAGGTCACGGGCCGGCGAAAGGACGACTCTCTTTTTCTTCTACACCTCTGGGTTGGGGAGTTCGCCATTGACGGGCAGCCAATGTTCGTCGGGACGGTCTTAGACATCACTAGCGAGGAAGCGAACCGTAGCGCGCTGCAGGAAAGTGAAGAACGGTTTCGTCAGTTGGTGGACAACATCGACGAGGTCTTCATACTTCGGACGACAGCGCCATACCGATACGTCTACATCAGCCCAGCCGTGGAGAAGGTCTTCGGACTGACCGCGGACGAAGCAGTCGCCGATCCAGGGCTCTTCCTTTCATTCGCCCATCCCGACGACGCCGAATTCGTCCGAAAGGCGATGGAGGAAGCTGGCCATGCCCAGCGCGTCGAGGTCGAGTACCGGATCATCCGTTCCGACGGCGAGGTGCGTTGGGTGTGGACACGGTATCAGCAGTTCGAGGTCGCACCAGGCGATCCGCCACTCGTCGCCGTCGTGGTGACCGACATCACGGCGCAGAAGGACGCACAACGGGCCGAGGCGTCCGCCCGGGCGGAGGCGGTGCGGGCCAATGCGGCCAAGACCGAGTTCCTGTCACGAATGAGCCACGAGTTGCGAACACCGATGAACGCGATTCTCGGGTTTGCGCAACTGCTGGAAATGGATGAGTTGAGTGAGAACCAGCATGAGTCGGTGCGCCAGATCATCCACGGCGGACGGCACCTGCTGGATCTGATCAATGAGGTACTGGACATCTCACGAATCGATTCAGGCGAACTGACACTGTCCACGGAGCCCATCTTGGTGTCAGACGTGATGGACGAGGTGATGGACCTCATGGTGCCCCTAGTCGCGGCGCGCCATCTGACGGTCCTAGCGCCAGTAGGGGATGGCTGTCACGAGCATGTGCTGGCGGATCGACAACGCTTCAAGCAGGTACTGCTGAATTTCGTGTCGAACGCGATCAAGTACAACCGGAACGATGGCAAGATCAGGTTGAGTTGCTCCACCCGGCCAAACGGCGAGTTTGCCATCACCGTCTCTGACACCGGAATCGGAATCGGCTCTGAGGAGTTGAAGCGATTGTTCACCCCTTTTGACCGGCTGGGTCGAGAGAGCACCGGTGAGGAGGGCACCGGTGTCGGTTTGGCGTTGTCGCAGCGACTCATTCAGCTGATGGGCGGTCGCATTGAGGTTGAATCAGCTCCTGGCGTGGGTAGCAGTTTCACGGTTCTGCTGCCGTTGGTCAAAACCGTTGGACTGCAACCCGATGAGCTAGGTTCGCCGGCAGCGGGCGCCGTGAGTTCGACTGCCACCGCTCCAGGTCGTTATTCGCAGTTGACAGTCGTCTACATCGAGGACAATCTCGCGAACGTGCGGCTAATGGAACAGCTGGCGGCCCGTCGTCGAGGAGTCACACTGATTCACGCAATGCAGGGTCGACTCGGGCTAGATCTAATCTCCTCGTCTCAGCCCGGCCTGATCCTCTTGGACCTCCACTTACCCGATATGTCAGGTGAGGAGGTTCTACGGCGTTTGCAGGCAGAGGTGACCACTAAAGGTATCCCCACGGTGGTCGTGAGCGCCGATGCTAGTCCCGGACAGATTCAACGACTCCTGGAGATCGGTGCCTCCGCCTACCTCACCAAGCCGTTTGACATTGAAGAGTTGCTGCTCTGGTTCGACGATCCGCACAGGATGGAAGGAGCGGTCCCATGACAGCGGGATTGAATCGCTTGCCGGGGTTTGATGACGCCAGGATTCTGGTCGTTGACGACAACATTGCGAACACATCCCTGTTGGACCAGGTTCTGTCACGAGCCGGGCTGGGCTCCGTCGTGACCTGCAATGATTCGCGTGAAATGACGACGCTGCTACTGGATGGTCGACCTGACGTGATCCTGCTGGACCTCCACATGCCTCACGTGAATGGGTTCGAGTTGCTGGAGGTGATCACCCGTCATGCCGCAGGAGAGTTCCTGCCCGTGTTGGTCATCACGGCCGACACGGGTAGAGAGGCCGTCCATCGCGCTCTGCGACTGGGCGCACATGACTTCTTGACCAAGCCTTTCGACGTCACGGAGGTCACGCTGCGCGTCGGCAACCTTTTACGCACGCGATGGGCCTATTTGGAACTTCGCCGGGAACGATCGCGACTTCAAGATCATCTCGATATCCTGGAAGTGAATTCCGTGGGAACCGAGGACTCGTGGGACGTGCGACGGGCCCGTATCGAGAATGTGTTGACTCTCGGAGGGCCGCGCATGGTGTTTCAACCGGTCGTCGATTTGCGTGATGGCCGAACCATTGGCTACGAGGCACTGGCACGCTTTGATGATGAACCGATCCGAGGGCCGAACCACTGGTTCGCCGAAGCTGACGAAGTCGGACTAGGCCCCGAACTCGAGGTTCAGGCCGTCCAGACCGCGCTCTCCCATCTGCCGCGATTGGCGCCCGACCAGTTGCTCGGCATCAATCTGTCTCCGGCCACGATCCTGGCCGACTGGCGGGCTGGGCTCGGCGCAGACGTCCCTTGGGAACGAGTCGTGGTGGAACTCACCGAACACTTCCTCATCGAGGACTACCGAGCGATCCAACTGGCCGTTGAATCCTTCCGAGAGCTAGGCGCGATGCTGTCGGTGGACGATACCGGTGCGGGATTCGCCAGTCTCCGCCATATTCTCGATTTGGCTCCTGACTACGTGAAACTGGACATCACCCTGTGCCGCGGTATCGATCGCGACCCCGCGCGACGAGCACTCGCATCGGCGTTGGTTTCCTTCACCCGAGAGACGAACAGTGTCCTTGTCGCGGAGGGAATCGAGACGGCGACAGAGCGGGTCACCCTAAGCGATTTGGGTGTTCAGTATGGTCAGGGCTACCTCCTCGGGCGGCCTGCCCCATTGCCAGGTCTTCGGAATTGAGCGGGGCCAAGTGACTCAGGCCCAGAAGATACTGGTCTGATCCCGCGTGATTCCCTCCAGTATCTAGTCGATGGTTCGCGGCCTGATGAGATCGAAGACGTACGAACGACTGTTGCGGTCAGACCCGTTCAAGCGATCGGACAGACGAAACCGTCACTGATCTGGGAGTATGTTGCATTTTTGACAACGATGCGTGGGCCGTGCCAACTTGGGAGCCGCGTCCGATGGACCTCATGCTCCGTGAAACCCCTGATCGAATGCACTGCACAGCCCGGGTGCACACCCGGGTGCACAGGTCGGCTCTTCTCACGAAAGTCCTAATTCCAAGATTGATGCGGCCCTTCATCGCGCTTGGTTCCTTGCAACAAGGTGGGCATCGAAATTCGTTCACGTCAGAAATCTACCCGCCTGGTGTGACGCGTGGACAGGATCGCACCGCCGTGGGATTCTTGGAAGATAGTCGGGTACCACAGGCGCAGGAGTGGATGACGGGCTCTCATTGGGGAACGTGGTGAGCCACGAAAGTTCTGGCGGTCGGCCTACATCTACTTCGTGGTCGACCGGATGATCTGACGGACAAGTTGGCGTTCCTCTTGCACGCCTCCGAAATTCCAATAACCTCTGACACGGTTGAATGAACGAACAGGAGCGCCTGCGAACGCCTGAGACCCGATCCCAAGAATTCACTCAAGAGACCCGCCAAGGAGAGACCCGCGTTGGCGACGGCGTGGTCGTCGTCGAATATCACCGACAGTCGTGAGGGAGTATGCAAAGATCGAATCGAAAAAGTGTCCTCTTTTCAGGTGAAATGGTTGTTTAGTAACTTCAATTCTACCTGTTGGGGACACCTTTTTCGCGTATGGTCAGCTCTTCAGACCAGCACTTTCACGGTGGATCCAGGCTTAGGCCACTACTTCTTAATTTTCGCCATCTCCTCTTCGATGCGACGACCGTATTCGACGTCGGCCTTCGCGAAGTTGCCGATCGAACGCTCAACAACGCCGGGAATGGTCACCTGGGCGAGGCCGTCCGCGATGGTCGCGATCAGACGGTCCTGAGCCTCGGGCTTTTGGAGGCGAAAGAGATCGCCGGCCTGTTCGAAATCATTGCTCTCGTAGTGGTCGAGGGGGTACGAGCCCGAGAGCCCTGAGCTCGCCAGCGCGCCGTAGAGAGGTTTCTTCGTCTCCACCGGCTGAGTGTCAAAGCTGTTGGGCTCATAGTTGGCAGCGCGTCCTCCGTTCGCACCACGAACCATGAATCCATCGCGCTCGTAGTTGTTCGCCGCGGCACTCTTAGGCGCGTTGACGTCGAGCAAGTGAGCGTTCGTACCCAGGCGATAACGTTGCGCGTCACCGTAACCAAAGAGGCGACCCTGAAGCATCTTGTCCGGCGATGGACCGATACCGGGAACGAAGTTCGCCGGTGAGAAGGCCAACTGTTCGACCTCGGCAAAATAGTTGTCAGCGTTGCGATTAAGTTCCACCACGCCAATCTCCTGCAGTGGATAGTCCCCGTGGTGCCAGACCTTCGTGACGTCAAAGGGGTTGAAGTGATACTTCGCCGCGTCCGCGACGGGCATGATCTGTACGTTGAGCGTCCAACGGGGAAAGTCTCCGGCCTCAATGTGTTCCACCAGATCAACGTTGTGCGACTCGGGGTTTTGACCGGCAAGTACGGCCGCCTCTTCGTTGGTGAGGAACCCGATGCCCTGTTGGGTGGTGAAGTGATACTTGACGTAGACGACGTCGCCCTTATCGTTCTCCCAGGTAAAGGTGTGCGAACCAAAGCCGTTCATGTGGCGATAGGAGCTGGGAATCCCGCGGTCTCCCATGAGGATGGTGAACTGGTGCGTGGCTTCGGGTGAGTGCGAGAAGAAGTCCCAGACGTTATTGGGCTCTTGGCGGTGAGTGAAGGGGTCGGGCTTCTGGGAGTGGATGAAGTCCGGAAACTTGAGGGGATCGTTGATGAAAAAGATCGGCGTGTTGTTGCCCACGAGATCGTAGTTTCCGTCTTCGGTGTAGAACTTCATCGCAAAACCACGCGGGTCCCGAACGGCTTCCGGCGCGCCGCGACTACCAGCCACGGTAGAAAAGCGAATCACCAGATCAGTCGACTTGCCCACACCGTTGAATAACTTCGCGCGGGTGTACTGACTCATATCCGCACTCATGGTTAAGGTGCCAAAGGCCGCCGAGCCACGCGCGTGCACGACTCGTTCGGGAATGCGCTCGCGGTTGAAGTGCGCCAGCTTCTCGACCAGGTGCTGATCTTGCAGCAGCAACGGGCCACCGACGCCAGCCGACTGACTGTGTTGATTGTCCTCGACCGGAGCGCCGCTCTCTGAGGTAAGGGTGGGACGTTTGGCCATTGGTGCCTCCTTGTGTAGTGCTGCATCCTCAGACTACGCAGCACGACTGACGAGTTCCAATGGATTTAAAACTGTGGGACCCCTCGGGTTCCCGTGGGTAACTTGATGCCCTAAACGAGGCGTGTAGTCCTCGAAAGACCAGTCCTCACTTGGGTTGACGGCCACTGCTGGAAGTTCTCAACCTTCGTCAAATGGCGCGCACGCAGTGCTCGTAGTTTCGGAAGCGTTCAAACAACCCAAATCGGAGGAACTACGTGCGCGTCACCACTGCATTTAATCGCATTATCGCCATCAACGGTGTCGTCGTTTCGGGCGTGACTTTCGCGCCCGAAGGGGTGGTGGTGAGGGTCCGCCGGCGAAAGCGTGTCCACCAGTGTCCGTGCGGCTTTGCGACCGCTACCCACTACGACCGCTCCACCAGGCGCTGGCGTCACCTCGACCTCGGAGCGGCGAAGTGCTTCCTCGAAGCCGCGATCCGTCCGATCGACTGCCCGAAGCGTCGACGAGTTCGCACCGAGGACGTCCCCTGGGCGCGACCCGGTGCTCGTCACACCAGCGCCTTCTGCTCGGTGGTGGCCTGGTTGGCCCAGCGAACCGACAAGACCACCATCACCAGGTTGCTGCGCGTCAGCAGGGAGGCCGTCGCCTCGATCGTCACCGACGTCGTGGGTGACGTGCTCGACGAGAGTCGCTTCGACGGACTGCTCCGCATCGGGGTCGACGAGGTCTCCTACCGCAAGGGTCACCGCTACCTGACCGTGGTCGCCGACTACGACCAACAGGTCCGAGCCATGTGGGCCCACGAGGGCAAGAACGCTGACACCCGAACCGAAGAAAGCCACTGACTACTAAGGCCGTTTGATGGCGTTCCTTCTTGTGACTTTCTACTCGTTTACGGGGATGAGTCGGTGTAGCGACTTCCTGTGTTCTGTTTCCAGAACCGATGGTTGCCCATCTCAGAGATGTAATCGATGTGGGCCTGCTGTGACCAGCTGATCTGGCTCCAACTACCGATTACATAGGTCATGTTGTACGGCCCATCTGCGGGTGAGGTCAGGAACGTCGGCGCCACTGAACTAAGGTAGCCATCAACGGCCGATGGGAGCTGCGTCGGGCCTTCGGTCAGCAGCAGCGGTGCATGGAAACCCAAGTGCGACAGCGGAGCTGAAGCGACCGCTCCTTGCCAGTCGTTAATGTTCACCAGTGTGAAGCCGTGGCCGGGCCCCGTAATCTTCCAGCCGACCACGCCCTCCGGGTCCCACATCTTGGCGAAGACGATCGCTGTATCGACCGGGTTGTTCGTAGGGTTGGCGTTGAAGGCGACGATGTCGTTGTTGGTGATGCGAATGATCGTTCCGTACTTCGCGAGTTGCTTTGCCACCGCGCCCGAAATCTGGTCGGGGCCGCCGAAGATGTAGATGCGCCATTCCATTGCGGCGCTTGAGCGCGTCGACCGTGGCCTTTGGCACCGAGTTCTTGGTCACCCACAACAGCCCCGAGGCCATGTGTGACACCCAAGTGGTTCCTTTCGAGATGGATTTAGCGGTTCTCTCGAAGGATCACGCGGTGACCGTCGCCAGTTGCGGCGACACGCTCACCGAGATCCGATACACCACG
>JADGOJ010000059.1 GCA_017883045.1 Acidimicrobiales bacterium
GAGCCACCGGTATCCTCGATCACCAGGTTCACTGGAGTTGACCAGTGGTCGTCCGGCTTGGCCTTCGGCGAGTAGATGGTCCCAAAGCCCAGCATCGCGGCACCGAGTACCTTGACGAAGAACCTGAAGACCCGCTTCATGGTCCCATCATGTCACTCGTGATTGTCCGTGCGTCCTCGGGGGCACTTCACGACGGGTGCTGGCGATAGTGGCGCGGTCAGTGACCGCTGACGGTGAGACACATCGTGGTAGCTCGATTGTGCTGGTTGATGTGGGACCCAATCTAAAATGACCGAGTGAGTTCGCTGGTCGTCTTCGTCGCCAAGTACTTCTTCGCCATCAGTGTGGTGGTGGTCGCCCTGTATTGGCTGAAGGCGAGTCGGCCGGTGAAGTTCGACCTCGCCTGGCAACTGATCGTCGGCGGATTCGTCGCAGTCCTTCTCGCCGTCATCGGGGGCCATCTCTTCTACGACACCCGTCCGTTCGTGAGCCACCATCTGAAGCCGCTCATCGCGCACGCCCCCGACAACGGCTTCCCCTCCGATCACACGCTCCTCACGGCGTTCCTTGGCTTCTCGATTCTCAGGTACTCACGACGCGTCGGGCTGATCTTGCTCGCGATCGCCGTCATGGTGGGTGCCGCGCGAGTTGCCGCCCACATCCACAGTCCGATCGACATCATCGGATCGTTCGTCATCGGCGCGATCGCCGTGTTCGTGGCTCAGGTCGTGGTGGCGAAGGGACTGAAGAGTTGGATGGCGTCAAGGAGAGGGATTCGCGATTGATTCCTGCTCGCCCACGATGGACAATGTCAGGGTCACGGGACGGGGACCGGATCCTCTTGAGCAGGTGACACCGTGCGCAGCCGTGCGCACGGTGTCACCTGCGTCGCACGGCGGCCCGGACTCTCGACACCGCCGGATGACCTTCGAGGAAGTACCTCGATACTCGATCCTGTTCTTTTGAGATGCCGATACGTGGGGATCGGCCGACGTGGGCGTCGGCTTCGAGAGGACTCTCGCAGAAGACGACCCGACGTCGTGGGCCGTCGCAGCAGTCGAGGCCGTTGTCCGCGCCGGTGATGCCCAGACCTCGCGTGAGATTCCCGGGGCCGCGAAGCATCGCGCCCTCGGCGTCGAACCCCTCGCTGTCGTCAGATGGAGGGTGGAGCTCGGCCGCACGCAGCAGTACCGCGCTCGCCCTCCCCTCATCCCCCGTTACCACGTTCATGCACCAGTGGACCCCGTAGCTCCGGTAGACGTAGAGGAACCCGGCGGGCCCGAACATCACCGCACAGCGTGGGGTGGGTCCGCGAAAGGCGTGTGACGCAGGGTCGTCGCTGCCTCCGTACGCCTCGGTCTCGACCACCCGCGCACGCACCACGCGGCCTTCGTCGCGGAGTACGAGCAATGATCCGACGAGGTCGTGCGCGACGTCGTCGGGCGCACGTTCGAAGAAGCTCCGACCGCACGGAACTTCAGCGCCGAGCGCGTGGCTCACATCACGCAACATCTGGTCCTCATTCCGCAGCCGTGGTGGTTTCTCTGTTGGAGTGCAACATCCTCTGTCCTGATTCAGCCCTGAGGACGTCGCTGGCCCGACGTCGCAGATCCGCTGCCAGTCATGGGCCAGTGGCAGATGACGGGCGGCGCAGGCCGGCGAGTCTGGCACCACCGACGGGCCAGGGACATTTTAGCCGGACAATGGATTCCGGCAGCTCACTCGGCCCGAACGCCGGGACTCTTCGCCGACATCCGCTCAGGTCCACCGTGCCCCGGGTCTGCTCTAGCATCGTGGCGAGGCAACCGGTTCGTTCGAAGGTCGTCAAGCGTGAAATCTGAGAATGACTGCGAACGCCCACATCGCCTCGGCGGGGACGATACGTCTGAGGGCGGGTTCTCGATGCTCGGGCTGCTGGTCGTCGTCACGATTCTTGGCGTTCTCGCCGCGATCGCGCTCTCTGGCAATCCTGGCACGACACCCAAGACCGTGGGCAATGCGATGCCAACCGGCTCCAACACAACATCGCCGAGGAACGTTGCGAGCGGGGCTCAGGAGGCCACCGTTGCGGGGTGCCAGGCCGACTACGCGACGATCGCACAGGCTATCGGCACCTATCGCGCGCTGAACGGAACGGCCCCGCCGGCCGGCACCTCGTGGGCCAGTGCCACTGTCAATGGCGGACCGTTCCTCCAGTCGTGGCCGTCGGACGCGAAATCGTACACGATCACCTGGAACGGCTCGACCCTGAACGTCCTTCCTGTTCACGGGCTCGCCTCACACGGCTCCTACGGGACAAGCTCGCCCGCGAGTGGATGCTTCGCGAATTGAGTTCGTCGTCATGACGTACTTTGGTGTCGGAGAACTGACCAACCATTCGAATGGCGACGTCGCGAATCGGACCGTTGACGATCCGGTCGGCGACTGCACGCAATGGCGAACGTCAAGGGGCATTCGACGTGAGCCGGGGTCAGATGAATGGGCCCCGAGAGGTCGTCGAGTACTGGTTCGCGGAGAAGTCCCGCGAGACGGAGATCAGGACTCTTGTCGCCAGGCCGGGCACTTCGTTTCACTCGATGAAATTGGAGACTAGGAGACGGCCGAGCAGTCCGTGAGACCGGTGTAGACCCTGCCGGTGGCGAGAGTCGTGTACGTGATTGCTGGGGCACCACTGGCGTCAAACGCACCGTTTGCAGGACCGGGAACCTGGATGATCAGTCTGCCGTCGCTTGACAGGCCGAAGGCGTAGTGCGGGTCGTTCGCGGGCCACGACTGGAGGTAGGGGTTGCCGCCGTTGGCGGACGTCCCGTGAAGCAAGTTCGTCTGATTCGCCGTCGCGTCCGCAGTGCCCGCGTTCTGGGTGCTGTACGCCTGGAGAGCGTTGGCGACCGTGGCTCCGTCGGCTTGGCAGGAGGCGACGGCCGTCTTCTTGGTGATGCCGCCGAGGGCGAAGATCACGACTGCAGACAGGATGCCCAGCACCACGATGACGATGAGGACTTCGATCATGGTGAAGCCACTGACCTGCCCGCCACTGCTGGGGCTCCGCGACCGACGAACGACGAATGTCATTGCCCGAAGCCTATTTTCTGGATGCGACCAACGAGGTGACCGTCGTTGGCATGGCGCCGAGTCGCCTCTCGAAGGGGAGTCCTTGCGGTCCTGTCGATCACTGCCCAGGCGATCAGGCGTTGCCAACGTTCCCCGTGCTGTGCCCCCGCTGATGCCCGGCGCCCGACTGCACGGGCCCGCTGCCAGGCCTGGCGGATGGCCTGGTGAGTCCGTAGGAGACCAGGACACTCGGCGAGTGAGAGCCGCTGTTGGAGGCTCCTCCCGCTGCTTCGCCCTACTGGCCCTCGGCCATCCCTTCGCAGACTCCGATCACGGGATCTTCTTCAGGGCCATGACCACGACGCCCTTGAACTGACTCGTGTTGACCGCCGCGGTGTTGGCCTCGAGGATCGACACGACGACACCGCCCTTTCGCGCGACCACGTATTCGCACTGAAACTTGACGCCTTCTTCGGTGAACTTCATGGCGTACGCCGAACTGGCGTTTCCGTAGTGCGCGCAACTCATCGGCACGATCGTGCCGGTCACCTCGCGGCCGCTGGCAGAGAGGCCGGCGAACCTTGGGCAGCGTTTGATGGTTGCCACGATCCTCTTGTACGCCTGCGCGGCGTTCGAGTAGGTCGCCAGCTTCTCGTCCAGCACCGGCAGAGGAAAGATGCCCGAGAAGGCGATCTCGACCAGGCGCGTCTGCTTGATGCCCTTCGGCGCCAGCAGGTTCTTGAGACAGCCGGCCCCGTTGGCGTGCGAAGAGATGGTGAGGCGCGTCCCTTTGGGCATCTGATTAATGCTGATCAACTCGGACGAGAGTGTCGCCCGCGAAATCGTCGACGCAGAACTCAACGTTCCCGATGCCAGCGAAACTGCCACGAATAGGGCGGTGAACACTCCTGCAGCGCGCTTCAGGGGCCTCCTCCTCTTCAGTTTGAGGTCTACACGTTGGGACATGAAGGACTCATGAGGCCAAAGTCACATCTGCGGGCGGTTGGAGGAGCGAAGTGCGGGGCCGGGTGACGAACCGACCCCGCGAGAGTCGCCCAGCCGTCCACGACCACGCAGGCTGGCAGGTCTCAGTGGCCCGACGTGACCGATCGGCTGCCCAGCACCGGCGGTGGGCCCCAACCATCGATGGGGGTTGACGGAGGGTGGGTCTCGGTACCTGCTCGGGTTCGGCTCGTGAGCGCGAGGAGGATCCTGGTGCAGCGCCGTCCTAGTGTCAATGGCATGGCCAAGTTCGCGTACTTCGTCTACAGCTACTCGGGGGGCGACATCTCCGAGTCGGACGAAGTCAATGTTCATTTCAACCGCTTGGGAGCGGAAGGCTGGGAACTCGTTGACGCGGTGCCGATTGAGATGCCCACTGGAAGCGGCGCGAGGACCGTCAGGGTCACCTGCTTCTTTCGCCGACTTCTGGAATTCTGAACCCGTCACCGCGGATTGAGTTGCCAGGAATCGGCACCGCTCCACCCAGCACTCCGCTCATGACAAAGAGCGAGTCCGTCCTGACCCGAGTTGGGCGGCGCCGTCATGGACTGGTCAGGGCCTCGCGCGTGACGCGGATCGGTGGCTCACGAATCCTGAGGCCATCGACCTGGAGGAACCGACACGCGAGGACCAGCGCTAGCCGGTCCGGGTCATCTAGACGGTCGTTCGGGATGGCGAGCTCCACGGGATCGATCCGCCTGCCCGAGAAGCGTGACCCGCTCGGCGCCCAAAGGGCGATTCCTGATCACTCTCGTGCAGCAAGAGAATCCAGGTGGTAGCGGATCTGAATCGCGACCGCGGCACCTTCTCCGACTGCCGAGGCGATCTGCTTCGTTGACCCGGATCGCACGTCGCCGGCGGCGAAGACGCCGTCGGAGCTGGTTCGGAAGTTCGTGTCGGTGACCAGAAAGCCCCGTTCGTCGACCTTCAATGATCCGTCGAGGAAGTCGGTGTTGGGATCCAGGCCGATGAACACGAATGCTGCGGCGGTCTCGTGCTCGACCTCGGCGTCGCCGTGGCGGACGGTGACCGACTTCAGCTTGCCGGTCTCGGTGGCGTTGAAGGACGTGATGGCGGAGTCGAGCATCACGGACATCTTCGGGTGGTTGAGGACCTTGTCCTGCAAGAGTCTGTTGGCCGTCAGTGTCGGATGGGACTGGATGACGGTGACGTGCTCGGCGAACTGGGTCAGGAACAGTCCCTCCTCGAGCCCGCTGTTGCCCCCACCCACGACCGTGACGTCGCCAGCCCCCTTGTAGAAGGGTCCGTCGCACGTCGCACAGAAGTGGATGCCGGCGCCGATCGGGTCGGCCTCGCCGTCGGCGCCCGTGCGCCGGTACGTCGAGCCCGTGGCGACGAGCACCGCGGGGGCGAGCACGAAGTCGCCCGTCGACAGCTCGACGCGCATCATCGGGCCGTCACGCCCGACCGAGGTCGCGCCGACCGCTTGGAGGATCTCGACGCCGTAGCGCTCGGCCTGCTGGGTCATCCGCTCGGCCAGCTCCGCGCCGCCCACGCCGTCGGGGAAGCCCGGGTAGTTGTCGAATCGCTCGGTGACGCCGGCCTGACCGCCGGGCGCGGATCTCTCGACGATTAACACCTTGGCGTTCTCCCTCGCCCCGTAGATCGCGGTGGTGAGCCCCGTCGGACCGCCGCCGACGATGACCAGGTCGTACTCGCGCATCGACGCCGCGCGCGAGAGCCCGATCCGATCGGCCAGCTCGTCGTTGGACGGCTCGGCGAGGAAGGACCCGTCGGGGAAGACGATGGTCGGGATGATCCGCTTGCCGGCGTTGCGCGCCTCGACCTCGGCGGTCCTCTCGGGGTGCACTTCGAGGTCGACCCAGTCGTAGGCGATGCGGTGCGAGGCGAGGAACTGCTTCGCCCTTCGACAGTCCGGGCACCAGGTGGCGCCGTAGACGACCAGCGGACCGGATCCAGAAGTCGACGACGACGTCACGTGACCAACCTTTCAGCTGCCGGCTCGCGCACTCGCCGAGACCATCCGCGGAGGGAGTGGGATTTGAACCCACGGTGGGCAAGCCCACGCCGGTTTTCAAGACCGGTACATTCGGCCGCTCTGTCATCCCTCCGTGGAGGATTCTAGTTGACGGGTGAGCTACTTCTTCTTGTGAAGTCGCGCCCTCGAGGCGTGGTCGAGCACGACCTTGCGCAGTCGCACCGACTTCGGCGTCACCTCGACGGCCTCGTCGTCGGAGATGAACTCGAGCGCCTGCTCGAGCGAGAAGATCGTGGGAGGAGCGATGCGTTCGGTGTTGTCGCTGCCCGACGCGCGCATGTTGGTCAGCTTCTTCTCCTTGGTGGGGTTGACGTTCATCTCCTCGGAGCGGGCGTTCTCGCCCACGATCATCCCCTCGTAGACCTCGACGCCGGGCCCGACGAACAGGACGCCGCGCTGTTCGAGGTCGAGCAGCGCGTTGCCGGTCGTGTCGCCGCGCCGGTCGGCGACCAGCACGCCGTTCTGGCGCAGGCGGATGTCGCCGAACCAGGGGGCGTAGCCGTCGAAGTTCGAGTGCATCATCCCCGCGCCGCGAGTCTCGGTCATGAATTCGGTGCGGATGCCCACGAGTCCGCGAGCCGGGATTCGCCATTCGAGGCGGACCCATCCGGTGCCGTGGTTCACCATGTCGGTCATCGTGCCCTTGCGCGTGGCGAGCAGCGTCGTCACCGCGCCCACGAACTCCTCGGGGACGTCGATGGTGACGTGTTCGACGGGCTCGTGCACCTTGCCGTCGACGACGCGGGTCACGACCTGGGGCTTGCCGACGGTGAGCTCGAAGCCCTCACGGCGCATCGTCTCGATCAGCACGGCGAGCTGCAGCTCGCCGCGGCCCTGGACCTCCCAGGCGTCGGGTCGCTCGGTATTGAGCACCCGCAGCGCCACGTTGCCGACCAGTTCCTTGTCGAGGCGGTCCTTCACCATGCGCGCCGTCAGCAGCTTGCCCTCGGTGCCCGCGAGGGGCGAGGTGTTGATGCCGATCGTCATCGAGAGGCTGGGCTCGTCGACGTGCAGCGGTTCGAGGGCGATCGGGTTGTCGGGGTCGGCGAGGGTCTCGCCGATCGTGATGTCGTCGAAGCCCGCGACCGCGACGATGTCGCCCGGACCGGCGCTCTGGGCCGGGACGCGCTCGAGCGCCTCGGTGATGAACAGCTCGGTGATCTTGGCGTGCTCGATGGCGCCGTCGATGCGGCACCACGCCACGCGCTGGCCGCGCTCGAGGTTGCCGTTGATCACCCGGCACAGGGCGAGTCGTCCGAGGTACGGCGAGGCGTCGAGGTTGCAGACGAGGGCCTGGAGGCCGTGGCCCTCCTCGTACTCGGGCGCGGGCACGTAGTCCTGGATCGTCTGGAAGAGCGGGGTGAGGTCGCCCGAGGTGTCCTCGGGATCGAGCGAGGCCCAGCCCTGACGGGCGCTGGCGTAGAGGATGGGGAAGGAGATCTGGTGCTCGTCGGCGTCGAGGTCGAGGAACAGGTTCTCCACCTCTTCGACCACCTCGGCGATGCGGGCGTCGGGGCGGTCGACCTTGTTGATCACGAGCACGACCGGCAGGCGCTTCTCGAGGGTCTTGCGCAGCACGAAGCGGGTCTGAGGCAGGGGCCCCTCGGCGGCGTCGACGAGCAGGATGACCGCGTCGACCATGGCGAGCCCGCGCTCGACCTCGCCGCCAAAGTCGGCGTGACCAGGCGTGTCGATGATGTTGATCGTGAGGTCGTTCCACTTGACCGCGGTGTTCTTGGCGAGGATCGTGATGCCCTTTTCGCGCTCGAGGTCGCCCGAGTCCATGACCCGGTCCGTGAGCTCCTCGTGGGCCGTGAACGAGCCCGTCTGGCGCAACATCTTGTCGACCAGGGTGGTCTTTCCGTGGTCGACGTGGGCGATTATGGCGATATTTCTAAGCGAAGAGCGTAATGTCATGGCCTAACCACGCTAGTGGGCGCGACCGCGCCCTAGAACTCAGGCCGCAATCGGCGACGCGTGGCGCCTGCGCGCGACGGCGGTGCGCACCAGATCCCTTGCGCCCGCCCGAAGATCGGCCATGGTGCCATCGACCGCGAGGCAGACGCCGGCCTCGGGCCACAGCCCGATGAATCGCAGTGGCGCGACGCCCCGGGCATCGGCGAGCGTCTCGACCGTGAGATCGGCCCGCAGCCCAGGGCCGGCGCTCCTGCCGGGCGATCCCGAGCGCACGCGCACGATCATCCGGCCGTCACCCCTTGAGACGACGAGGTCTCGGCGCGCACGCAGCGTCGTGCGGGCGGCGGCGACGTCGTAGTAGGCGTCGCTCGGCGCGACGTGCCACGGCGCCTCGACGCCGTCGGCGATCTCGCCCAACTGGATGGCCCAGTTGGCGGCCTCGGCGATCACGAGGCCCACGACGGGCTGGGGCGACGAGGCGAGCCAGTAGGCGAGTGACCCGGGGCGGGCTCGGCCCGAGGTGCAGCGCAGCATCTGGTCCGGCACTTCGTCGCGCACGGCCTCGGTGATCGACGCCGTGGGCTGCGCCATCACCCGGCGCAGGGCGCCATTGCCCAGCGCGCGGCGCGCGCTCGCCGGGGACCAGCGAAACGCCCCCGCGGGCCGTCCACCCTGCTCGACCGTCCACGCGTCGAGTCGACGATGCTCGAGAGAGGCGACGGCACGGAACCGTGCGGTGAGCGATTGGCGATGGTCGTCGGTCACGATGGCGGAGGATTCCGGTCCCTCGGCGAGGAGTGCGTTGATCTGTTCGCCGACGAGGCGACGGTGCACCAGGGTGGTCACCGATGACTCCTTTGGTCGTGCACGCAGGTGAGGACCTCGTCGACGCTGCGTGCCAGCAGTTCGTGGTCGACATCGCGCAGCCACAGCTCACCGGTCGCGGTGGAGAACACCGAGGTGCGAAGCGGCAACGTCGACGTGCGAAGCGCCTGGACGAGGGCGTGGTAGCGCATCGTGCGCTCGGCGCCGTCGCCCAGCGGTGCGGTCGTCACGTCGAAGAGGGCGATCGAGGCGACGTCGTCGTTCGCGGTGCCGATCATGAGGTCGACGACGTCGCGCAACACGACGTCGCCGCCGGCGAGCGATTGGACGGCGCGCACTGAGCTGCGCGGCATCCATCGACTGGGTACGACGCCGAGAGCACGGGTCAGCGTGACACAGTGCGCAGTGACGTCGGTCGCTAGTCGGGCCCTCTCGTCGTCGTCGAGTTGGTCCAAGAGATCGATCGGGCCGGGGGAGCCGACCTCGCAACGCCACGCGCAGACGGCGTCGTCGAAGAAGTCCTCGATCGCCGTGCCGACGCTGAGCAGGCGCAGCACCTGGCTGACGAGCACGCCGCGCAGTCGTCCCTGGGGCGACGACGCGAGGTCGGTGGTGCGCGACGTTTGACGCAGCGACGACGCGCGAACGACGACCGGCGTCGAGGGCCGTTCGCTTCCGATGATCTCGTAGATCCCGTCCTCGAGCATCGCCCGAAGTCCGCCGGCGCTGGTTCGGTCGATGGCCGGGCGCGCGAGTCGGTCGCCGCGCAGTGCCTCGACCACATCGAGTGGGGAGTGGAGCAACATGGTCATGGCGCCACTTTTGCGCAGCCCTGTGACACGACCTAGCGTGACGACGTGTTCATCGCGGTCTTCTCGTTCTTCGTCCTCGCCACGCTGGCGCTGTGCGTGCTCACGCTGCGCTGGGCCGTCCGACGCGATCGCGAACGCCGCGCGGACCAGTCGACCCCCAACGACCGCGCCTAGGCGCCGAGGCGCTCCTCGAGTTCACGTAGCGCCCGATCGAGGTCGGCGATGGCCCGTTCGACGACCGCCAACCGGTCGGCCAGGGCGGCGTCGATCTTCTTGTCCATCTGCTCGTCGACGCGCTCGTCGACCCGACGGTCCACCTGCTCGCGCAGGCGCGAGTCCAGCGAGTCGACCAGGGGTTGGGTGAAGTGCTTGACCCGGCTGCGCAGGTCCTGGGACCAGTCGTGGCTGGCGTCGGTGGATTCGCTCATGGCCCCAGACTAGGTCTAGGCCGGCGGGCAGTAGACGCCGGCGTTGAACTGCAGGGTATTGAACTGTCCCGCCCACGGCGGGTTCAACAGCGTCTGCTCCTGAGCCTTCAGCGTCGAGAGGGGAGTGCACGTGGCACTGAAGGAGATGAAGCCGCGGATGTTACTGCCGCTGGCCCCCGCCACCGGCACCGGGCCACCGCTGCCGAAGGCGACGGCGACGAAGACCGGCATCGCCTGGGTCACCAGGCCGTAGTTGCGGTACTCGGACTGTGACGCGTAGACGCCCGCGTTGAGCGTGGGGTCGACCGACGTGATGCCCGCCGACCAGCCGTCGAGCATCGCCTTCCAGTAGGTCGCGTAGAGCGCGATGGTCGCGTTCGACGAACCGCCCGGGGCGTCGAGGCCCGAGTGGTTGTCGGGGTAGCCCTCGGGATCGAAGATCACCCAGTCGGGCTTCAGGCCGACGCCGAGCCCGCGGTACTGGTCAATCTGCGAGGCCACCCACGCCCCCGAGGCGAAGCCGTGGTTGTAGTACGTGGTCGTCGTCTGGGCTTCGGACCTCATCGGTCCGCTCACCGTCCAGAACGACAGCCACGTGACGCGCTTGTGCGAGTTGTAGATGCTCTGGCCGATCAGGAAGTCCGGCGACGAGGCGACGCTCTTGGCGGAGGTGAAGCCGACCCACGGTGGGCTCCGGGTGCCCAGGCCGCCGGTCTCGCTGACGATCGGCCAACCGTCGCTGATGGCCTGGCTCCACTTGGCCGAGGGGATCGCGTAGACGCCCACGCCCTGGGGCGGTGGCGAGTTGACGCCGGCGGCGTAGAGGGTCAAGGTCGAGCCGATCTGCACCCCGGCGACCACGCCGCCGACCGTGCGAGCCGCGCTGCCGGCCGTGACCGAGACGTCGGTGGCGCTCCAGGTGGGCGAACCGGTCGGGTTGGTGAACGTGAACAGGTCGCCCCAGTTCGCGGCCTGGCCCGCGATGGAGGTCTGCGACGGTGTGACGCTCACGAAGATCGAACCGCTGAGCGGCGGCGCACCCGCGGTGGCGCCGGTCACGTTGAACGAGCTCCACACCGGCGGGGTTATCACCGCGGCGTGGCCGGTCAGCGTCGACGTCGACGAGGCCAGTGGCGAGGAGAAGAGTTCGACGGCGCCATTGCTCGTCAGCCCGGCGATGTCGACCGTGGTTCCAGTCGAGCCCATCGCGAGGGTCCCGGCGACCTTCGGGGCCAGGGTCAACGTCGTGACGTCGAGCATCGACCACGAGTTGAGCGAGGGGCCGTTATTCGTGTAGACCACGACGTCGCCGCGGTTCGTCGTCATCGCGAACGATGCGACGGGCCCGGGCAGCATGAGCGGGTCACTCGCGACCGCCGTGGTCGCGGGGATCGAGGTCGCGGTTGTCGCCTTCACCGTCGTGGTTGTCGCCTTCGTCGTGGTGGTCGTGGCCTTCGTCGTGGTGGTCGTGGCCTTCGTCGTGGTGGTCGTGGCACCCACGGACGTTGTCGTGGTCGCCTTCACCGTCGTGGTCGTGGCCCTCACCGTGGTGGTGGTCACGGGTCTGGTCGTCGTGGTCGTCGGGTTGGACGACTTCGTGCTCGTGCCCGCGACACCGCCGGGGATGCCCGTGAGGAATGGGACCGGGTGGCCGGCCGACCAACCGAGTTGGAGGACCTCGATGTTGTTCAGCGCGGTGCGAAATGCCACGGTGGCGCCGAGCCCGGCGACCTGGATGCTGGCCAGTCCGTTGGCCGCGACGACGCCCGAGAGCGCCGAGAGGTCGGTCGCCACGTAGGCCCGCCACGCCGAGTTGCGCCGCACGCTGTGCCAGAGGGAGTCGACGGGGTCGTTCTGGCTGAGCAGGATCACGTGTCCGTCGGAGTCGACGTAGAGCAGGTCGACGTTGCCCGCCGGATCGAAGAACGGGATCGGGTCGGCCGCCGGCGACGGGAGGCTGTTCTGGTTCGAGAGGTCGGACCATTGGGGCCGGCCACCCGCGCTCTGGGTGTAGAGGTCGAGGTGACCGCGGTTGGTGCGGTACGCGACGACGCCCTCGGTGGCGTTGCTCGCCGCGTGGGGGCCGCCGAGCATGGTGGTGTTCGCGATCGAGTGCTCGAGCGAGATGGCGTTCCACGGCAGCGGGCCCGAACTGGAATCGACGAACTGGAAGATCGGCAGCCCCTTGGGCACGGACGAGGTGGCGCCACGCGACCACGGGTTCGCGAGGCCGATGCTGGCCAGCACCATGAGCGCCATGAGCGCAGTACGTCGAAACTTCATCCGTGTCCTTTAAATGGGATCAACCCGATTCGTGGACTTCCACCGCCTTGAAGTCTAGGGGTGGGGTCCCCGCGGAGCCGGTCGCCGTGTCCGCACTGGCCAACGAGCGATTATTTCCTTCGCGTGACAATCGACTTCGGTGGTGACGCTGCGCTCGTACCCACGGCGTTGAGCGCGCGCACGACGACCACGTACGTTCGGCCCTTGGCGAGATTGGCGACCCGGATCGACGTCGCGCCATGGGGCAACGTGGTCCACCGGCCGCCCTTGTTGAGCGAATACTGGTACGAGGTGATCGGACTGCCGCCGTTGCTCGCCGGTGGCTTCACGCTCAGCACGAAGCCGCCGGCGGTCGCGGCGAGTCGAGCGATGGTCGGCCGGCCCGGTGGGCTCTTCGCGGCGGCGGCCGTGAAGTCGATCGTCGTCGTGTAGACCGGCGCGTTCTTGTAGCTCAACGTCACGCTGACCGGGCCGGGCTCGCTCGTCGTGACGTTGAAGGCCGCACTGCCGGAGGCGTCGGTCGTCACGACGTAGACCGCGTTGCCGCCGGTGGTGACGCTCGATAGAGCATGGTTGATCAGGACTCGTCCCGCGACGGTGCCCGTGGACGTGGCACTGACGTTGAGCAACGCGTTCGCTATCGGGCTGTTGCTGGTGTTGCGCAGCGTCGCGGTGATGTCAACCCCGGGCCCGTCGACCACGGCGCTCTTCGACGACGTCGCGAACGAGCTCTTGGTGGCGTCGAAGGACGCCGGACAGAGACCCGCGATGAACGCCCCCGCCTTGGGACTGCCGAGTCCCGACGCCATGTCGTACCCCGTCGTCGCGTCGAAGCCGCCGACCCCGAAGATGTCGTTCGAACCGGTCGTCACGTCGACGAAGCCGGTGCTCGCCATCACGTAGAGCGCCGGGTTGATGAAGCCCAGTCGGTTCACGCCGCAGACCTGAGCGGCGGTGGCCACCAGGGCGCTGACGAGCGGCGCGCCGATCGACGTCCCGCCGATCGACCCCCAGCCGCCCCCCGGGCATCTCGTTTGGCAGTCTCCCGACGCGGTGCCGGAGTAGTACTCGATGAAGCCGGTGCCGGGGTCGGCCATCGTCGAGAGGTCGGGCACCAGGCGGTAGGTCTCGGTGGGCGAGATGCCCGGAGCGGTCTGCCACGAGGGACGCGACCAGAGGGCCGAACGTCCGCCGCCACCCGCTCCGCCCGACGTCCCGTCGTTCCAGACGGTCTGGGTGAGCGGGTTGATGTTCGACACGGTCAACCCGCCCACCCCGGTGACGAAGGGCTGTGATGCGGGGTCGTCGACCGCATGGTTGTTGTTGGTGATGCCGTGGCAGTCCGACGAGCCGTTGTCGCCGGCCGCCGAGAGCACGGTCTGACCCTGGGCCGCCATCTGCTCGAAGATCGGATGCTCCGAGGCCACGTCGCCATTGGGGTCGGACTCGCACGTCCCCCACGAGGTCGTGACGATCGTCGCGGTGTTGTCGTCGGCGATCCTCTGGTACACGTCGGTGGGGCCCGACTGGCTGTTCGGGCCCTGGTAGACCTCGATCGCGGCGCCGGGCGCCAGGACCGCGGCCTGCTCGATGTCGAGGGTCGCCTCGTTGTCGAACCCGATGGGCGGCCCGCCGTCGACGTTGACCGGAGTGATCGATGGACTGACGCCGTAGCAGTTGAAGAAGACCGACAGGTCGGCGGAATCGTACTGGGCGAGCTCGTAGGTGGCGATCGTCTGGCCGGCGCCGTTGAAGCCGTTGGCCCACGCCGTGCTGATGCCGTAGAGCTGGGCCTGCTGGAGCGCGGTGTAGCCGCCCAACGCATTGGGCGTGGTGGCGGACTGGCTGCCGGCGGAGGGACAGGCCGTGGGCGTCGTGCCGTGCGCCGACGC
>JADGOJ010000012.1 GCA_017883045.1 Acidimicrobiales bacterium
GTGCCGGGCGTTCGCGCAATCCTCGAACGACGTCGCGACGACGTCGTCGCCGTCTCGCCCATCATCAACGGACAGGCGCTGAAGGGGCCCGCGAGCCGTCTGCTCGCCGAGATGGGCCACGAGGTCTCGTGCGTGGGCGTCGTCGACTTCTACGAGGGCCTCGTTGGCACCTGGATCATCGACGAAGCCGACCTCGCCGAGGCCGACGCCATCCGCGAGCGCGGCGTTCGCGTGCTCGTGACCACGACGATCATGGGCGGGGCCGGCAACGCGGCGCGGCTCGCTGCGGCGGTGCTGGCGTGAACGAACTGCGCGTGATCCCGTTGGCGGCGATCGGAGCGGTGGCGACCGGCGATGACCTGGTGACCTTGCTCATGGAGGCGCTGGAGACCAAGGGCGAGTCGCTCCAGCACCACGACCTCGTGATCGTGACGAGCAAGGTCGTGTCGAAATCCGAGGGCCGGGTGGTGGCGTTCGACGGGACCGAGGAGCACAAGGTCGAGATCGTCGAGCGCGAGTCCAAACGGGTCTTGCGTCGACGGGGCACACTGCGCATCACCGAGACGCACCACGGCTTCATCAACGCCAACGCCGGCGTCGACCTGTCCAACACCGTCGACGGCACGGCGGTGCTGCTGCCCAGGGACCCTGATCGCACCGCTCGACGGCTACGCGCCGAGATCGGCCGGCGCACCGGTCTCGAGGTCGCGGTCATGATCACCGACACCTTCGGAAGGGTCTGGCGCCAGGGCGTGACCGACGTCGCGCTCGGTTCGGCAGGGATCAAGCCGGTGCTGGACCTTCGCGGAACGACCGACGCCAACGGGCGGATGCTCGAAGCCACCGAGGTCGCGATAGCCGACGAGATCGCCGGAGCGGCGAACCTCGTACTCGGCAAGGCCGAGGGCACGCCCTTCGCCCTCGTGCGTGGGCTCGACGACTCGTTCTTCGGGGTCGGCTCGGTGCAAGAGTCGATCATCCGTCCTGCGAACGACGACCTCTTTCGCTAGCTAGACGCCACCGAGTCGCACGTCGCCCGAGAGCTCCGACGCCGGAGCAACGTGCTCCTTGGCGCCCACCACGCACGTCGCGCCCAGCGTCGAGTGACTGCCGATCACGGCGCCGGGGCCGATGATGGACGATCGCACGACGCAGTCATTCTGGATGACGGCGCCAGGCAGGAGCACGCTGTCCTCGAGCAGCACGTTGGCGCCGACCACGCAGTGGCTGTCGACGACCGAGTTGGTCAGCCTCGCACTGGCGTCAACGGTGCTCGAGGGGTGTCGCCACGAACCGTCCACGATGTCGAGGTACCGGTGCAACCGCTGTCGGCCGACGAGGATGTCCACGTTCGCCTGCAGGTAGGCCTGCGGGGTCCCGGTGTCGAGCCAGTACGCGTTGTCGTCGGCCATCGCGAAGAGCTTGCCGGCGGCGGCGAGTTCGGGGAACGTCGAACGCTCGACGCTCACCCGGCCCGTGGGGGCGATGCGCTCGAGGACGCGGGGCTCGAAGATGTAGATGCCGGCGTTGATCAAGTTCGTCGGCGCCTCATCGAGCGGCGGCTTCTCGACGAAGTTGATGACCCGCCCATCGGGCGTGGTCGGCACCACGCCGAACCTCGAGGGGTCCTCGACCGCATGCAGGGCGATCGTGGCCTCGCCGCCGTGTTCACGGTGGAACGCGAGCAGCTTGGTGATGTCGAGGCCGGTCAGGACGTCACCGTTCACGACGAGGAACGTCTCGTCGAGACCGGCGTCGAGCGCCGCGAAGCGGATGGCGCCAGCGGTGTCGAGAGGTTCGGGTTCGACGGCGTAGGTCACCCTCACGCCGCTGATCAGGTTGTCCGGGTAGGCCTCGATGAATCGGTCGGGCAGATAGCCGAGAGAGAGGACCGCATCGGTCACGCCGTGGCTGGCGAGGGACTCGAGGACGCACTCGATCATGGGCACGCCCACCAGCGGCAGCATCTGCTTGGGCGTCAGGTAGGTCAGCGGACGCAGACGAGTCCCCTCGCCGCCGACGAGGATGATCGACTTCAAGCTCAGCCCTTAGGCGCCGTCGTCGTGGAGCTCTGGGTCGTGGTGGTCGACGGGACCGTCGTTGTCGTGGTTCCCTTGATGGTCGTCGTCGGTGTCAGCACCGCGGTCGTCGGCGTGGTCGGATTCTGGGCGGCGGCCACCATGGCGTTGACCGTCTGCTGCGCCGGAGGCGTCGGCGTGACGTTCGCCGGCTCGAAGGCCATGGTCACGCGCAGGTACTGCACGAACTTGATCGACGCGGGGTCGGTGGTGATCGTGGGCGTCTTCTGTCCGAACGAACTCCAGTAGGCGTAGGAGATCTTGCCGGTCTGGCCGTGGTACTTCGACTTGGCGGGACAGGCCTGTCCGTTGCGGAAAGTTGTCGCGGCGTTGGCCGTGCCCTTGGCCGTGGGGATCGCCAGCTCGGTGGAGCTCGCGATGAGACCCGGGTACTCGGCGGCGAACTGCGACAGCGTCGCGTTGTTGCCCGAGTCGGCGGCCGAAACCGGGCTGATCCTGACCACGTTGGAGGTCTGGACCTGGAAGCCGGTCTGGGAGTTGGGGTTCGCGGCGAGGTACGGGAGCTTCGCGCCACAGGCCTCGACCGAAAGGGCCGCGTACCAGGTCGTACCGACCGTGGGCGCGGTGCCGCCGGTCGCCGAAGCCGGGTGCTGGTAGTCGTAACGGGCGAAGACCGTCGCGGCGAGTCCGAGCACGACGATCACGACGAGCGCACCGTAGTAGTTGCCCGGTCGAGATTTCTTGTAGGCCTTGCCGCCGCCAGACGCGCCGACCCTGCTTACCCATTTACCTGCTGCGCTCTTAGCCACGGGGACAACGCTACTAAAGAATCGGACCACGCAGACTCTGCGTAGGGGCGGAGGGACTCGAACCCTCACTGGAGGCGGTTTAAGCGCCCTGCCTCTGCCAATTGGGCTACGCCCCCACGCCAAGATGTCGCGCTGTAACCGTAACGCATTGTGAAGACTTCGTAATCTCCCGAAATCCTGCGGATCTCTAACTAGGCTGTTTTCATGATTCGCGTGCGTCGTCGGGGCACGACTCGATCAACTCCCCTTGTTGTACTTGCCGCCCTGGTTGCGTCGTCGGTCCTCGTACCGTCGAGCGCGCGAGCCGGCACGATCGAGCAGACCAGGGCCGAGATCGCCGCCCTGTCATCACGCCTGGCACGGCTCTCCAAGACCAGCGAGATCACCGCCAACGCCTACGACGCCGCCAAAGTCCAACTCGCGGACCTCAACGTCAACATCGTCCAACTCCAGGGCCAGGAGGCGGCCAAGCGCGCCGCCATCATCGTCACCTCCAAGGAGCTCGTGGCTTCGGTCGTCAAGGCCTACGTGCTCGGAGCGGCCGACGCGCAGATCCTCGCGCTCTTCAACCAGAGCGCCACCAAGAGCGACGCGCGCAAGATCTACGAGCGCCAGGTCATTGGCGATCTCGACAAGCTGAAGAACACCTACGAGTCACAGAAGAAGTCGTTGGAGCACACCATCGGCCTGGTGGCGGTCCAGCGCGCCAAGGCGCGCGAGCAGACCCAGGCGATGGCGGGCCTGCTCGCGGAGAACATCCATAACACCGAGACGACCCGAGCGACGCTCGCGGTCCTGACGAAGTCCTTGAGGGGCGAGATCATCGCCTACGAGATCCAGGCCGGCGTCACCGCGGCGAGGAAGGGCGACGTCGCCGGCGAACAGCAGGCCGTGGCCGCCGCCGCGACGGTCGGCGGCGTCACCGCCGCCAACGCGGTGACCGAGGCCATCCAAGCCGCGATCGCCCGGCCGACCATCGCCCAGGTGGGCAGCTCCGCCCAGGGACTTGCGGCGCTGCACTATGCCGAGAGCCAGATCGGCGTGCCCTACGTCTGGGGCGGCGAGACCTCGGGCGGGGGCTTCGACTGCTCCGGCCTGGTCCAGTGGGCCTGGGCCAAAGCGGGCATCCAGATCCCCCGCACGACCCAGACCCAGTGGCCGGCCATGATCCACGTGCCACTGACCGCCCTGCAACCGGGCGACCTGCTCTTCTACTACAACCTCGACGGCGACCACCAGGTCGACCACGTCGTGATGTACGCCGGCAGCGGCCCGTGGGGGGCCAACACGATCATCGCGGCGCCCTACACCGGTACCACGGTGAGCCTGGCGCCGATCTTCACCGCCGGACTGATCGGCGCCGCGCGTCCCTGAGCCTGGCCGCTGGGCAGTCGCCCAGCGGGGCTCGTCGCGCGGTGAGGGTGAGGCCGCACGCACTGCCTGCAGTGGAACGCGTGCGCTCAATCGCGACGCGGCAGCAACCAGTCGGCGACCAGTTCGGGCGCACGGTCACCCCACTCCTCGGCCGTGATCGCGTAGCGCGCGTGGTCCTCCCACGCGCCGTCGATCTCGAGGTAGCGCTCGGCCACCCCCTCGCAACGAAGGCCCAACTTCTCCACGACCCGACGCGACGGCTCGTTCCTCGGGATGATGTTGATCTCGATGCGGTGCAGTCGCAATGACTCGAACGAGTACTGCAGCAGCGTCACCACGGCCTCGGGCATCAGGCCCTGACCCGCCACCGCCTCGTCGATCCAGTAGCCGACGAACGCCGACTGCAGCGGTCCGCGCTGGATCGACGACAGCGTGATCTCACCGACGAAGCGGCCCTGGTAGAAGATCCCGAAGCCGAAGCCGGTCCCCATCTGCCGTTCGCGCTCGCGAATCGCGCATCGACTGACGAAGCTGCGCTGGTCGTCGGCGAGGTGTGTCGAGTGGGCCGAGCGCGGCTCCCACTTCAAGAGCCAGTCCTTGCAGCGGGTGCGCACCTCGAACCAGCCGTCATAGTCCTGCTCCGTCATGGTTCGAAGAACCACCCTGCGACCGTGCAGGGAGATGGGCGAATAGATGGAACTTCGCGTCGTCACCATGATCGAATCCCCACAATTCTATCGTGTCAGGTTGCGAGGGGGCACATCAGACGCCCAAGATCGAGGCGGCAATGCCGTCCAGGATGTCGTTCTCGGAGCACAAGAGCTCGTCAACACCGAATCGCTCCATCACCGCACTCAGCACGTAGAGACCCGCGTGCAGGACGTCCTCGCGACCGGCCACCATGCCGGGTCGGGCCAAGCGGGCCTCGGGCGGTTCGCCGGCCAGACGGTCGCGCCACGTCTCGACGACGTCTCTGCTCAGGCGTCGCAGGTGCACCGCGTCGCGGTCGTAGACCGAGAAGCCGGCGTCGAGTTGGGCGAGCGTCGACACGCTGCCCGCCAGTCCGACCATGCGAACGTGGCCGACGAGCGAAGCGAAGGGGGGGACCTGCCGCCAGGCCCGGTCGAGTTCGGCGCCGATCATCGCGCGCGCCGCGGCGTCGCTGGCGGGCTCGACCACGCCACGACCGAGCGCGCGCTCGGTGACGCGAACGCAGCCCAACTGCATCGAGCAGCTGTACATCACGCCGTCGAGCCGCACCGCCAACTCGGTCGACCCGCCGCCCACGTCGACGATCAACGTGGGTCGCGGGTCGGGGGCCAGACCGGCGGTGGCCCCGGCGTAGGAGAGCGCGGCCTCCTCGGAGCCGGTGAGGATTCTCGCCTCGACGTCCGCAATCCGGCGCGCCTCGGCGAGGAAGAGTTGGCCGTTGCTCGCGTCGCGCACGGCCGATGTTGCGACCAGCAGACCGCGGGTGACGCCGGCCTCGTCCATCATCGTGCGGTACGCGCCGAGCACGTCGTAGGTGCGCTGCATCGCCTCGGCCGTCAGTGTGCCCGAGGCGTCGACGCCCTGGCTGAGCCGGGTGATGCGCATCTCTCGTCGCAGGGTCGTGTTCGCTGCATCGACGATCAGGAGACGAGTCGAATTGCTGCCGCAGTCGAGCGCGGCGACGGCCTCAGGCACGGACGTCGTGCAGCGTGACTGGCGGCACGCCGACGGACTCGGCCACCAACGTGCCGACCGGGTCATCCACCCCCGCGAGGAAGTTCGCCAGGTGTGCGTGGAGGCACTTCACGCCGACGCGAGTGCCGCCGACGCCCCCCTGGGCCTGGGCGAGGTCGGTGCGCAGCGTGGCCGCGTGACGACGGGCCGCGTAGTCGTCGTGGGTGCGCTGCAGCTGCTCGACGTCGACCATCTCCTCGAACCGGTGCACCCCTCCACTGCCCTCGAGCCGACTGACCGCGTCGTGCAGTTCCGGATCGACCAGCCAGAACAACGTGGGCATCGGCGTGCCGTCACGCAGGTGCGGCTCATTCTCGATGACGACCGGCCGACCGTCGAGACGACGCACGACAACGGCGCAGCGGGCCGCCAAGGTCCGACCGAGCAGCGCCTCTACTGCGGCGAGGTCGTCGGCGGAAGCGTCACGAAAGGTGCTCAACGCCAGAACTCGAGGGTGCGCAGGAGGCGCGAGAAGAATCCCCTCGACAGCGACGCGTGGCGCGTCGACGAGGAGTCGGGTTTGGCGACGAGCGTCGACACCGAAGAGGGCGCCACCAGCGGCTGCAGGCCAGGATCGCCGGTGCTCTGGGACACGACGCCCGAGCCGGTGCCGGGCAGCACCTGGATCAGGCTCTGTCCGGGGGCGACCAACTGGTACTGCTCGCGTGCGAGGAGAGTCGCCGCGGACTTCGAATCGATGGACTGCGCCTGCAGCGTCAGTGCGCGCTGCTGCTGCTTGATGGCGTTGATCTGCGCGGCCGTCGCGTCCAACTGGCTCTGCTGATGCCACAGCGCGCTGAGCGGGAACCAACCGACCAGCATCACGATGGCCGTCACCGCGGCGAGGGGCATCATCCAGTGGTTGCGATCACGAGTTACGAAACTATGTGTAGCTGACACCTGCCGCCCCCGACAAAGACGTTGCACCCAGAAACCGAGCCTGATCCCCGAGTTGTTCCTCTAGTCTCAGCAACTGATTGTACTTCGCCACGCGGTCAGATCGTGCCGGCGCGCCGGTTTTAATCTGTCCCGCGTTCGTGGCCACCGCGAGATCCGCGATGGTGACGTCCTCAGTCTCTCCCGAACGGTGCGAAATCACTGCGCTGTAGCCGTGCAAGTTGGCCAGGCGAACGGTGTCGAGCGTCTCGGTCAACGTGCCGATCTGGTTGAGTTTGACGAGGATCGAATTCGCGACGCCGACGTCAATCCCCTTCTGCAGCAGCTTCATGTTGGTCACGAAGATGTCGTCGCCGACGAGTTGGATCCTCTCGCCCAAGCGCGTCGTCAGCGCGGACCAACCGTCCCAGTCGTCCTCGGCCATGCCGTCCTCGAGCGACACGATCGGATAGCGGCTGCAGAGGTCGTCCCAGTAGTCGACCATCTCAAGGCTCGTCAGCACGCGGCCTTCGCCGTCGAGGTGGTAGGCGCCGTCACGGAAGATCTCCGACGCGGCCGGATCGAGGGCGATCGCGATGTCGCGACCGGGCGTGCGACCCGTGGACTCGATCGCCTCCATCAGCACCTTGACCGCCGTCTCGTTGTCGGGCAGGTCCGGCGCGAAGCCGCCCTCGTCACCGACGCCGGTCGCCAGCCCTCGCCCGACGAGGACGTTCTTCAGGGCGTGGTACGTCTCGGTCCCCCACTGCAGCGCCTCGGAGAATGTCGCGGCACCGATCGGCATGACCATGAACTCCTGGAAGTCGATCGAGTTCTTCGCGTGCGCTCCGCCGTTGACCACGTTCATCATCGGCACCGGCAGCACATGGGCGTTCACCCCCCCGATGTACTGGAAGAGCGGCAGTTCGCGCTCCATCGCGGCGGCCTTGGCGGTCGCGAGCGAGACGGCCAGAATCGCGTTCGCGCCGAAACGGCCCTTGTTCTCGGTCCCGTCGAGGTCGATCATCGCGAAGTCGACGGCCCGCTGGTCCCCGGCGTCGTAACCCTCGAGCGCGTCGTTGATCTCGCCGTTCACGTAGCCGACGGCCGTGCGCACGCCCTTGCCGCCCCACGCCTCGCCGCCGTCGCGCAACTCGACCGCTTCGTGGACCCCGGTCGAGGCCCCCGAGGGCGACACGGCGCGACCGAACGCGCCGGACTCGAGGTGGACCTCGGCTTCAACGGTGGGATTCCCACGCGAGTCGAGGATCTGGCGGCCAAGGATTACTTCGATCGCGCTCATAGCGTTTCTCCTCTGGTTACCACCTCACGTTACTAGGCGGTCGTCAATCGCCCTTCGGCTGACCCTCGACTCTACGGATCTCATCGCGCAGACGCAGCGATCGTTCGCGAAGCACCCCCTCGAGATCGACGCCCGCCCACTGCGCCGCGGCGACGAGCTCACTCACGGCGTCGCCCCACGCGCTCGCCACGTCCGACGACGACTCCGAGTCGCTCGATCCATCGGCATCGAAAGTCAGCGAGCGCAGTGCTTCGATCACACGTCGTCGCGACTCGTCGCCACTCGACGTGCGCAGATCGACGAGCGCGGCCTTGCGCAACAGCTTGGTGTAGAGCGTCAGGGCCGGAAGCTCCCACGCGATGCCGTCGGTGATGCTGTCGCGGCCCTTCTCGTCGCGCTTCAACACCTCCCAACGGGTCGCGACGTCGTTCGAGTCCTTCACCTGCACGTCGCCAAAGACGTGGGGGTGACGCCCGATCAACTTGTCGCGCACGCCGTCGGCGATGGTGGCGAGGTTGAACCGGTCCTCCTCGTCGCCAAGTTCGGCGTGGAACACGATCTGGAAGAGCAGGTCGCCCAGCTCCTCCTCGACGTGGGCGATGGCCGGGTCCAGGTCGCCACCTTCGGCTTCGAGGCGCAGGAACGTCTCGAGCGCGTCGAGTGTCTCGTAGGACTCCTCGAGGAGGTGGCGGGTCAGCGAGGCGTGCGTCTGCTCCTGGTCCCAGGGGCACTCCCGGCGCAGGCGCCGCATGAAGTCCACGAGGTCGTCCATTGCCTCGCCCGCGGTACGCAGTCCGTCGATCCACAGCGACGTCAGGTGGTCGACCTCGAGGAACGAGACCAGTTCGTCGGCCCGAAGCTCGCGTATCACCTCGTCGTCGAGTCCGACGTGGTGCAGCACCGTCACCACGGTGTTCGGGGGCAGCCGGTCGGCGACCATGGCGAGGATCTCCGACGAGTACGTCTGGAGCACCAGCAGCGGTCCGGGGCCGCGCAACGGGTCGGTCGTGGCGAGGGCGTCGACCACGCGCAGCCCGCTCGCCATGGGGTCTCGCCCGAGAGCGTTGCAGGCGACGTCGATCACCGAGACGGCCGGTTCGCAGATGGTCACGACGTCGTCGCGTTGGCGAAGCAGCTCGACGGTGCGCTCGGCGACCACCGGAGAACCCGGCACGGCGAAGACCACCTCGCCGTTGGGCGAACTCGTCGACAGTTCGACGAGGTCGCTGACGATCGCGGCGTAGAGCGCCTCGAACGACTCGGCTCGCTCGTACCACTCGTCATAGCTCTCGATGTCGCCAAAGCCGCTCGCGGCCGGGTGGACGCGCGTCCGCAACCGCACGACCGGCGACTGCTCGAGCAATCGCGTGGTGCGCTGGGTCAGCAGATCGACATCGCCGGGCCCCAGTCCTACGACGCGTACGACGGGCTTCACTTATAGGTGGCGATGGCGCCGCTCGTCAGCGCCCCCGCGGCGCTGACGTCCGCGGTGGCGGGTGTCGCCGGGGCGAACACCGACGGACCCGTCGAACCGAGACCCCATCGGCCGAAGGCGGGGTCGACGGCGATGGCCGCCTGGTACAGGATGTCCTGCTTGACGGTGTTGGCCGAGCTCGCGTTCGCGTTGCGCACGTCGGCGAGCACGGCGAGAGCGGCGTACTTGAACGGTGTCGTGGTGCGCTTCGTCGGGGCGACGAAGAGCGCGTACGTGCCCCCGCTGTAATTGATGTACTGGGGCGTCGCGGGGAACGTGCCGAGCGGTGTCGAGGCGGTGTCCGAGCGCACCCCCGAGTAGGAGCTGTTCGACGGCGCGTAGCAGCCGTAGGCGCCTCCCTTGACGCGCGAGGCGTCGACCGAGAACTTCATGGCGAGGGTCGCGACCGAGGCGCCGGCCTTCTGGGCCTGGACGAAGGCGTTCACCAACGTGGGCGCCATCAGGGCGATGCTCGCGCAGATCGTGTCGTAGGAAGAGGTGTGCGAGTCGTAGTACGCCTTCAGCGCCTTTGGCGTCAGGGGAATCGTCGCGTTGAGCTTGCCGATGAGAAAGACTGACGCGGCCTGGGCCTCGATCTGCGCGGTGCGCATTTCTGCGGGCATCGCCGCGAGCGCCTGGGCGGCCGTGCCGGGGCAGGGCTGATTCGATGACGCCGCCTGGGTCAGCTCGCTCCCGAGCGACGCCTGCGCTCGGGCCAACTCCGCCGGAGTGGGGTGGAACTTCAGGCGCTTCACGGCGTACTGATCGATGGCCAGGCCTTCGATCCGCAGGTTCGCCCAAGCCGACGCCCCGGTCGCGTTGATCGACGCCCCACCGGCGCCGGCGCCGAAGTTCGCCGCCGCGAGGGCGGTCACATAGCACGCGACGTTGGGCGTCGTGGCGATGGCGTTCAACTCGGCGCGAAAGGTCCCGTTCGAGATCGTCGCGGCATTGACCTTGATGCCCGAGGAGGTGTTCGAGAGGCCGTACAGCGTGGCGCCGAAGAGGGCGATGACTAACAGGGCAACGAGACGACGCACCTGTCCATGCTACTGAATCACGAATCGACCTTGGCCGGGACCGCGAGGAGTTCGCGCAGCAGGCCCAGCAACGCGCTGGGCGCGGCCTCGTCGGGCGTGACCTCGAGGCGCAGGTCCTTGCTGGTCTCGTCGTAGGCGCGCGAGCCGTACGTGCGTCGCAGGCGAATCTGCTGGCTGAGCGAGAGCTCGAGCGGCCCCATCTTCACCACGGGCTTCGACCGGATGCCGACGCGCGCGGGCATCACCACCACCGACCCGACGCCGGCCTCGATGCAGGCGAGGCGCAATTCGCTCAGTTCGAGCAGGCCGAGCGCCGGGCGCGGCAGCGGGCCGTAGCGGTCGAGCCACTCGTCTCGCAGGTCATCGAGTTCGTCTTTCGTGGTGACGCCCGCGAGGCGCCGGTACGCCTCGAGGCGGGCGTCGTCGGCCTGGACGTACTCTTTGGGCAGGTGCGCCTCGCCCGGCACGTCGAGGTTGACCTGTACGACCTCGGGAACGACGAAGCCCTTCGCGTCGGCGACCGCCTCGGCGACGAGTTGCACGTAGAGGTCGTAGCCGACCGCCGCCACCGGGCCCGACTGGTCGTGGCCGAGCAGGTTGCCCGCGCCGCGGATCTCCAGGTCGCGCATGGCGATCTTGAAGCCGCTGCCGAGGGCGGTGTTGTCACCAATGGTGCGCAGCCGCTCGAAGGCCGTCTCGGAGAGCACCTGGTCTGCGGGGTGGAAGAGGTAGGCGTAGGCCCGCTGGCCGCTTCGACCCACCCGCCCGCGCAGCTGGTGCAACTGGCCCAGCCCCAACCGCTCAGCGCGGTCGACGATCAGGGTGTTCACCGACGGCAGGTCGATCCCGGACTCCACGATCGTCGTGCAGACCAGCAGGTCGAACCGACGCTCCCAGAAATCGATCATCACCCGCTCGAGCGTGCCCTCGTCCATCTGACCGTGGGCGACGGCGATTCGGGCGTCGGGCACGAGCTGGCCGATGCGCCGGGCGACCTGGTCGATGTCCGAGACCCGGTTGTGCACGAAGAAGACCTGACCCTCGCGCAGCAGCTCCCGGCGGACCGCTTCGACGACCGCCGCCTCGTTGTACTCGCCCACGTGGGTCAGGATCGGTCGGCGGTCGGCCGGCGGCGTCGTGATCATCGACAGGTCGCGGATGCCCACGAACGCCATCTCGAGCGTGCGCGGGATCGGACTGGCGCTCAGCGTCAACACGTCCACGCCGATCGATCGCGACTTGATCGCCTCCTTGTGCGTCACGCCGAAGCGCTGCTCCTCGTCGACCACCAGCAGCCCCAGATCCTTGAAGACCACGTTCTCCGACAGCAGCCGGTGGGTGCCGATGACGACGTCGATGTTACCCTCCTTCAACCCCTGCAGGGTCCGGCTGGCCTCAGCGTCGTCGACGAAGCGGCTCAGCAGGGCGACCTTCACCGGAAAGCCCGCGAAGCGCTCGGAGACGGTGGCGAAGTGCTGGCTCGCGAGCAGCGTCGTGGGCACCAGGAACGCGACCTGCTTGTTGTCCTGGACGGCCTTGAACGCCGCGCGGACCGCGACCTCGGTCTTGCCGAAGCCGACGTCGGCGCAGATCAGCCGGTCCATCGGGCGCGACCTCTCCATGTCGGCCTTCACGTCCTCGATCGCTTGGGCCTGGTCGGCGGTCAGGGTGTAGGGGAACAGGTCCTCCATCTCGCGCTGCCACGGCGTGTCGGGCCCGAAGGCGTGGCCGACCGCGACGTTGCGCTGGCGGTAGAGCTCGACGAGCTCTTGGGCGACGAGGAAGGCCGCCGCGCGGGCCTTGGCCCGGGTCTTCTGCCACTCGGCCCCGCCCATGCGCGACAGCGCCGGCGCGTCGCCTCCCGAGTAGGGCGTCAACGCGTCGATCTGTTCGGTGGGCCAATAACTGCGTCCGTCCTTGAACTCGAGGATCAGGTAGTCGCGGGTGGTGCCGTTGATCGCCCTCGTCGTGGTGCCAGAGAACTTCGCCACGCCGTGCTGGCGGTGCACGACGTAGCTGCCGATGGTGAGGTCGTCGAAGAAGCCGTCAACGTTGCGCGTGCGCGTGCGCGCCGCCCGGTGCACCGAACGGCGCCCGGTGAGGTCGCTCTCGCTCCACACGACGATCTGGGGGTCGTCGAGGCTGAAGCCCGACGGCAGCGAACTCTCGAGCACGCTGATGCGAACGTCGAGCACCTTGCTCGGATCGGTCGTGACCTCGAGGCCCTCGGCGCGCAACTGCTCGGCCATGCGCTCGACCGCCGCGGCGTTGGACGTCAAGACGACGCCGCGGCGCCGCGTCGACCACTGGCGCACATGACTGGCGATGCGCGCCGCGTCACCTTGGACCACGGGGGGCGAGCTCAGGTTGAGCGATCCGTGCAGGCCGGCGGCGCTCGCATCGAGCGCCACGTCGACTCGGAGGTCGAGGACCTCGGACCACGCCGCGTGCAGGAGCGGGACCTCGGTCGTCGCCTGCCACGTCGCCGCGACCGCGTTGGTCAGCTCACGCTCCTCGTCGAGCAACTCCTCGAGGCGACGGCGCACGCGGTCGGGCTCGACGACCACGCACGTGACGTCGCCGAGTTCGTCGAGCAGCGTCCGAGGCGACTGGACGAAGAGCGCCATCCAGCCCTCCATCCCGTCGAAGAGCTGGCCCGTGGCGAGCCGATCGAAGGTGGCCCGGCCCCAGGGCGACGCGGTGACCATCGACTCGGCGCGCTGGCGCGTCGCCGAGTCGGGCAGCCACTCACGTGCCGGGGCGATGATCGCCTCGACGAGGTCGTGCAGCGAACGTTGATTGGCGATGTCGAACGCCGTCAGCCGGTCGATCTCGTCGCCGAAGAAGTCGAGGCGCACCGGCTCGTTGCCCTGGGCCGGCCAGACGTCGACGATCCCCCCGCGCACCGCGAACTCGGCGCGGTGCTCGACCAGGCTCTCGCGCCGGTAGCCGAAGGAGACGAGCGACGAGATGAAGGCGTCGCGGTCGAGTTCGCCGCCTCGTCGCACCAGGAGCGGTGCTCTAACGGCCTCGGGCGCCAGCAACTGGGCGATGGAACGCGCCGAGGCGACCACCACCCGTGGGCGCGTCGCGTGCTGGAGACGCCAGCGCAGCAGCGACCGGGTCGCCATGACCTGCACGTCGGGACTGACGCGCTCGAGCGGATGGGTGTCCCAGCCGGGCCACAGCGCCACCTCGTCGCCTTCGCCGAGCAACGCCGCCACCGCGTCACGCAGTTGCTCGGCCTCGGTCGAGGTGGCGGTGACCGCGACGACGAAGGGGGCCTCGAGCGCGTAGGAGGCCACCGCGAGGGGCGTCGCGAAGCCGCTCGGGGCGAACGATCCCGCGGCGTTGGCGTCGCGCACCGACGGTGCGGCCAGCTCAAGAACCCGGCGCAGCCCCGTGGGCTCAGTCACGGGCGCCGTTCACCCTTCGCTGGGCGTCGTCGAAGTCGTAGTCCAACAGGATCTCCAGGGCGTCCGCGGCCGCGGCGACCAAGTTCGCCAGAGCGGTCTTGCGTGCGCCAGTCGGACGCTGCAGCACGTAGTCGGCTCCCTGCTCCTTCGTCGGTGGCTTGCCGATGCCGATGCGAAGCCGCGAGAACTCCTGGGTGCCCAGGGCCGACGCGATGGACCTGAGCCCGTTGTGGCCGGCGAGGCCGCCGCCCAATTTGAACTGCAGGCGACCCGGTTCGAGGTCGAGCTCGTCGTGGGCGATCACCAGGTGGGTGAGATCCCCGAGTGACGTGCGGCGCAGCAGCGGCGGAATGGCGGCGCCCGACTCGTTCATGAAGGTGATGGGCACCGCCAGGGTCACGAGCCCGCGAGGGGTGGGGATCGAGCCGCTGAGGGCGCGTTGACGGCTCTCGAGGCTCAGGCGGACGCCACGGCGTTGGGCCACCAGGCGAACGGCGTCGCCGCCCACGTTGTGGCGCGATCCCTCATACTCGGCACCGGGATTGGCCAGGCCGACGATGACGAGGGCGCTCGCGCTCCCGCGTCGATCGGCGTTGCGAAAGCGCCGAAGCGCCACGACGAACTATTCGCCAGCTTCGGGCGCAGCCGTCGTCTTTACGGCGGCGGTGCGACCGGGGCGCGAAGTCACGACCGACACGGTCGGGTCGCCGGCGGGCACGACGCCCTTGGGCAGCACGAGCTCCTCGACGCGGATCGTGCCACCGACCTTCAACTCGGTGATGTCGACGTCGATGTGGGTGGGGATCTGGTCGGGGCGGGTGCGCACCTCGATGCTGAACATCTGCTGGTCGACCTCCCAGTCGGCGTGGCGCACTTCGACCGCGTCGCCGATGATGTGCAGGGGTACCTCGGCCACCACGGGCTCGTTGGGGTCCACGACCTGGAAGTCGATGTGCGCGACCGTGCCGCGCACGGGGTGGCGCTGGATCTCACGGGCCATGACCAGGAACTTCTGGCCGTCGGCGTCGAGCTCGATCAGCGAGTTGAGTCCCTGCTCGCCCGAGACCGCCGTGCGGAACGACTTGGCGTCGACCGCGATCGGCAGCGGGGTGACGCCCTCGCCGTAGACGACGGCCGGAATCGAGCCGGACAGACGCAGGCGGCGCGAGTTGCTCGAACCCTTGTCCCGACTGGTGGACGCGTTCAAAGTGGCGTGTGACATGGATACTCCTCTTGCGAATGGCCGGGGCCCCAAAGTGGACCGCGCACAGGAGAGAAAGTCTAGCCCGCCTGGGGTGTGGACCCCCTCGGGCTAGAGCAGGTTCTCGCCTCCGAAGATATCCGAGACCGAAGAGTCCTCAAAAATCGCGGAAATGGCGGTGGCCACGATCGACGCGATCGAGAGCACCTCGAGCTTCTCGAAGCGGCGCTCTGGTCCCAGGGGCAGGGTGTCGGTGACGATCACGCGACTGACCGGGGCGTTGAAGAGCCGGTCGACGGCCGGCGGGGAGAAGACCGCGTGGGTCGCCATCACCCAGATCTCCTCGGCCCCGTTGGCCTTCAACAGGTCACAGGCCGCGACGATGGTGCCGGCGGTATCGATCATGTCGTCGATCAGGACGCAGTGACGGCCCTGGACGTCACCGACGATATGGCGGGCCTCGGAGACGTTGGCGGTGCCGTGGGGACGGGTCTTGTGCACCAGCGCCAGGTCGCATCCCAGGTGCTGGGCGTAGCGTTCGGCGACCTTGACCCGGCCGGCGTCGGGGGCGACCACCACCAACTCGTGGGGGTTGGTGTGGGCCTTCAAGTACTCCTCGAGCACCGGCGCGGCCACCAGATGGTCCACCGGGATGTTGAAGAAGCCCTGGATCTGACCGGAGTGGAAGTCGACCGACAGCACGCGGTTCGCCCCGGCGGTCTGGAGCATGTCGGCGATCAGCTTCGCGGTGATCGGCTCGCGACCGGCGGACTTGCGGTCCTGGCGGGCGTAGCCGTAGTTCGGGATGACCGCCGTGATGCTCTTGGCCGACGCGCGCTTGGCGGCGTCGATCATGATGAGCTGCTCCATCACCGCGTCGTTCACTGGTGAGGAGTGCGTCTGGACGATGAACACGTGCGCGCCGCGGATCGATTCGTCGAAGCGGCAGTGGATCTCGCCGTTGGCGAACTCGCGAACGTTCGCCTCCGTGAGCTTGACGCCCAGCTTCTCGGCGATGTCCAGGGCGAGCGTGGGGTGGCAGCGGCCCGTGACGATGACGAGACGGCGCTTGGCGAGGGACTCCACGGCGCCAGCGTACCCGTTGCGCCCAGCGTCCCTAGTGGGTCCGGTAGTGGAAGGGAGTCACGACCTCGCCCGAGGCGATCTCGGTGCCGGCTCCGAGCACGACGAACGAGGCGACGCGGGCCTCGGCGCCGATCCTTGCGCTGGTGGCTTCCACGGTGGCGACCTGGGCGTTCTCGCCGACGAACACGTCGCTCAAGACGGCGTTGGGGCCGATTCGTGCCCCGCGCTCGACAACGCAGCGCCCCTTCAACACGGTGCCCGGCAGCAGCGAGACCTCGGGGGCCAGCTCCACGTCGGCGTCGATGTAGGTGTTCTCGGGGCTCCACATGATCACCCCGCGATGCATCCACCGCTCGTTGATCCGCCCGCGCAGGACCGCCTCGGCCCGGGCCAGCTGGAGCAGGTCGTTCACGCCCGCGGCCTCGCTCGGGTCCTCGAGCACGAGCGACTGGGTGACGTGGCCCGCCTCGTGCAACACCGCGATCAGGTCGGTCAGGTAGTACTCGTTCTGGACGTTCTGGCGACCGACGCGGCGAAGCGCGGGACCGAGCAGGCTGGCGCGCACCACCATAATCGCGGTGTTGATCTCCTTGATGAGCCGTTCGTCGGCCGTGGCGTCGCGCTCTTCGACGATTCGCGCGACCCTGCCGTTCTTGCCGTGCACGATCCGCCCGTAGCCCGAAGGGTCCTCGACGACCGCGGTCAGCACCGTCAGCGCCGCCTGGCTCTCGCGGTGCTGGCTGAGCAGGCGCGCCACGGTGCTCGGCCGCAGCAGCGGCGTGTCACCGGGCAGGATCAAGACGTCGCCGTCGCTGTCGCCGAGCTCGTCGACGATCGTCGGCAACGCCACCGAGACCGCGTGCCCGGTGCCGAGCTGTTCGCTCTGCTCGACGAACGTGAGGTGCAGGTCGGCGCGCGCGCGCTCGGTCAGCGACTTCTCCACCCAGGTCGCGCCGTGGCCGACGACGACGACCGTCGCGCGCACGTCCTCCTGGGCCGCCGCGTCGAGCACGTAGAGCACCATCGGACGCCCGCACAGATGGTGCAGCGGCTTGGGGCGAGACGACCTCATCCGCGTGCCCTCGCCCGCGGCGAGCACGACGACACATGTGGGGCGACTCACTCCACCATCTCTAGCAGGGGAGGCGTACCATTCCAAGCGTGGCCGACACTTCGTACGACGAGTTCTCGTACTTCCACGAGAACGTGAGCGAGTGGGATCTTCACGTCGCGGTCCCCACGGTGCGCAGGTTCTTCGTCTCGGTCGACGGCCTTCGCCAGCTCAGCGGGCTTCGCTGGGGTGACGACGAACCCGAAATGGCGTTGCTGCACGGTGGCGCGCAGAACGCCCACACCTTCGACACCGTCGCCCTGGCGCTGCAGCGACCGCTCGTCGCGCTCGACCTGCCCGGCCACGGACACTCCGACGCCTCGCCGTTTCCGGCGTCGGCGATCGCGAGCCACGCGCTCGATGTCGCGCGCGCCCTCGAGCAGCTCATCATCCCGCCTCGGCCGCTGGTCGGGATGTCGCTCGGAGGGCTCACGGCGCTCTTGGTCGCCCACGACCGCCCCGATCTCGTGTCCTCGCTCGTGCTGATTGACATCACCCCAGGCGTCAACGCCGACAAGGCCCGCCACATCACGGACTTCGTGAACGGACCCACGTCGTTCGAGGACTTCGACGCTCTGCTCGCGCGCACCATCGAGCACAACCCCACCCGTTCCGTCTCGTCGCTGCGCCGCGGCATCTTGCACAATGCGCTGCAGCGCTCCGATGGCACGTGGGTGTGGCGCCACCAACAGCACGCACGATCCGAGCTGACCGCCCCCGACGCGGGCGACCTCTGGGTCAAGCTCTCCGAGTTGACGATGCCGGTCACGCTGCTGCGCGCGATGTCGGCCGGTTCAGTGGTCGACGACGCGGATGAGGCGGAGTTCCTCGCCCGACTCCCCCACGCCACGGTCGTGCACGTGCGCGACGCCGGGCACTCGATCCAGGGTGACCAGCCCCTCGAACTGGCGGCGCTCTTGAACCGATTCTGCTTCGAGAGCTAGAGGCTGGCGGGGGAGGGCTCGAACCTCCAACCTACGGATTCAAAGTCCGTCGTTCTGCCAATTGAACTACCCGCCAATGAAGGTACTCTGACAATCTTCGGAGATTCTTAACGAATGACTGGAGACGCTTAACACCAACCAGCAACACTAGAGCCTGTTGACCCGTTCGAAGAAAGCCGCGCCGTGACCACCGCACCCACCCCCAACTCCTACATCGCGATCGTCGACGATGACGCCGCCATCCGCACGGCCCTGGGTCGGGCGCTGCGAATGGAGAACTACGACATCGAGCTCTTCGAAGACGGGCTCAGCGCCCTCAAATCAATCCAGTTGCGCGCCCCCGACGCCATCGTGCTCGACCTCCAGCTGCCCGATATCGACGGACTCGAGATCTGTCGGCGCATCCGGCGCTCGGGCGACACGACTCCAATCTTGATGCTCACCGCACGCGACGCCGTCAACGACCGCGTCGCCGGACTCGACGTGGGCGCCGACGACTACCTGGTGAAACCCTTCGACCTCGCTGAGCTGCTCGCGCGTCTACGCGCGCTGCTGCGCCGCCACAACGTGGGCGAGGGCGAGGGCGCGGTCCTTCGCTTCGAGGACCTGACGCTCAACCCCCAGACCCGCCAGGTTCACCGAGGCACCCGGGGCATCGAGTTGACCAAGATCGAGTTCGACCTGCTCGAGCTCTTCCTCCAGCACCCCCGCCAGGTGCTGACGCGCGACCAGATCCTCGACCTGGTCTGGGGCTACAACTTCGACTCGGGCACCAACTCGCTCGCCGTGTACATCGGTTACCTGCGTCGCAAGCTCGAGGAGGGGAACGAGCCGCGGCTCATCCAGACCGTGCGCGGAGTGGGTTACGCCCTTCGCACGTCGTGACCTTCCGCTCTCGGGTCATCACCGCCACGGTGGCCGCCGCGTCCATCGCAGTGATCCTCGCCTGCTTCGCCTCGTTCCTCACGACGCGATCCGCGCTCTTGCACGCCGTCGACGAGTCGCTCATTCAGGCGTCGCACTCCCCCCAGAAGGGACGTGGGGGAACCGACGACACGGCGGTCTACGGCTCGTACTACGAGCTCGTCCTTCCCAACGGCCAGACGCTACCCACGTCGAAGGTTCCCATCGACCACGCGATCCTGGCCGTCGCCACTGGTCACGGGGAGCAACTGCTTCGAACCGTCCAGTTCGGCGGTCAGAGCTACCGCGAACTCATCATCGGGCTGCCCAAGAACTCGGTGGTGAGCTGTCCGACCGGTCTGTGCGTCATCAAGACGACCTCAGCGCAACTGTTCATCGTCGACGTCACGGGACAGGTCACGGAACTTCGCAACCTCGTGCGCACCTTGTTGTTCGTGGCGGCCGGCGGACTGCTGCTGGCCCTGAGCCTCGGGCTCTTCCTCGCGCGAGCGGCGCTGCATCCGCTCGAGGAGGTCACCAACGAGATCGAGACCGTCGCCGAGACCAACGACATGGGCTACCGACTGGACGAGGGCGAAGCCGACGAGCTCGGACGTCTGCGTCGCGTCTTCAACCGGCTGCTCAGCACCGTCGAGAGCAGTCAGAACCTCCAACGCCAGCTGGTCGTGGATGCCAGCCACGAGCTGCGCACTCCCCTGACGTCGTTGCGCACCAACGCCCAGGTCCTCTCTCGAGCGCGCGAGCTCAACCCCGATGACCTGCGCCAGCTCACCAACGACATGGTCACCCAGGTCGACGAGCTCGCCGCGCTCGTCACCGACCTCGGCGAGCTCGCCCGCGGCGAGCGCAGCGAGGGCGCCATCGAGTCCCTGCGACTCGACGAGTGCGTCGACGAGTGCGTGGACACCGCGCGCACCTACGCGCGCATCAAGGACATCACCATCGTGGCGAGCGTCGAGCCCTCGACCGTCCTCGGCCGGCGCGACCGGCTCGTGCGGGCCGTTTCGAACCTGCTCACCAACGCGGTGAAGTTCACGCCCTCGGGCGGACGCATCGTCGTGGCCTCGAGCGCGGGGACGATCAGTGTGAGCGACAGCGGCCCGGGCATCAACGACCAGGACCTTCCCTTCGTCTTCGACCGCTTCTGGCGATCGCCATCGGCGCGCGCGCTGCCCGGCTCGGGCCTCGGCCTATCGATCGTCGCCCAGGTGGTCTCGGAACTGCACGGGACGGTGAAGGTCGACCGCGACCCCGAGCTCGGTGGCGCGCGCTTCACGATCAGCCTGCCCATCGCTCCGGGCGAGTAATCCGCAGGGTCTGACGTCGCCTTTTGCGGATCTTCTTATGAAGTCAGTGGAGTCCCCTTAGGCGCCGGTGGGAGAATCTTGGGGAAAGGAACTCCCAATGACCCCGTCACGCCGCACACCCCAGCAACGCGATCGCCGGTTCGCCCGGATCAGACGCCTGACCCAGACGATCTTCGTCTCCTCGGGCGTGATCTCGGCCGTCCTCGTGGGCTACGTGGCGAGTGCCGCCAAGCCCGCCGTCACGGTGCCGGTCACCGTGCCCGCCACGACCGTACCGGCCACGACCGTCCCGGCCCACACGCCGAGTGCCGCCACGACGCCGACCACCGCCTACGTGCCCCCCACCACCGCACCGGTGACCCAAACGACCGTCTGCTACAGCACGCCGTCGGGCACGGTGGTCTGCCACTAGGCGCGCGATGAACTTCGAGATCTGGGGCCTCAGCGGCTCACTGTCGACCGAGCACCCAGAGCAGATCCACTTCGCCGAGGAACGACTGTGGCATTGGCTCAACGCCTTTGACGCCGCGTGCAACCGCTTCCGCAGCGATTCGGAGATCTCTCGTCTGAACCGGCACCATGGCGAGACCGTGGCCATCAGCAAGACCCTCGAGCTGGCCATCGACGCCGCTCTGCGAGCTGGCGAGGCGACCGACGGGCTCTGTGACCCGACGGTCCTGCCCGCGCTGCTCGCCCTGGGCTACGACCGCGACTACGACGAGCTCGCCCGGCGCACCGACCTCGTCGCCACGGCCCCGGTGCTGCCGCTGGGGCTCTCGGCCATCGACCTCGATCGCGGGCACCACACGGTGACCCTGGCCCCGGGCTGTCAACTCGACCTCGGTGCGAGCGCCAAGGCCCTCGTCGTCGATCTCGTCGCCGACGACGTCGCGCCGCTCGGCGGCGTGGTCGTCGAACTCGGCGGCGACGTCGCCGTGCGCGGCCACGGTCCGAACGGCCCCTGGGTCATCGGCGTGGCCGAGACCCTCGACATCACCGGCCACGAACCTCGGATCAGCCTGCGCCACGGCGGCATCGCCACGTCCTCGACCGCGACGCGCACGTGGCGCGTCGGCGAGCAGGTCGTCAATCACATCGTCGACCCGCGCACCGGATCTTTCGCGCGAAGCCTGTATTCCACGGCGTCGGTCAGCGCGAGCGACTGCGTGCTCGCCAACGGCTTCGCCACCGCCGCGCTGCTCTGGGGCGAAGACGCCGGGTACCACATCGCCCAGGCCGGCTGGTCGGCGCGGCTCGTGCTCTCGGACGGTACGGTGGAGTTCGTAGGTGGATGGCCCCAAGAAGAAGAGATCGCCCCATGATCGCCCTGACTTCGCCGTATCTCTGGTACACGACGCGCGCCACCGGCTTCGTCGCACTGATCCTCTTCACCATCGCCGTCACCCTCGGCACGTTCGTCGCCAATCGGATCGGCGGCACCATCGTCGGACGCTTCGAGCTCAACGAGCTGCACCGATCGGTCTCGATCATCGCCGTCGTCTTCCTCGTCATCCACATCACCAGCACCGTCGTCGACAGCTACGTGCCAACGGGCTGGGTGTCGACGCTCGTGCCGATGACCTCGGCCTACAAGCGCGTGCCCGTCGCGCTCGGCGCGGTGGCCTTCGACCTGATCCTGGCGGTGTGGATCTCGAGCCTCTTGAAGGTACGCATCGCGAACCGGACGTGGCGGTTCATCCACTGGTTCAGCTGGCTCGCCTTCGCGAGCGCGCTGGTGCACACGTTGCTCGCCGGCACCGACAGCCGCAAGGGCTTCGGGCTGATCGTCGCGGTCATCTGCGCGAGCTTCGTCCTCGCCGCGGCGGTCTGGCGCTACCTCGGCCGCCCGACCCGCGCGGCCGGACGCACGGCGCTCTCACCCCTCGCCGCGGCGAAGGACCAGTCCGTGCCGGCTCGCCCGCTGCTCGACTCCCCACCGGTGGCGCTGCGTCCGACGGCCCCGCGGCCCCAGCCGACCGTGCCCCCGCGTCCTTCGGACGGCGGGTTCCAGCGCGGCCCGAGGGCTCCCTCCAAGAAGCGCAAGTCCCGATGATCCCTTCTCACACCCTGCCCCGGGTCCTGCACGGCGCCGTGGGCCGTCCGCTCACGCTCGAACAGCACGAGGAGGCGTTCGCCATGGCCGAGCGCCCCGGGACGCTCCTCGAACAGCTCGAGGCCTCGGGACTCACGGGTCGCGGTGGGGCGGCGTTCCCGACCTTCCGCAAGGTCCAGTTGATCCGCAGCCAGCGCCACCACACCAAGTTCGTGGTCGTCAACGCCATGGAGGGCGAGCCGGCCGCGCACAAGGACCAGACGCTGCTGTCGGCGAACCCGCACCTGGTCCTCGACGGCGCGGAGTTCCTCGCCTCGATGATCGGCGCGAAGAACATCGCGATCTGCGTCGCTCGTGACAATCCCACGGTCGTGAACCACGTCGGGCGAGCGATCCACGAACGGACTCGGCGCAGCCTTCGCGGTCCCAAGCTCGAACTGCACACCCCGCCGTGGCGCTACGTCGCCGGCGAGGAGTCCGCCCTGATCCACTGGCTCGACGACAACAAGTCGCTGCCGCAGTACCGACCGCAGAAGCCGCACATCCTGCGCATCGGCCACAGTCCGGCGCTCGTGGACAACGCCGAGACCTGCGCGCACGTCGGGCTGATCGGACGCTACGGAGCCGACTGGTTCCGCGGACTCGGCACCCACGACAGTCCCGGCAGCACGCTGGTGTCCCTGTCGGGCGCCGTGGATCGACCGACGGTCCTCGAGGTGCCCCTCGGCACGTCGCTGCGCTCGATCCTCGAGGCCGGCGGCGCCGACCCCGACCCCCAGGCCCTGCTGACCGGAGGCTACGGCGGCGCGTGGCTGAGCGGCGTCCACCTCGACGCGCCGTTCACCAACCAGGCACTCGGGCCCCTCGGCGGCACGGTCGGTGCGGGCATCCTCGTCGTGCTGCCCAAGAGCGGCTGCGGTCTGGTCGAAACCCAGCGCATCGCCAAGTGGATGGCCAACGAGAGCGCCCGCCAGTGCGGACCGTGCGCCTTCGGGCTGCCGGCGCTGGCCGACGACCTCGCCCAGCTGACCCACGGCTCGCACGACCCCCAAGCCGTCTTCGTGCGCCTCGTCGAGCGTTGCGGGGTCATCGAGGGCCGCGGCGCCTGCCGTCACCCCGACGGCGTGACCCGCCTCGTGAAGTCGGCGCTCAACGTGTTCGCCGAGGACATCGAGCGCCACATGCGCGGCGCGCCGTGCACCGGCTCGCGCTCGAGCCAGCACTACGTGCAGGTGCCCAACCTCGAACGCGAGGAAGAGCTCGTATGGGAATGAGGCGCAAGGTCGGCGGGTTCGTGCTGCGGGTCAACCCCATCCTCTGTGACGGCTTCGGGCACTGCCACGAGCTCGCGCCCGAGCTGGTGAAGGTCGACGAGTGGGGCTACCCCATCATCGTGAACACCCCCACCCCCCTCGCCGACCTCGGGGCCCTCGAGTCAGCGCGCTACGCCGTGCGCGGGTGTCCGCGCCAGGCGCTGAACATCGAACGGATCGCCGAACAGCCCTAGTGCCTCGAGGCGCCGCGGCCCCTTGGGGATTCCGCCGAGATTCCGGCGGCGCAGAGGCGCCGGGGAGAAACCTAGTAAGGTTCTACGAGCCATGGGATCACTAATCAAGAAGCGCCGCAAGCGCATGCGCAAGAAGAAGCACAAGAAGATGCTGAAGCGAACCCGCTTCCAGCGTCGCGCCGCCGGTAAATAGCTCGCCGACGCCTAGTCGGGCGTCGTGGTGGTCTGGGAGAACTGGAGAGGGCCCGCGGGACCGCTCACGCTCCACGGACCTTCGCCCGGGTCGAGGTGGCCCGCAACGAACATCGTCGAACCCGACCCCGCCAGCTGGACCCTCGGGTCGTACTCGGCGCGCAGCCAGTCGAGGGTCATGCGCAGGCGCGGCTCGACGATCGCGGCCGGCTCCTCGAGGTGGTTCGCCCCCGAGGGCACCCAGCCATCCGCTCGAAGCTCGTCGAAGGCGCGGTAGCACTCGGCGGTACTGACCCCGAAGTCGGGCACGATCAGCGTGAGGTCGCGCGCCTCGAATTCCAGCGCAGTCAGCCGCTCGCCCACCCCTTCGACCAGGGCCCGGCCGCCCAGCTGGCAGAACGGCACGTCACCTCCGAGCGACACCGCGACCGCGGGGTCCACTCCCCCGGCCCAGCGCAGTATCGCCGCTGCGTCGGCGCTGCCGCCCCCGAGTCCGCCGCCCACGGGGATCGACTTCTCGATCGTCACGCCGGCGCGGCGGTGCACGAGGCGCAGCGCGCGCGCGACCAGGTTGGTCTCGTCGACGAGCACCGGGGCCTCGAACGGGCTGAAGATCTGCAGGTAGTCCTCGGACTCGTCGAGGACCAGCGTGTCGCTCAAGGAGATCGTGGTCATCTCGCTGCGCAGTTCGTGATAGCCGTCCTCGCGCTGGCCGGTGATCTCGAGGAACCACGTGAGCTTGGCGTGGGCCCTCAAGGTGGTCACCGAGCCGCCGCCAATCGTGCGAACTCCTCGAGCGTGAGCTCTTCGGGGCGGCGCGTCTCGACGACGCCGGCGCGCTCGAAGACGCCTTCGGTGGCCCAACCGGCCAGCGAACGCCGGAGCATCTTGCGGCGCTGGCCGAACGAGGTGCGGATCACCTCGAAGAGCTGGGCCTCGCTCACCACCGTCGGGTCGACGCGCACGCTCTCGCGACGAACGATCGAGACCAGCGCGGAGTCCACGTTGGGCCGGGGCAGGAAGACCGAGGGTCCCACCTTGCCCACGATCTTCGCGTCGGCGAAGTACTGGACGCGCAGCGACGCCGCGCCGTAGGCCTCGTCACCGGCCTGGGCCGCGAAGCGCTCGCCGACCTCCTTTTGGACCATCACGAGCATCCGGCGGATCAGCGGCTCCGCCTCGAGCAGGTGCAGCACGAGGGGCGTCGCCACGTTGTAGGGGAGGTTGGCGACCACGACCGCCTCGCGCCCGGCGAGGATCTCGTCGTAGTCGGCGTGCAGGGCGTCGGCGCCGTGCACCGTGACGCCGTGGGGCTCGACGACCGAGCGCAGCGGACCGAGCAGGTACCGGTCGACCTCCATGGCGTGGACCTCGGCGCCGGTCTCGACGAGCGCGAGGGTCAGGGACCCGAGTCCGGCACCGATCTCGAGCACGAGGTCACCGGCACCCACGCCGGCGAGGCGGGCGATGCGCCGCACGGTGTTGGGATCGACCACGAAGTTCTGTCCGAGCGCGCGCGACGGGCGCAGCCCGTGGGTTTCGAGGAGCGCGGCCAGTTCAGTGCGGGTGTGGGTCACCAAGAGACTTTGACACGGAGCACCCCGACGTGGAGCGGGGCGAGTTGACTGAACTGGGTCTTGTTGAGGTCCACGACCCGGTCGCCGTGGGCCCCCTCGCGGTCGGTGACCACGCAGTGGACGGTCCGGCCACTGTCCAGGTCGCGCACCGTGATGCGGGTGCCCATCGGCAGGTACCAGGTCGCGCACCTTCCAGGGACGTACGAGTACCACGTCGCCACGCCGATCCGGTAGCGCGCCGGAGCCTTCTTGAGCGTGGTGGTGGTGGCGCGCACCGTGGTCGTGGTGGTCGGCGTCGTTGCGGTCGTGGTCGTCGTAGACGTGACCTCGCCGGGATAGGTGGTGGTCGAGACCGCGGTGGTCGTGGTCGTGGTCGTGGGCGAGGTCTTGGCCGCTGGCCTGGTCGTCGTGGTGGTCGGATGCTTCAGCGTGGTGGTGGTGCGCTTCACGGCGACGACGGGCTTGGCCGTCGGGCGAGGCCGGTGGGTGCTGACCCTGAGCAGTACCTCGGCGTGCCAGGCGACGCGGGTCCCCGGGGCCGGTGACTGGTGCACCACGACCACCCACCGCCCGGTCGAACTCCCTGGCCCACGGGTCTGGAAGTACAGACCGGCCCTCTTCATGGCGGCGAAGGTCTGGGCCCGGGAGAGCCCGATCACCCGTGGCACGGCCTGGCGTGCGTGGGGACGGCGCATGGTCGTGGTCAGCGTCGCCTGGGCGTGCCAGGCGACGAGGGTCCCGGGGGCGGGCGACTGCGCGGCGACCGCCACCCACTTGCCGCTCGCGCTGCCGGGGCCGCGGGTCTGGAAGTAGAGCTGGTCGGCCTTCATGACGGCGTAGACCCGGGCGCGAGTGAGCCCGACCAGCCGGGGCATGTGGCGCGGGGCGTGACTGGTCACCGCGCCCGCTTCGAGCGGCGCGACCAGTACCAGTGCCATCGCCAGCACGGCGAACAAGGTAAGAAGCGACGTCGGGCGCCGTTGGGCCCGACGGATTGATGCCCTCAGATCTCCACCCTCCACCAGGACAGCGGTTCGTATCCGAACTCCCCGCCCCACAACGCTAGGGGGGCGCGAGGCGCAAGGCAACTCGTCACTCGTGGCCAGATGGAATACCTGACCAACGGCTGTTTATCGGGCGGGGAGCTTGAACAGCCTCGCGGTATTGGCGACCGTCGCCTCGCGCAGCGCCGTGAAGCTGTCGCCGCGCAGTTCGGCGACGAACTCGCCAACGACGGTGACGAAGGCCGGCTCGTTGGTCCGCCCGCGGTACGGCACGGGTGCGAGGAAGGGGCTGTCGGTCTCGACGTGCAGTCGACCGATCGGCACGACGCGCACCGCCTCACGCAGCGACTCGGCGTTCTTGAAGGTCACCACCCCCGAGATGGAGATGTCGCAGCCGAGCTCGAGGCATTCCAGCGCCTCGTCGGTGTTGCCGGTGAAGCAGTGCACTACCGTGCGCGCCGGCACCCCCTCGCTGCGAAGGACGTGGAAGAGGTCGCCAAAGGCGTCGCGCGCGTGGATCACCAGCGCCAGGTCGAGCTCGTGGGCGAGGCCGATCTGGGCGGAGAACGCCTGGCGCTGGGCCTCGCGCGGCGAATGCTCGTAGTAGTAGTCCAGGCCGCATTCACCGATGCCCACGAGTCTCGGGTGGCCCTCGCGCGCCATCTCGAGGATCGGGCCGAGGTCGTGGGTCGCCTCGTGCGGGTGCAGGCCGACGGTCGCGTAGATCTCAACGGGGCCCTCGAGCGCCGTGATCGCGAGCGCCTCTCGCGACGTCTGCGCGTCGGTGCCGATCACCACGACGCGGTCGACTCCCCCGTCGAACGCCCTGGCCAACGTCTCGTCGACGTCGGCGGCGACCTTCTCGTCATCGGAGAGGAACCGCTCCTGGAGGTGGCAGTGCGCGTCGGTCCAGTGGCTCATGCGTCACTCTTGATTCGAGGGAAGAGCGGATCACCCCGGTGGACGGTGACCCCGCCGGGGTACTGGCCCCACGTGGCGCTCTGGTCGAAGGTCGACTCGCACGGTGAACCGCCGAGTCCGATGCGCCGCCAGATCTCCTCGCACACCCTGGGCATCGCCGGCGTCGTCAGGATGGCGACGAGTCGTATCGCCTCGAGGGCGTCGCCCAAGACCGCGTCGACCTCGGGGCCGGGCTCCATCTTCCACGGGGCGTGCAGCTCGAGGTAGGCGTTGGTCGCGCCGATGAGGCCCCACGTAGCCTCGAGCGCGCGCTGGGGCGCGAAGTCGCTCCAAGCCTCGGCCGTCTCGTGAATCGCCCGCTCGGCGTCGGCGCGCAGGGCCGAGTCCGGTCGTGGCGCGGGGCCGGCGCCGGCGCACTTGGAGTTGACGACCGCGGTGACGCGCGCCACGAGGTTGCCCAGGTTGTTGGCCAGGTCGGTGTTGTAGCGCTGGGTGATGCCCTCGAGGGAGAACTCGCCGTCGTTGCCCAGCGAGGTCTCGCGCAGCAGGTAGTAGCGGATCGGGTCGACGCCGAACAGGTTGGTCAACATCACCGGGGCGATGTCGCTCAGGCGCAGTTCGCCCTCGGCGGCCATGGTCTTGGAGAGCTTCTGCCCCCCGATGAGCAGCCAACCGTGCACCTGGACGTGACTGACGGGCTCGAGGCCCGCGGCCATGCACATGGCCGGCCACCACACGCAGTGGAACCGGATGATCTCCTTGCCGATCAGGTGATGTGAGTTCGGCCACCACTTGGCGACCTCGTCGTCGTCGCGGCCGTAGCCAATCGCCGTGAGGTAGTTGATCAGTGCGTCGTACCAGACGTAGAAGACGTGGTTCTCGTCCCAGGGCACCGGCACACCCCAGGCGATCGAGGTCCGGGTGATAGAGATGTCGCGCAGCCCGCCCTTGATGAACGAGTACGCCTCGTTGCGCTTGGTCTCGGGGGTGACGAAGCTGGGATGCTCCGCGTAGTGCTCGAGCAGCCGATCCTCGAAGGCGCTGAGCCGGAAGAACCAATTCTCCTCCTCCATCTCGATCAGCGGCCGGCCGTGGATCGGGCAGTTCCCGCCGACGCTCGCCTCGGGCGTGAAGTAGTCCTCGCAGCTCACGCAGTAGAGGCCCTTGTAGACGTCCTTATAGATGTAGCCGTTCTCGTAGATCGCGGTGAGGAACTTCTGGACGCTCTCGTAGTGGCGCGGCTCGGTCGTGCGGATGAAGTCGTCGTAACTGATATCGAGCGCGTCCCAGGCCTCCTGGAACCGAGCCGAGGTCCGGTCCGTCCAGTCCCGGGCCGACATGTCGTGCTTGGCGGCGGCGTCGGCCACCTTCTGGCCGTGTTCGTCGGTGCCGGTGAGGAACTTGGTCTCGTCGCCGATCAATCGGTGCCAACGGGCCATGGCGTCGGCGTTGACGGTGCAGTAGGCGTGGCCCACGTGCGGGGCGTCGTTGACGTAGTAGATCGGGGTGGTGATGTAGAAGCGACCCATCGCTCAACGTTACCGACTCAACGGACCTCGCCAGCTCGGAGCTCTAATGCGAGTCGGTAGACGACCCGGTGCGCGACACCGAGCGACTGCGCGACGAACGTCACCGCGTCGCGCGTCGTCGCCCCGCTGGTGAGCTGCTCGGCCAAGGCGGCGCGGACGAAGTCGTCATCCAGCAGCGGTGCGTCCGGCGCGCCCTCGAGCACGACCACGACCTCGCCGATGACGTCGCGCGCACCCATCAGCTGGGCGACCTGCTGCACCGTTCCTCGCACGACCTCCTCGTGGAGCTTGGTGATCTCGCGCGCCACGCAGACTCGACGGTTGGCGAAGTGGACGGCCATCTCGGCCAGGGTCGTGGCGAGGCGCTGGGGTGATTCGTAGAAGACGATGGTGCGAGGCTCGTTCACCCACTGGGCGTAGAGACGAGCGCGATCGCCGGCCTTTCGCGGAACGAATCCCTCCATGCAGAACCGCTCGGTGGCGAGCCCGCTGATGGTCAGTGCCGCGACGACCGCCGAAGGCCCCGGGGCGGTGGTGACCTCGAGTCCAGCCTCGGCGACCGCCGCCACCACTCGGGCTCCGGGGTCGCTGATCCCCGGGGTCCCCGCGTCGCTGATCACCACGATCACCCGCCCGGAGGCGACGTGCTCGACGATCTCCTCGCAGAGCGACGCCTCGTTGTGCTCGTGCATGGCGCGAAGGCGTCCATTGACCGCGATGGCGTGGGCGCTGAACAGCGTGCTCGATCGCCTCGTGTCCTCGCAGTACACGAGGTCGGCGCTGGCGAGCAGCTCGAGGGCCCTTCGAGAGATGTCGCCCAGGTTCCCGAGCGGGGTCGCGACGATGACGAGCCGGCCACTGGCGGTCGTGCTGTTTTCCACGGAAGTCCCCTCGTTTGGCCCTGCGAGCCCTGCACCCACTAACATTGTCACCTATGTCAAAGCGGACTGTGAAGCGCAAGCTACGCGCCAAGAAGAAGGCCAACCACGGCAAGAAGCCGAACTGCGGGCGCGGCTAAGGCCGTTTCGCCTACAGCGCCCCGTCCCACGCACAGCCCCGCTCCTTCAAGAGTTCGGACAGCGTCGTCGGCCTGTCGCTGATGAGGCCGTCGACCCCCAAGTCGAGCAGCCGTCGCATTTCGTTCAGCTCGTTGATCGTCCAGACGTGCACCGCCACGTCCGCGTCGTGCGCGGCCCGCACGAAACGCTCGTCGACGACGGTGACGTCACCGAAGGTGGCCGGGACCTGGAAGGCGCAGACCGGTGGCACGAGCGGTGGCGCCCCTTCGACGAGGGAGAAGAAGAACGCGGCGGTCTCGCCCGTCGCGGCTGACGTCGCGACCTCGGGAGCCAGCGCGCGGAACTTCTGGATCGCCGCATCGTGGAACGACGCCACGATGACCGAACCGGTCCGGTCAAGACGCCGCAACTCGTCGGCCAAGAGCCCCTCGTAGGGTTCGACGTCGGGGTCCGAGCGCTTGATGTCCAAGTTCAAGAGCACGCCGGGGAAGCTCCGGCTGACTTCTTCGAGCGTCACGATGCCGAAGTTGCGATCGACGGGTGCCTTCGCGCGATGCAGGTACTCGTCCTCGGAACGGCCGTGGGTCACCGCGTCGCCGGCGATCCACCAGTACGCGTTGTCCATCTCTCGCAACTGCTCGAGGGTCAGATTCGCGATCTCGCCCTCGTGGTTCGTCGTGCGGTCCACGGTCTCGTCGTGGCAGACGACGATCTGACGGTCCCTGGTCGCGTGCACGTCGAGCTCGATCGCCGTCGCGCCGTTGCCCAACGCCTGGCCGATCGCCCCGAGCGTCGACGAGGGCCCCTCGAACGACCCGCCCTGATGGGCGAAGGCGATGACCCGGCGCGTCAGCCAGGGACTGCTCATCTGGTGGCGAAGCCGGTCGGATAGAGCTTCAGGCGCATCCGGTGCTCGAGATAGAACGCCAATCCGGGCACGAAGCCCGCGAGGAACATGATCGCGAGATAGCCGACGTTCAGCCGGAACTTCAAGACCATCTGGAAGCACATGATCATGTAGAGCGGGTAGAGCACGACGCCGTGCCCGATGCCCACGATCTGCACGAACCACTTCATGTCCTTCCACAGGGCGAGGTCCACCGAGTGCAGCACGAGCGTCACGCACAGGATCAGCAACGTCGTACCCGTGACGAACGACATCAAGCGATAGCGCCGGAAAGCACCGTCCATCAGTGTCCCCAGAGTCTCTTCTTCGGGACCGAGGCGATCTGCGCCAGGTGGTCGTTGTACGCCGCGAGCAGTGGGTCTTCGCCTTGGGCGCTCGCTTGACGGGCGGCCTGGGCCTCGGCGCGCATCTCCTCCTCGTACTCGCGTCGGGCCCTCTCCTGATGCTCGGTCACCTTCTCGAGGTTCAAGAGCGCGTACCAGCCGAGCACGCCGAAGATCCCAAAGACGGGCCACTCGATCGCGTAGAAGTAGCTGAGCGAGCTTCCCTCCATCGCGCGACCGACCTGCCACCATGCCGCCACCGCGCACACGCATATCCACAGGGCGAGCGCCAGATGCAAGCCGAGCGCTCGGCGAGAGAAATACTTCGACTTCACAGCCACATCCTAACGAGAGGTGTCTCGCGCCACCATCCGTCGTAGGATTCAAACTGTGCCAATGCTGACGCTGCAACAGTTCTCGTGGCGTCATCTGAACCAGTGGCAACCCGACATCGTCCCGATCGCGCTGCTGGTGGGTGCCGGCCTGCTCTACGTCCTGGCCGCGCGGCGCGCGACTTCGTGGTCGAGGCTGCGAACGACCTCGTTCGTCGCCGGGCTCGTCGTCACGTTCCTCGCGACCGAGTCGGTCCTCGGGGTCTTCGACCACGAGTACTTCAGCGCCCACATGATTCAGCACCTGATGCTGATCATGATCGCGGCGCCGCTCTTCGCCCTCAGCGCGCCGCTCGACCTGGCCTACGCCACCGGTCCGCCGGGACTGCGCCGATTCCTCGACGGCCGATTGATGGCGGTGGTGACCCACCCGCTCGTCGCCTTCGCGGCCTACTTCGTCTTCATCCCGCTCACCCATCTCACGGGACTGTTCGACCTGATGCTGCGCCACGATTGGCTGCACAACCTCGAACACGTCGGCTTCCTCGTCGCCGGCTACCTCTTCTTTCGCGCCGCCTTCGGCCTCGAGCGCGGTGTCACCATCCACCGGGGCCTGCGCCTGGTCTACGTGATGGCGGCCGTGCCGGTGGACACGTTCACGGGACTGGCCCTCGCGATGTCGTCGAAGAACCCGTTTCCGAGCTACGAGACGATGGCGCCTTCGGGTTCGACCAGCGCCTCGATCCTGGACAACGTGCACCTCGGCGGCGCGATCATGTGGATCGGGGGCGACGCTTTGATGCTGCTCGCCTGCATCCCGATCGCCGTGGCGTGGGTGAAGTGGGAGACGGTTCGCACCAGAGAGCTCGACGCCGAACTGGACCGCCAGGGCCTTTAGGTCTAGAGCAGCCCCGCCTCGATGGCCATCTCCTCAAGGTCGCTTTCGGGACGGGCCCCCAGGTGCGTGATGATCTCGCCCGCGCAGAGCGATCCCAACGCGGCCGCCTCCACCGGGTCGGCGCCGAGAGCGAGGCCGTAGAGGAAGCCCGAGGCGAACATGTCACCCGCGCCGTTCTGGTCGACCACGTGTTCGACTTCGTGGGCGGGAACGCTCACGACCCCCGACACGGTCGCGACGTCGGCGCCCCTCGGTCCGCGCGTGACGACCGCGAGGATGCCGAGCTCGTCGAGCGCGCCGAAGGCCGCGTCAAGAGACGACACGTTGAAGAGCGCACGGATCTCGGTCTCGTTGGCGAGCAGCACGTCGACGTCCTGGGTCACGAGGTCCAGGAAGTCCCGGCGGTGCCGTTCGACACAGAACATGTCCGAGAGCGAGAGCGCCACCATCGAGTCGTGCTCGTGCGCGAAGTTCACGACCTTGCGAATCGCCTCCTTCGCCGGTGGCAGGTCGAACAGGTACCCCTCGACGTAGGTGATCTCCGAGCGCGCGATGAGCTCCTCATTGATGTCCGACACGCGCAGCTGATTCGACGCACCAAGGTAGGTGGCCATCGTGCGCTGCGCGTCGTCGGTGATGAAGACGTGGCAACGTCCGGTCGCGCCCTCTCCATCGGAGGCGATGGCCAGGTCCAGCTCGACGCCCATCGAACGCAGGTCGTGGGTGAAGCGGTGTCCGAAGTCGTCGTCGGCGACCTTGCCGATGTAGCCACAGGTGCCGCCGAGCGCCGCGACCCCCGCGATGGAGTTCGCGACCGATCCGCCCGACATCTCGATCGTCGGACCCATGGCGTTGTAGAAGCTCTCGAGTTGGTGCTCTTGGATCAGCGCCATCGCCGCTTTCACGAGGCCGAGTTGCTTGTAGACCTCGTCGTAGTCCTGGGTGATGATGTCGAGCATGGCGTTGCCGATGCCGGTGACCGCGAGTCGATTGGGTCCGGGCTTCACGCGCAGGGACACGGGCGTTGGCGAATTCGTCACCTAGCGAGCGTAGAACTTTTGCCTCTAAGGTTGCGGAATATGACAACTTCCGCCAACCCCTACCGTCTCGCCCGAGGCGTGGTCCCGTCCGCCTATCGCATCTTCATCAATCCCGACCTCGACGCGGCGACCTTCGCCGGACGCGTCGAGATCGACGTCGACATCAACGAGTCGACCAAGCAGTTCACGCTGAACGCCATCGAGCTCGCACTGGGCGCCGCCACGGTCACGACCGCCGGCACCGGCTATCGCTCGGTCGACTTGCGCCTCGACGAGGAGTACGAGACCGCCACCTTCCTCTTCGACGACGCCCTGCCTGCGGGCCCCGCCGTCGTGGAGATCGCCTTCACCGGGATCTTGAACGACCAGTTGCACGGGTTCTACCGCTCGACGTTCACCGACCCCTCGGGCGTCAAGCACACCATCGCCACGACGCAGTTCGAGAACACCGACGCCCGTCGGGCCTTCCCCTGCTGGGACGAGCCGGCCTTCAAGGCGACGTACCAGGTGAACCTTACGGTGCCGAGCCACCTCGCCGCCTACTCGAACTCCCCGGTCACCTCGGACACCGACCTCGGCAACGGCCAGCGCACCGTCAGCTTCTCGCCGACCATGAAGATGTCGACCTACCTCGTGGCCTTCGTCGTGGGCCCGTTCGAGGAGACCGCCGCGCGCGACGTGGGCGGCGTGCCGCTGCGCATCGTCTACCCCATGGGCAGTGGACACCTGACCGAGCTCGCGCTCGAGGCCGGGGCCTTCGCTCTTGACTTCTTCACCGAGTACTTCGACATCGCCTACCCGGGCGACAAGTTGGACATGGTCGCCATCCCCGACTTCGCCCAGGGCGCGATGGAGAACCTCGGATGCATCACGTACCGCGTCGTCGACCTGTTGATCGACCCCGCGACGGCTTCGCTCGCCGAGATGAAGCGCGTCGCCAAGGTCGTCGCCCACGAGATCGCCCACATGTGGTTCGGCGACCTCGTCACCATGGAGTGGTGGGAGGGCATCTGGCTCAACGAGGCCTTCGCCACGTTCATGGAGGTGCTCTGCCAGGACGCGTTCCGTCCCCAGTGGAAGGTGTGGGTCTCCTTCGGCGCCGATCGCGACTCGGCGCTCGAGATCGACGGCCTGCACGCGACGCGGCCGATGGAGTTCGAGGTCGTCTCGCCCGACGACACCCGGGGCATGTTCGACCGGCTGACCTACGAGAAGGGCGCGGCGGTGCTGCGGATGCTCGAGCAGTACCTCGGCGAGAAGACCTTCCGTGACGGCATCCGCAGCTACCTGCGCAAGCACAGCTACGCGAACACCAGGACGACCGACCTCTGGGACGCCCTCGAGGAGGTCTCGGGCCACCCGATCCGCGACGTGATGAACACCTGGATCCTCCAGGGCGGCCACCCGCTGGTCTCGCTCGAGGACGGCCAACTGCGCCAGCAGCCCTTCGCCTACGGTCCCGCCCGAGGGGCGAGCGCCATCGGCAAGTCGTGGATGGTCCCGGTGATGACCCGCTCGCTCAAGGGCGGTCCGATCAGCGTGCACCTTCTGGCCGACGACCCGATCAGGGTGACCGACACCCCTCCGGTGGTGCTCAACGCCGGGGGTTCGGGGTACTTCCGCACCCGCTACGGCGCGGCGGAGCTGGCGGCCCTCGAGGACCGCGTCGAAGAGCTCGATCCGCTCGAACGCGCCACGCTCGTCTCGGACTACTGGGCGCTGCTGTTCTCGAGCCAGGTCACCTGGGACCAGTTCCTCACCGTCGCCAAGGGCCTCGGCAACGAGGACGAGCCGACCCCGTGGGGTACCGTCGCCACCGCTGTGAGCTGGGTCCACCGCGCGCTCAGCACCGAGCAGCGAAAGGGGTTCGCCGCCACCGTGCGAGCGCTGTTCGAACCTCAGTTCGCGCGACTCGGCTGGGAGGCCCGGCCCGGTGAGAGCGAACTGACCCCCCAGATGCGCGCCATCGTGCTGGGCACCCTCGGAACCATCGGCGAGGACGAGTCCATCCGCGCCGAGGCCGTTCGACGCTTCGACGCCAACACCCTCGAGGGCGACCTCGCCAACACCATCCTGCGCATCGTGTCGAGCCTCGACCGGCCCGGCGACTACGAGACGTTCCTCGAGCGCTACCGTCACGCCGCCAGTCCCCAAGAGGAGCAGCGCTACCTGCGCGGCCTGGGCGGCTTCGCCGAGGAGCGCGTGGCGCTCGACGCGGCCGACAAGTGCTTCCGCGAGTTCCGCAGCCAAGACGCCTCGAGCATCCTGGGCATCCTGTGCTGGAACCCCGAGTCCGGCCCGAGCGTCTGGCGCCACATGAGCGCGCGCTGGGACGAGGCGGTCAAGAAGTTCCCGATGAACACCTTGTCGTACATGGCGAGGGGCGTGCCGACCTTCGTCAACGACGAGGCCTTCGCCGACGAGGTCGAGAAGTTCCACCGCGAACACACCCTCGGGGGCGAGCAGCGCACGGTCGACCAGTTGATCGAGAGGATGCGCGTCGGCCTCACCTTCGCCGCCTCGATGCGCCTTCAGTTCTAGGCACGACCATGCACGTCGGAGTGTTCCTGGGCATCTTCGGCCTGATGTTCGTGCTCGAGTTGCCCGACAAGACCTTCATCGCACAGGTCATCATGGGCACCAAGGCACGGCCCTCGATGGTGGTGCTCGGCGCGTCGATCGCCCTGACCATCCACATGGCGCTCGCGGTCGGCGCCGGTTCGCTGCTCACGCTGTTCCCAGTGCACCTGAAGGACTTGATCATCGGGTTGCTCTTCCTCGGAGGAGCGGGCTACCTGCTGTTCGTGACCGAGGAGGAAGAGGAGGAGAAGGGCGAGGGGGAGGCGGCTCTCGAGAAGCCGGGGACGCGCTGGAAGGAGATCTCGACCGCCTTCGTCGTCATCTTCGTCGGTGAGTTCGGCGACCTGACCCAGATCCAGGCGGCCAACTTCGAGGCGAAGCTCCACCAGCCTCTCGAGGTGTTCCTCGCGTCGACGCTGTCGCTGATCGCCGTCTCGTTCCTCGGCGCCTACGGCGGCAAGGCGCTGCTGCGCGTCATCCCACTGAAGATGGTCCGCCTCGGTGGGGGGCTCATCTTCGCCGGGCTCGGCCTGTGGACCCTCGGGTCGCTGGTCTTCGGATGAGCCGTCAGGACGACCTGCTCGACTTCGCCGACACCGTCAAGGGCTTCATGCCCCGCGACGAGGGCCTCGCCCTGTACCGCCACGCGCTCGATCGCGCCGAGCGGGCTCCCGAGGGCACGTGGCTCGAGATCGGCGCGTGGTGCGGCAAGTCGGCGGTGTACCTGGGCGCGGCGGCCGAGCAGTCGGCCAGCGTCGTGTACTCACTCGACCACCATCACGGCAGCGAGGAGAACCAGGAGGGCTGGGAGCACTTCGACGCCACGTTGGTCGACCCCGTCGACGGGCGGCTGAACACGCTGCCGGCCTGGCAGCGCACCATCGCCGAGGCCGGGCTCGAATCGACGGTGGTCGGACTCGTCGGGCCCTCGAGCGTCGTGGCGTCACACTTCGACCAGCCGCTCGACCTGTTGTTCATCGACGGGGGCCACGGCGCCGAGGTCGCGTGGGCCGACTACGAGGCGTGGACGCCCAAGGTCGTGCCCGGGGGGATCCTGATGATCCACGACGTCTTCCCCGATCCCGGCGAGGGCGGGCGGCCACCCTACGAGATCTACCTGGCCGCCCTCGAGAGCGGCCACTTCGTCGACGTCGCCGTCGAGGGCTCGCTGCGGGTACTGCGCCGCGTCTAGCGCTGGAGCGGGCAGCCCGGCTCGGGCAGGTCCATCGGGCGCGGCAGCGCGTCGTGGCGGAACAGCCTCGCGGCCCGTGACGACGAGCTCAGCGCGTCGGCGGCGAGGATGATCGCCGCCGACGTGTACGAGGTGGTCTCCATCCCCGGGAAGGTGACCTCCTCGGGGTAGGCCAGGCCAGTCCAGTACGCCCCGTCCTCTCGACGGTGGCGCCTGGTGCAGCTGAAGAGGTCGAGGGCGCGACTGGTCAGGCCGAGCGCGTCGAGGGCGAGAACGCACTCGGCGGTCTCGGCGGCCGTGACCCAGTCGTTGGTCGACACGCAGCGCACGCCGTAGCCGTCCATCACGTGACGCTCCCACCCGTCGTCGATGCGCTTCTCGCCGGCGGCGCCGCCGAGCGCGCCAGAGAAGATCGGGTAGTACCAGTCCATGGCGAACTCGTTCTTCGGCGCGAAGGCCCCGGGATGATGGGCCACCGCGTGACCGAGTCGACCGGCGGCGAGCTCCCAGGCGGGCTTGGCGAAGTCCAAGCGCTCGGCGAGCGCCACGGCGCAACGCAACGAGTGGAAGATCGACGACGAACCGGTCAAGAGCGCGTAGTGCTCGGGACGGCCGATGCAGTCGAGGGACCAGCGAACCGTGCCGTCGTCGAGCTGCCAACGCAGGACGAACTCGATGGCCCGCTCGACCGTCGGCCACATCTCGACAGCGAAGTCCACGTCGTCGGTGGCGACCACGTAGTGATAGACGCCCGCCGCGAGATACGCACAGACGTTGGTGTCGAGACGGGCGTCCTTGACGCGCTCGCCAAGGTAGTAGTTGAACCAGCTGCCGTCGCCGAGCTGGGTCGCGACCAGCCAGCGGTACGCGGCCCTCGCCTCGGCGGCGTAGCCCGTCACGGTCAGGGCCATGGCCGCCTCCACGTGGTTCCAGGGGTCGCAGTGACCGCCCGGGAACCAGGGGATCTGGCCGCTGCGCACCTGCAGCGAGGCCAGGTGGGCCGCGGTCGTCGCGATCTCCTCGCTGGTCAGCAGACCCGGGACCCCGGACATCGCGCTCAACGTCGAGGTCACGACGCGACCGGCTTGACCAGGTAGACAACGATCGACTTGCCGATCAGCGGCGCGAGCACGCGTTCGAGGTAGCGCGTCGTTCGTGGCGACTTCATGATGTCCCACACCAGCAGCCGGTGGTAGTTCTTCACGAGCCAGTTCTGGTCGTTGGTGGTGCCGACGAGGCACTTGAGCCACCAGTACGGGCTGTGCAGCCCGTGGGCGTAGTGGTGGCCCGTGACCTCGAGCCCGACCGAGCGCAGTCGCCCCTCCAGCACCGACCGACGGTAGATGCGGATGTGGCCGCCGGGCACGTTGTGGTACGCGTCCGAGAGAGCCCAGTTGACCAGCTCGGGCCCGAAGCGCGGCACCGTCACCGCCATGGTCCCCCCGGGGCGCAGCACGCGGGCCAGCTCTCGCATCGCCGCGACGTCGTCGGGGATGTGCTCGAGCACCTCCGAGCAGATCACGCGGTCGTACGACGCGTCGGGGAACGGCAGGTGCAGCGCGTCGCCCTGCACGGCCGCGGTGTGCAGCGTGCCTGCCTCGATCTCACCGGCCTCGAGCATCGCCTCGAACATCGCCGCGACCCCGTCGACCTCGTCACGGCCGGCGTCGAGCGCGACCACGTTGGCGCCGCGCCGTGCTGCTTCGAAGGCGTGACGTCCGAAGCCGCAGCCCAGGTCGAGGATCCGGTCGCCGCGGCGCAGGCCCAACTGGTCGTAATCGGCGGTCAGCATCAGTCGAAGTCCATCGATTCCGGCAGCGCCTGTCCGGTGAGGATCGCGTCGTAGCAGGCGGCCGTGCCGCGCGCCGTGACCTCCCACGTGAAGCGTTCGATCACCCGCTGGCGCCCGGCCGCACCGAGACGTTCACGGAGCGCGGCGTCGTCGAGCAGCTGGCGGATGGCCCCGACGAGGGTGTCGGGGTCGTTGGGCTCGACGAGCAGACCGGTCTCGCCGCTGGTGCCCACGACCTCGGGCAGCGCGCCGCCCGTCGTCGCCACCACCGGCACGCCACAGCTCATCGCCTCGATCGCCGGCAACGAGAACCCCTCGTAGAGGCTGGGCACGATGGCCACCTCGGCCTCGCCGTAGAGGCGCGCCAACTCCTCGTCGCTCACCCCCGAGATCGTCGTGACGATGTCGGTCAGGCCGAGGCGCTCGATGGTGGCCGCCACGCGGCCCTTGGCCTTCGGCTGACCGATCACCACCAGGTCGATCTCGCGCTCGGCTCGCAGCTTGGCGATCGCCTCGAGCAGCGGCACGAGGCCCTTCATCGGCACGTCGCTGCTCGACGTGACCATTAAACGGCCCTTCTTCTTGATGACGTCACCGTAGGGCTTGAAGACCGTGTGGTCGACGCCGACCGGCACGACGGTCAGGCGCTCGAGCGGAACGTGCATCTGGGCGTTGATGTCGGCCTTGGAGTTGTGCGACACCGTCAACACCGCGGGCAGCTGCGTCACGACGCGCACCTGCATGCGCAAGAAGCCGAACCACCGACGGGTGTTGAACCGCTTCCACGCCGACTCGGCGTGGTCGAGGGCGATCGAGCGGTCCACGGTGATCGGGTGGTGCAGCGTCTCGAGCAGCGGCCAGCCCTCGCGGTGCAGCTTCAAGATGCCGGGGCCCATGCACTGGTTGTCGTGGATGATGTCGAAGTCGGCGCGTCGGTTCTTCAGGATCTTCTCGATCCGCATCGAATAGGCCAGTGGCTCGCCGAAGCCCCCGCTCATCATGACGCCGAACTCCACGAGGTCCGCGACCGAGGTGAACTCCGAGCGCGCGGGGATCCGGAAGGGGTCGGGCTCGCGGTAGAGGTCGAGTGCGCGCACGGCGGTGAAGCCCACCCCCTCGTCGAGCTCGGGCCAGGGCGGCCCGGAGAAGACCTCGACGCTGTGGCCCAGGCGGACCAACTCCCTGGTGAGGTGGCGGGTGTAGACACCCTGGCCGCCGCAGCGCGGATTGCCCCGGTAGATCAGGAAGGCGATCCGGAGCTTGCCGGGCTCGGCCGGCCGGGCCGCGACGTGGGCGGGCGTCGTGATCGTCTTGGAGCGGGCCCAGGACGCCTTCGTCTCATCGATGGTCTGACGCAGGGAGCGGGGCACGGGCCAACTTTCGGTTACGGCGAAGTCCTCTATTCTCGTCCAATTGTCCCAGTGGCACAAATGGCGTCGAACCGGTTCGCCACCGTTGGCTACGCTGCCTTCATGGATCTGACCTACCCCCCGGAAGCGGAGTCGTT